>DATJBC010000187.1:0-7968 GCA_035515515.1 Acidimicrobiales bacterium
CCAGGCGCCGGTACTCGCTGTCGCCGGCGTTGTCGTCGGCCTGCCACCGCACCGGCTCGTAGGGGACGTCCATGGCGGCGAACACCGACTCGTAGAAGCCGTGCTCGCCGGTGAGGCACTCGCCCACGTAGGCCAGGAACAGCCCCGACTCCGCGCCCTGGATGATCCGGTGGTCGTAGGTCGAGGTCAGGGTGACCACGGGTCCCACGCCCACCTCGGCCAGGCTGCGCCGGTCTGCGCCCTGGTACTCGGCCGGGTAGCCGAGCGCGCCCACCCCGACGATGGCGCCCTGGCCCGCCATGAGGCGGGGCACGGACTGCACCGTGCCGAGCGTGCCGGGGTTGGTGAGCGTCACCGTGGCGCCGGCGAAGTCGTCGGGGGTGGCCTTGGCGGTGTGGACCTTGCGCACCAGGTCCTCGTAGGCGATCACGAACCCCCGGAAGTCGAGGCTCTCGGCCCCCCGGATCACGGGCACGAGCAGCGTCCGCGAGCCGTCGGACTTCTCCACGTCGACGGCCAGCCCCAGGCCCACCTGGTGGTGGCGGTCCACACCGGGCGTCCCCTTGCCGTCGACGTCGGGCACGAACGACGCGTTCAGGGCGGGAACCTCCTGCAGGGCGCGCACCACGGCGAAGCCGATCAGGTGGGTGAAGCTGACCTTTCCGCCGGAGGTGCGGGCCAGGTGCTGGTTGAGCGCCTTGCGGTTCACCTCGAGGAGCTTGGCGGGCACGCTGCGCACGCTCGTGGCGGTGGGGACGGCGAGGGACGCCTCCATGTTGGCGACGATGCGGGCCGCCGCCCCGCGCAACGGTGCCCCCGGCGCCGCCGCCGTGGCGGCCTGCGGGGCGGGGGGCGCGCCGGCCACGGGCGCAGGGGCGGGTGCCGATGCGACGGGCTGCGGGGCCGGCGCGGCCGGGGGCGCCTGGGCCACGGGCGCCGAGGGGAGGGGCGGGGCCGGCGGGGCCGGGCCCGGCGCCGCGCCGTCGGGCATCCCGGCGGGCGCGTAGTCGGCGAAGAACTCGCGCCAGCTCTCGCTCACCGACGACGGGTCGGCCCGGTACTGGGCGTACATGTCGTCGACCAGCCACGCGTTGGGACCGAACGCGCCGCCCGGCGCAGGGCTCGTCACCGTGGTGTCGTCGTCACCCATCGCCTCGATCCTACCGGGGGCCGTCCCGGCGGAGCCCGGGGTGCGCGGTAGCCTCACGATCCGTGCACAACCCCCGTCGCCGCCGTCACGCGGGCCCCGCGGCGGCGACTGCGTGAGCGCCGCCCCCGCCGGGCTGCATCTCGTCGACCACGCCGGCACCCCCACCACTCCCCCGCTGCCCGCCGTGGTCCTCGTGCACGGTTCGCTCGACCGCGGCGCGACGTTCGCCCGGGTGGTGCGCAGGCTGTCGGACCTACACGTCGTGACCTACGACCGGCGCGGCTACAACCACTCGCGTGCCGTGGGTGTGGCGCGCTCGCTGGAGGAGCACGTCGCCGACCTCGTGGCCGTGGTGGGAGTCGGCCCGGCCGTCGTCGTGGGCCATTCCTACGGCGGCGACGTGGCGCTCGGCGCCGCCCTGGCGTCGCCGTCCACGGTGCGCGCCGTCGGCGCCTACGAGATGCCGCTGCCCTGGGAGCCGTGGTGGCCACGGCGCACGGCCTCGAGCATCACGGACGAGGACCCCGCCACCTTCGCCGAGGGGTTCTTCCGGCGGGTGGTCGGCGAAGGGGGGTGGGAGCGGCTGTCGCCCCACGCCCGGGCCGCGCGCCAGGCCGACGGCCCGGCGCTCGTGGCCGAGCTCGCCGACCTCCGCCGCGACCGGGCGCCGTTCGACCTGCGGGCGCTGCGGGTGCCGCTGGTCCTGGGACGGGGATCGGCGTCGCTCCCGCACCACCGCCGCGCCGTCGACGCCGCCGCCGCGCTGGTGCCGGGCGCCGAGGTCATCGACATCCCCGGGTGCGCCCACGGGGCCCCGCTCAGCCATCCCGACGCCTTCGCCCGGCTGGTGCGCCGGGTGCTGGCGCGGGCCGCCGCGCCGGCGCCGTAGCGCGGCGGCGCCCTCAGGCGGGCGGCGCCCCCCGCCCCTCGGACCACGGCCTCCCGGCCTCGAGGTCGACGTCGTGGGGCAGACCGAGCACGCGCTCGGCGATGATGTTGCGCTGCACCTCCGCCGTCCCGCCGCCGATGGTGAGGGCGCGCGAGAACAGGTAGCCCCGTGACCACACCGCGGCGGGCCACCCCCCGGCGGGCACGCCCTCACCCGGCGCCCGCCCGGCGCCGTCGGCCCGCCGCGCCAGCCCCTCGGCGGGCCCGCCGTCGGCCAGCAGGCCGTAGGCGCCGGCCAGCGTGGTGGCCGCCTCCATGACCCGCTGCCCGTGGTCGTCGGCCAGCGCCTTGCGCACCGACGCCTCGGGCCCCGGCGGCCGGCCCGCCACCGCGGCGCTCACGGTGCGCAGCCGGATGAGGCGCAGGACCTCGCCCTCGGCCCACACCCGGACGAGCTGCTGGCGCAGCACCGCGTCGCGCACGCCGCCGGCCCCGCGCACCAGCGACAGCAGGTCGGCGGCCGTGGGGCCCTGGCCCCACAGGGCCCCCTCCCCCGACAGCGAGACGCGCTCGTTGCCCAGGGTGACCTTGGCCAGGGCCCACCCCTTGTCGACCTCGCCCACCAGGCTGTCGGCCGGGAGGCGCACGTCGTCGAGGAACACCTCGTTGAAGGCGTGGTCGCCGGTCATGTCCACGATGGGGCGGACGGTGACGCCGGGCGCGTCCATGGGGCAGATGAAGTACGAGATCCCCTGGTGCTTGGGCGCGCCGGGGTCGGTGCGGGCCAGGAGGATGCCGAGGGCGGCGACGTGGGCGTAGCTCGTCCACACCTTCTGCCCGCTCACCACCCACTCCTCGCCGTCGCGCACCGCCCGCGTGGACAAGCCGGCCAGGTCCGACCCCGCCCCCGGCTCGGAGAACAACTGGCACCAGATCTCCTCCCCCGCCAGCAGCGGCGGGAGGTAGCGGCGCTTCTGCGCCTCGGTCCCGGCGTGCACGAGCGTCGGCCCCGCCCACCCGATCCCGATCTGGTTGGAGGGACGGCGCACCCCGGCCCGGCGCATCTCGTCGTCGATGACGAGCTGGGCCACGGGGTCGGCCTCGAGGCCCCACGGCCGCGGCCAGTGCGGGGCCACGTAGCCGGCGTCGGCGATCTGGCGGGGCGTGGGCCGGGGGTGCTCGGCCAGCCATGCCCGGAAGGCGGCGCGCGCCGGATGGCCGTCTCCCGGCAGGGCGAGGTCCACGGCCGCTCAGCGTAGGCTGCCCGGGTGACCGACTGGAACTTCGCCGACGTGTGGGAAGTCGTGGCCGACACGATTCCCCACGCCCCCGCCGCCGTGCACGGAGAACGACGGGTGCGCTGGGAGGACCTCGAGCGCCGCGCCAACGCCGTGGCCCGCGGCCTGCTCGACCTGGGGGTGGCCCGCCAGGACAAGGTGGCCCACTACCTCTACAACTGCCCGGAGTACATGGAGTCGACCTTCGCCATCGTGAAGGACGGCCTCGTGCCGGTGAACACCAACTACCGCTACGGCGACGAGGAGCTCCTCTACCTGTGGGACAACGCCGACGCGGTGGCGGTGATCTTCCACGGGAGCTTCGCCGAGCGCGTCGAGCGGATCCGCAGCGGCGTGCCGCGCGTGCGTGCCTGGCTGTGGGTGGACGACGGCAGCGGCCCGTGCCCGGACTGGGCGACCCCCTACGAGGCGCTGGCGTCGGAGCCCGCCGAACGGGCGCGGCCGCCGTGGGGCCGCAGCGGTGACGACCTCTACCTGCTCTACACGGGCGGGACCACGGGCATGCCCAAGGGGGTCATGTGGCGCCAGGACGACCTGTTCTGCCGCCTCAACGCCGGGAACTTCCTGCGGGTCCCCGAGGACGGCGGCGTCGAGGGCGTGCGCAAGACCATCGTGGGCGCGGGGCCGGTGCACCTGCCCGCCTGCCCCCTCATGCACGGCACGGGCGCCTTCACGGCCATGGGCGCCATGGCCGTGGGCGGGTGCGTGGTCACCCTGACCAAGCGGAGCTTCGACCCCGTCGAGCTCCTGGACACCATCGACGGCGAGAACGTCAACACCGTGGCCATCGTGGGCGACGCCTTCGCCAAGCCCATCCTGGCCGCGCTGGACGAGCACCCGGGGCGCTGGAAGCTCTCCACCCTCCTGGCGTTCATCTCGTCGGGCGTCATGTGGAGCGAGGAGACCAAGCGCGCCCTGCTGGGGCACCACCCGAACATGATGCTCGTCGACGCCTTCTCCTCCTCCGAGGCCCTCGGCCTGGGGACGTCGGTGTCGAGCGGGGAGAACGCCGCCCACACGGCGCGCTTCTCGCTGAACGAGGACGTGCGGGTCGTCGACCCCGAGACGGGCAAGGACGTGACGCCGGGGTCCGGCGAGGTCGGCATGCTGGCGCTGGCCGGGCGCAACCCCCTCGGCTACTACAAGGACCCCGACAAGTCGGCCTCCACCTTCAAGGTGTTCGACGGGGTCCGCTACTCGGTGCCGGGCGACTTCGCCACCGTGGACACCGACGGCGCCATCCAGCTGCTGGGGCGGGGCTCGGTGGTCATCAACACGGGCGGCGAGAAGGTCTTCCCCGAGGAGGTGGAAGAGGTGCTCAAGCGCCACCCGGCGGTACGCGACGCCGTCGCCGTGGGGATCCCCGACGACCGCTTCGGGCAGGCCGTGGCCGCCGTCGTGGAGCTGCGCCCGGATGCCTCGGTCACCGACACCGAGCTCATCGGGCACGTGCGGGCCCAGCTCTCGGCGTTCAAGGCCCCCAAGCGCGTCCGCTTCGTGGACACCATCGGGCGCTCGCCCGCCGGCAAGGTCGACTACGCCCGCCACCGGTCCGAGACCACCGAGTGGGCGGCGCCCCCCACCTGAGGACGCCGCCGCCCGCGGACCGAGGGGCGCACGGTCCGGGCGGTGCCGGGTGACCCCGCTCGCCGCCGAGGTGGGCACGTGGCCGGTGGGCGACGTCGCCGTGGGCGTCGTGCGCGCCGGAGCCGGCGGCGACGTCACGGTGGTCGACACCGCGGGCGACATCGGCACGGTGTTCCCCTGGGCCTCGCTCACCAAGGTGCTGGTGGCGCTGGCGGCGTGGGTGGCGGCCGAGGAGGGGACCCTGCCCTGGGACACGCCCGCGGGGCCGCCGGGGTCGACCGTCGCCCATCTCCTGGCGCATGCCTCGGGGCTCCCTCCCGACGGCGACCGTCCGCTGGCCCCCCCGGGCTCGCGTCGCATCTACTCCAACCGCGGCGTCGAGGTGGCGGCCGAGGCGCTGGCGGCCCGGGCGGGCATGCCCTTCGCCGACTACCTGCGCGAGGGCGTCCTCGCCCCCCTCGCCATGGACGGCACCGCCCTCGGCCCCGGGGCGTCACCGGCGTCGGGCGCGCGGGGCCCGCTGCGCGACCTGCTGGCCCTGGGGGCCGAGCTCGTGCGCCCGCGCCTGGTGGCGCCCGACACCGTGGCCCGGGCCCGCGCCGTGTGGTTCCCCGGCCTGGTGGGGGTGGTGCCCGGCTTCGGCCGCTACGACCCCTGTGACTGGGGGCTCGGCGTGGAGGTCCGCGACGCCAAGCGTCCCCATTGGACGGGGACGCGCAACACGCCCGCCACGTTCGGCCACTTCGGCCAGGCGGGCGGCTTCCTGTGGGTGGACCCCGTCGCCGGCGTGGCCTGCGCGTCGCTGTGCGACACGGCCTTCGGGCCGTGGGCCAAAGACGCCTGGCCCCGCCTGGCCGACGCCGTGCTCGGTCGCTGGGCGGTCACCTACACTGACCCGCCGTGAAGGGGGTCATCCTGGCGGGGGGCAGCGGCACGCGGCTGCACCCGCTGACGCGCATCACCAACAAGCACCTCCTGCCGATCTACGACCGCCCGATGATCAGCTACGCCATCGAGGCGCTGGTGCTGGCGGGCATCAACGAGATGATGCTCGTCACGGGGGGCACCCACGCCGGTGAGTTCCTGCGGCTCCTCGGCAACGGCCACGAGCACGGCATCGACCGCCTCTCCTACGCCTACCAGGACCGCCCGGGTGGGATCGCCGAGGCCCTGGGGCTGGCCGAGCGCTTCGCGGCGGGCGATTCGGTGCTTGTGATGCTGGGGGACAACATCGTTGAGCGGACCTTCCGCTCCACGGTGGAGAACTTCTCGGCCCAGGGGGCGGGGGCGCGCATCCTGCTCACCGAGGAGCGCGACCCCGTGCACCTGCGGCACCTCGGCGTGCCCGAGATGGACGCCGAGGGCCGCATCACGCGCATCGTCGAGAAGCCCGAGGACCCGCCCAGCACCTACGCCGTGACCGGCATCTACTGCTACGACGCCTCCGTCTTCGACGTGATCGGCACCCTGGAGCCCTCCGGCCGGGGCGAGCTCGAGATCACCGACGTGAACAACTACTACGTGCGGCAGCGCACCATGGCCTACGACGTGCTCGAGGGCTTCTGGGGCGACGCCGGCGAGTCGATCGACGCCTACTACGCCGTCAACGACTTCGTGCGAGCCAACGGGGCCAACAAGGGCTGAGCAGCCCAGCGGCCGGTCAGGCGTCGAGGAAGCGGCGGATCCCGAGGATCGAGCCGAGGGACCCGATCACCACCCCCACGATCACCACCACCAGGCTGGTGAGCACCACCTCGCCCACCGGCATCTGCATCTGGTACCAGATGTTGCCGGTCTTGGTGTTGGAGAAGCTGTCGAGCACGAAGTGCAGGACGAACACCGCCCCCGAGGCGAACACCGCCCCGAGCACGCCCTGGATCACCCCCTCGCACATGAACGGGATGCGGATGAACCAGTTGGTGGCGCCGACCAGCTTCATGACCGACACCTCGCGCCGGCGGGCGAAGATGGCCAGGCGGATGGTGTTGAGGATGAGGACCGAGGCCGACAACAGGAGGATGAGCGCCAGGATGAAGAAGACCACCTGCAGGATCCGGCTCACCTCCTGGATGTTGTGGATGACCTTGGTGGGGGCGGCCACGCTCTTCACCCCCGGATAGCCGTTGAACTGGTGCATGATGCCCACGGCCTCGCTCGGGTTGTCGAGGGCGCAGCGCAGCGAGGCCGGCGTGGTGGCCACCGTCAGGACCTGGGAGACGTCGGGCGGGAGCAGGTGGCGGGCCTCGTTCCAGTCGTAGGTCTGGGACCGGTACTGGCAGGTGCGCACGTAGGGGAGCTGGTGCAGCTGCTGCTCCATGGAGCGCACCTGCGAGCTCGAGGCGTCGGGCTTGACCCACACCAGGACGTCGACGCCGTGCGCCCACTGGGTGGTGGCGTGTGCCACCCCCTGGCGCAGCAGGAGCGAGGCGCCCACCAGGGACAGCGACACGCCCACGGTGAGCACGGCCGCCACGGTCATGAGGCGGTTGCGCCACAGGTTGGCCGCCGTCTCGCGCGCCACGTAGTCCACCGACAACGCCATCTCAGCTCGTCCCCCCGTCGGGCCGCGCCGTGGCGGGCGCCACCGCGTGCCTCATGTCCCGTAGCCGTAGACGCCGCGCGCCTGGTCGCGCACGAGGGTCCCGTGGTCGAGCTCGATGACCCGGCGGCGCATCTGGTCGACCATGGAGGCGTCGTGGGTGGCGATCACGACGGTCGTGCCCGTGCGGTTGATGCGGTCCAGCAGGCGCATGATGCCCTGGCTGGTGGCCGGGTCGAGGTTGCCCGTGGGCTCGTCGGCAAGGAGCACGAGCGGCCGGTTCACAAAGGCGCGCGCCACCGCCACGCGTTGCTGCTCCCCACCCGACAGCTCGCCCGGGAGGCGGTCGCGCTTCTTGGAGAGGCCGACGAGGTCGAGCACCTGAGACACCTGGGTGCGAATGACATGGCGTGGCCGTCCGATCACCTCGAGGACGAACGCCACGTTCTCGGCAACGGTCTTGTTCGGGAGCAGCCGGAAGTCCTGGAAGACGCAGCCGAGGTTGC
>DATJBC010000188.1:0-11238 GCA_035515515.1 Acidimicrobiales bacterium
ATGAGCGAGTTCGTGCGCCTGTGGATCGACCTCGTGCGCGCCGTCGTCGGTGACGACGACGGCGACGAGCGGCCCGCCGCGCCCCGCGCCGCGCCCCCCCGGCGGGTGACGTCCGCGCCCGTCCGCCCCACCCGGGCGGCCGACGACCACCCTGCCCGGATCGCGGTGCCGGTGGCCGAGCACGTCCCCGAGCCGGCCCTGGCGCTGTCCCGTGACGAGCCGGTACGCGCCGCGCGCGACCTCGAGCGCGCCACGCGCGACGAGCTCACGGGCGTGCTCAACCGCAGCGCCGGCTTCGCGGCGCTCGAGCGCGAGATCGACCGGTGCCGCCGGGGCGGGGAGCGCTTCGTGCTCGGCTACCTGAACGTGGACGCCATGACCGCCATCAACGACACGCGCGGTCTGCGCGCCGGGGACGAGGTGCTGCGCAAGGTGACCGCCGCCCTGCGGGCCACGCTGCGCTCCTACGACGTCATCGCCCGTCTCGGGGGCGACGAGTTCGTCTTCTCGCTGCCCGGGTCCGACCTGTCCACGGCCGAGCTGCGCTTCAAGGAGTTCGCCGTCATCCTGGCGGAGGAGGCGCCCGGGTGCACCGCCAGCGTGGGCTTCGCCGAGCTCCGCCAGCACGACGACCTCGACGACCTGGTGGCCACGGCCGAGACGGCCATGCTCAAGGGCCGCCGCACGCGCCGGCGCGGGCGCGCCTAACCCGTCGGGGCGCTCCCGTGGCGGCCCGTGACTGAGCCCTCCGGCGAGGCGAGCCGGCCCCGCGCCGGCGTGGAGGTGACGGCGGAGCGCCACGGCGCGGTCGCCGTGGTCACGTTGCGCCGCCCCCCGCACAACCTGCTGACCGAGCCCGTCCTGCGGTCGCTGGCCGACGCGCTGTCCGCCCTGGCCGACGGCACGCGGGCCGCGGTGGTGTGCTCCGAAGGCCGGTCGTTCTGCGCCGGCGCCGACTTCCGCTCCGGCGACGCGCCCGACCCCACCGACGGCGGTGGCTTCGAGGCCCGCACGGCCGCCTTCTACGCCCAGGCCGCCCGGGTGTTCGGCTCCCCCCTCCCGCTGGTGGCCGCCGTCCAGGGCGCCGCCATCGGCGCCGGGTTCGGGCTCGCCCTGGCGTGCGACCTCTGCGTCGTGGGCGAGCGCGGCTGGTTCCAGGCGAACTTCGTACGCCTCGGGATCCACCCCGGCTTCGCCCTGTCGATGACGCTGCCCCGGGCGCTGGGCCCGGCCCGGGCCGCCGACCTCCTGCTGACCGGGCGGCGGCTGGGCGCGGTCGAGGCCGAGCGCCTGGGCATCGCCCAGCGCGTGGCCGCGGCGGGCGAGGAGGTCGCCGGCGCGCTCGCCCTGGCGCAGGAGCTGGCCGCGGCCGCCCCCTTGGCGCTGGCGGCCACCCGGGCCACGCTGCGCCAGGGCCTGGCCGAGGCGGCCCGCGCCGCCATGGACCACGAGCTGGCCGAGCAGAGCGCCCTGGCCGGCACGGCCGACGCCGTCGAGGGTGTCAACGCCATGCTCGAGGGACGCGCCCCGCTGTTCGAGGGGCGCTGAGCGCTCAGGGCGCGCTGAAGGCCGGCATCACCTCGGTGGCGAACTCCTCGACGCGCGCGCTCCCCTCGCTGGGCCAGCCGCACACCAGGTAGTCGACCCCGACGTCGGCCATCGCCGCGATGGCGCCTCGCACCTCGTCCCACGGCTCCGACAACGACAGCGACGAGGCCCGCACGATCGACGCCGGGTCCCGGCCGCAGTCGGCTGCCAGCGCGTCGAGCACGCCGCCCAGGGCGGAGAGCTGTGCGGGGCTGCCGTAGGTGTGCCACACGTCCGCGTAGCGGGCGGCGAGCGGCAGCGTGCGCCGGCGCCCCGAGCCGCCCACCCAGATAGGCGGGTGCGGGCGCTGCACCGGGACAGGTCGCAGCTGGGCGCCCTCGAGGTGGAAGTGCCGCCCGTCGTAGGAGACGACCTCGCCCGTGAACAACCGGGTGAGCATCTCCAGGGTGTCCTCGAGGCGGTCGAAGCGCTGCCCCGTCGGCGGGAACTCGATGCCGAGCTGGCGGTGCTCGGCGTCGTACCAGGCGGCCCCGAGGGCGAGCTCGAGCCGCCCGCCGCTGGCGTGGTCGACGGTGACCGCCTGCGCGGCGAGCACCGACGGATGCCGGTAGGTGGCGCCCGTGACGAGCAGGCCCAGGCGGATCCGGGTGGTGGCGCTGGCCAGCGCGGCCAGGGTGGTCATGCCTTCGAAGCAGTTGCCCGGGCCCTCGCCGTACATGGGGACGAAGTGGTCGAAGCCCCACGCCCCCTCGAAGCCCAGGGCCTCGGCGGCGCGCACCCGCGCCACGACCTCGGCGAACTCCATCCGCTGCTGGGCCACGTCGATCCCGAAGCGCACGGCGCGCACCCTACCGGGGCCGCCGGGTCGGCATCGGGTCAGGCGCCCGGGCCGGGGCCGGCCTCCAGGTAGCGCGGGTTGGCCACGGCGAGCTTGTCGGCCACCGTGGCCCGCACCACCGCCCGCACCTCGGCGGCGCGCTCGTCGAGGGCGCCCGAGCGGATGGCGGCGGCCAGGGCCCGTTCGTCGGCGACCCCCAGCGCCGCCAGCCGCCGCCGGTGCTCGTCGGCCATCGCTGGCCCGAGGACGAGCTCGCGCCCCACCATGGCCAGGGCGTTGACGGCGACCCGCACGAGGAAGCGCGTGCGGCCCTCGGTGGCCTCGAGCACCTCGGCCTCCAGGAACTCGCCCACGGCGGCGACGAGGTCGGCCGCGCCCGGCACGTCGTGCGGGGGCCATCCGCCCCCCGCCCCCCCGGGGGGGGACGCCCCGGGCCCGGGGGGCTCGGGCACCCCGGCACCGCCCGTCACGGCAGCAGCTCCAGCAGGTCCCACTCGACCTCGCACACCCGGCGGCCGATGGCGGCCAGCTCCACGGACCGGACCGCCCCCACCAGGTGCGTCGTGGCCTGCACGATGCAGATGATCCCCCACCGCAAGGTGCCCAGCACCTGCCACCACCGCAGGGCGGGCTCGGGCACGGCGCCGCCCCCGGCGCGCCGGTAGGCGTCGAGCAACTGCCCGACCGACCCGAACCCGCCCACCTCGGCGGGGGCGCCGAAGCGCCACGCCTTGACGCACAGCCATCCCAGGTCCTCCACGGGGTCGCCCACGTGGGCCAGCTCCCAGTCGAGGACGGCGCGGATGCCCTCGGGGCCGACGATCAGGTTGCCGTTGCGGAAGTCGCCGTGCACCACCGCGGGCGCCGACGGCGGGGGGCGGTTGCCCTCCAGCCACCGGAAGGCGAGCTCGAAGGCGGGGTGGGGCTGGCCGAGCCGGTCGAGCAGGGCGCGCAGCTGGGTGAGGGGGTCGCCCTCGGGCAGCCCCGGCACCGCCGCCAGGGGGATGCGGTGCACGGCGGCCAGTGCCGCGCCGCACTGCTCGGTGAGCACGGCGCGGGCCGGCGCCCACTGCTCGTCGCGCAGGATGCGGCGGGGGATGGTCTCGCCCTCGACGAAGGCCATGACGACGAAGGCCGACCCCAGCCCCCCCGCGGCGTCCCCCGCGGCGACCACGGGGGGCACGGGCACCCCGGCGCGCGCCGCGGCGGCGAGGAGGGCCGCCTCGAGGGCGATCCCCGAGGGTGGTGCGCCGGGCGGGTCGCGGCGCACCACCAAGCGGTCGGTGGCCCCCGAGGAGCGCTGCACGGTGAAGCTCCACGTCTCGCGGGACGCGCCCCCCGGCAGGCGCCGCAGGTCGCCCACGCGCTCGACGTCGGGGACGGCCGCCGCCACCACGGCCAGGAGGCGATCGGCCAGGGCCGCAGTGTCCATCGGGCCGGAGACTAAACGACCGGCCGCTGCGGTGGCCGGGCCCGGCGTGGCTAGGGTGACGCATCGCCCTGCGCCTCGACCCGAGCGACGAGTACATGCACGAACTGGGCCCCGAGCCCAACTTCAACGAGTCCATGTACTTCAACGTCTACGACCCCGCCGTGGGCCTCGGCGGGTTCTTCCGGCTCGGGAACCGGGCCAACGAGGGGACCGGCGAGATGACGGTGTGCCTCTACCTGCCCGACGGCCGGGTGGCCTTCATGTTCCAGCGACCCCGGGTGACCACCAACGACGCCTTCGACGCCGCGGGCATGTCGTTCGAGGTGGTCGAGCCCTTCGCCCGGCTGCGGGTGCGCTACGACGCCACGGCCGTGGTCCTGGCCGACCCGCTCGAGATGGCCGACCCCCGCCGGGCGTTCAGCACCAACCCCCACGTGCCCTGCGGGGTGGCCCTCGAGTACCGGGGATGCGGCCCCATGGTGGGGGGCGAGCCCGACACGCCCTCGGAGCGGCCCGGCGAGGAGTTCGCCCGCGGCCACTACGAGCAGCTCGTGTCGGCACGGGGGTCGGTGTCGGTGGGCGACGACGCCTGGGAGGTCGACGGCTACGGCCTGCGCGACCACAGCTGGGGACCGCGCTACTGGCAGGCCCCCTGGTACTACCGGTGGCTGACGGGCAACGGCGGTGAGCACTTCGGCTTCATGGGCTCGCGCATCGCCCGGCGCGAGGGCCCCGGCACGCGCGGCGGCTTCGTATGGGACGGGGCCACGCTGCACGCCTGCCGCGACTTCCGGATCTCCACGGTGTGGGAGGGCGACGCCCGCTACCACCGCGCGATCGAGGCCGAGCTGGTGGGCGACGACCGGACGTGGCGGCTGCAGGGGACGGTGCGTCGCCTCATCCCGCTGCGGAACCGGCGCCGCGACGAGCACGGGGCCGACCTCGTCACCCGCATCTCCGAGGGCCTCACGGAATGGACCCTCGACGACGGCCGGCGCGCCTACGGCCTGTCGGAGTACCTCGACCAGATCGTCGACGGCGAGCCGGTGGGCCTGCGCGAGTAGCGCGCCGCCCCCGGCACAATGTGGCCGCATGGACCGCGCCACCGTCGACGTCTACGAGGTGCGCGGGGAGCGGTGGGCGGCACAGCGCCGTCCCGTGCGGCAGCGGCGCGCCGATGCCCGGGCGCTCGCCGGTGCGCTGCCCGCCGGCCGCCCCCGCGTCGACCTGGGGTGCGGGGCGGGGCGCTTCGCCGGCGTCCTGGGGCGCCCCGTGGTGGGGCTCGACGCCGCCCGCGCCATGCTCGCCCAGTGCCGGCGCCGGGCCCCCGGCGCCCTGTTGGTCCAGGGAGACCTGGAGGCCCTCCCCTTCGCCGACAAGGCCTTCGCCGGGGCGTGGGCCAACATGAGCTACCTGCACGTGCCGAGCGTCCGCCTGCCCCGGGCCCTGGCCGACCTGCACCGGGCGCTCGAGGTCGGGGCGCCCCTCGACATCCAGGTCATGGGGGGCGACTACGAGGGCCGGGCGCTGCCCCAGGACGACCTGGGTGGCCGGTACTTCGCCGGATGGACGCCCCCGCGCCTGGTGGACGTGCTCGAGGGTGCGGGCTTCGCGGTGACGGGCATCGACGCCCACGGCGACGTGGTGCGGGCCACCGCCCGGCGGGCGCGCACCCTGGCGGACGTCGTCGGGCCCGGCATGACCATGCTCGTCGTCGGGTTGAACCCGTCGGTGTACGCGGCCGACGCCGGCGTGGGCTTCGCCCGGCCGGGCAACCGCTTCTGGCCCGCGGCACGCGCCGCGGGCGTCGCCGACGTGGAGCGCGACGCGTGGCGCGCCCTGCGGGACCACGGGATGGGCATGACCGATCTCGTCAAGCGGGCCACCCCCGGTGCGGCCGAGCTGCGCGCCGACGAGTACCGCGCCGGCATGGCACGCGTGGAGCGACTGGTGGCCTGGCTCGCCCCTGCGGTGGTGTGCTTCGTGGGCCTCGCCGGGTGGCGCCGGGCCGTCGACCCCCGCGCCGGCGCGGGCACACAGGTGCGCCGCCTGGGCGGACGCCCCGTGTACCTCATGCCCTCGACGAGCGGGGCCAACGCGCACGCACGCCTCGACGCGCTCACCGACCATCTGCGGCGCGCGCGGCACGTCGGCGAGGGGCGCTGATCGCCCTCGGCGGGCTGCATGGCACCACGGCGCGTGCGAGCGGGGCACGGAGCGTGGAGCGTCCAGGGCGCGTGCGTGGCGGCCACCGGGTCCGCCCACGTGCCAGGGGGGTCCGGTAGCCTCGCAACTCGTGGCGACGGGCCGCGACATGCACACGGGCCCGCCTGCCTCCACCGGCGCAGCCCCGGGCTCTGGATCCCCACCGACGCGTGACGCCGTCGACGCCACCCGCGCCGCGGCGGTGATCACGCGTCCGGGGTGCGTCGACGCCTACGCGGACGAGGCCACCGCCGCGCTGTTCGCGCACCACTTCGACCCCGCCTTCGGCAGGCGCTTCGCGGAGCGCGCCTTGGACGCCCTCGTGGTCGTGCGCGGGGCGCGGGTCCTCGACGTCCCCTGCGGCACGGGGGTCTTCGCCCGGATGGCGGCCCATGTGGTGGGGGCCTCGGGCATGGTGGTGGGGCTCGATCCGGAGCCGGCGGCCATCGAGGCCGCGCGCCGCATCGACGTCACGAGCATCGTCGAGTGGCGCCGTTGGGACGGGGCGCGCCTCCCCTTCGGCGACGGCGCCTTCGACGTGGTGGCGTGCCAGCACGCGCTGCACCGGCTGGCGGAGCCCGCGGCCGCCCTCGAGGAGATGCGCCGGGTGCTCGTCCCCGGGGGACGCCTCGGCATCACCGTGTGGGGACCGATCGAGGAGAACCCCGCGTTCGCCGCCCAGCTCGACGCCGTGGTGCGCGCCGGACTCGACGACGCGCCCGTGGTGGAGCGCCTGCTCGACGCCTTCGCCTTCCACCGCCTCGAGGACCTGCGGACCCTGGCGGAGGGGGCGGGCTTCACCGACGCCTCGTGCCGCTCCGTGCGCATCCTGGCCGCGTTGCCGCGGGTGTCGCAGTGGGTGCACGTCTACCCGTCGCTGCCCCCCCTGTCCGGTGCGTGGAGCCGCTGCGGGCCCGACGCCCGCAGCCAGTTCCTGTCCCGGGCGACCGAGCTCCTGCGGCCCTTCGAGCACGAGGGCGTGCTGCGGGTCCAGGCCTCGGCCCGGCTGGTGGTGGCGCGCGCCCCGCTCGCCTGACGGGGGGCGCCGTCGGCCCGGGACGGGCGACGCCTAGGCTGCAGCCGTGCAGGAGGATGGCCCCAGCCCTCCCGATAGCCACGTAGCGTCCTCACCTGAGGACTCTGCGCATTCCGCGGCCCCGTCGGAGGAACCCCCCGCCGCCGGCCTGCCCGGGGTCGACCCCTGGGGGCGCGCCCCGTACCCCGCCACCGCCCCCCCGCCGCCGGGGAGCCCTCCCCCGCCACCCGGTGCCTACCCCCCCGGGCCGCCGCCTCCCTACCCCGGCTACGGCGCCGCCCCCGCCTATCCCCCGGCGTGGCCCGCCTCGCACCAGCCGCGCACCGCCGCGCCGCCGCCCCCGGCCTACCCGCCGCCCCCGCCGCCCCCGGGCACCCCCGCCGCCGCCCCCGGCAGGTCAGCGTCCCGGCCGGGGCGCACCCGGCGGATCGTGGTGGTGGTGTCGGTCGTGGTCCTCCTGCTCGTGGGGGCAGGGGTGGCGCTGGCCGTCACGTCGGGGTCGTCCTCGGCGCCCTCGGCGCGGGTCTCCCCCGCCGCGGGGCGCCTGGTGCGCAGCGCGCTGGCCCGGGCGGCCGCCGCCCACTCGTTTCACTACACGTCGCGCTTCACCGCCCAGGGGGCCACGGGCGTCACGGTCGGCGACGCCGGCCCCACGTCGGGCCGACAGGTGATCACCCAGGGCCCCGACACCTTCACCGTGGTGGTGGTGGGCACGGCCTGCTACTTCCAGGGTGACGCCGCGCAGATGCAGGAGCAGCTGGGCCTGGCGCGGGCGGCCGCCACCGCCCACGCCAACCAATGGATCTCGCTGGCGCCGGGCGACGCGCCCTACGCGTCGGTGTACGTGGCCGTGACGTCGGATTCCGCCCTCAAGACCAACATCGCCTTCCGCCCGCATCTCGAGCTGGGCGCCTCGACGGTCTCGGGCCACCGCGTCGAGGGCGTGAGCGGGCCCATGACGTCGATCACCGTGGCGGGCCAGGTGCAGCGGGCCAAGGGCACGGCGGCCATGTACGTCGACAGCGGGAACCACCTGCCCGTGCGCTACACCCAGCACGGCACGATCAACGGCCAGTCGAGCACCCTGCAGCTCGATTTCTCCAAGTGGGGCGAGCCCGTGGACGAGACCGCGCCCTCGGGGGCGGTGAGCTTCGCCTCGATCGACACCGGTGGCGGCCTCACCCCGGGCCCGGGCGGCGGGGGGTCGCCCGTCCTGACCGCCACCTGAGGGTCGCCGGCCGCTCGGCGGGCGCCGTCGGGGGGCCGCGCGGAGAGGGCGGGGTCAGCCGGTGCCCGTGTGCGTGATGCCCGCCCGGGCGCACGCCGGCGCGCTGGCACCGGCGCACAGCGCCGGCACGCTCACGTCGTGGTCGGCGACCACCGTGCCCGCCAGGTCGGAGGCCGTGACCCAGCGCGCCGTGAGGACGACGGCGGGCACGTTGAAGTTGGTGGTGCTGTCGCGCACGACCTGGTCGGCCAGGGCGCCGGGGGGCGACAGCTCGCCCCGCAGGTACAGGGCGAGGGCCGCGCCCGCCTGGGCCTCGGCGTAGGCGGGCTTGTACACCGAGCCGCACTGGTACCCCGCCAGCACGTCCCGTAGCGCCGGGAGCGACGCGTCCTGGCCGACCACCGCCACCGCCCGGGGGCCCACCCCCGAGGACCGCAGCGCCTGCACCACGGCGCCGGCCACGGGGTCGTCGGCGGCCACCACGACGTCGATGCCGGGCGTGGCCCGCAGGGCCTGCTGCACCACGGGGGCCGCCGGGGTCCCGTAGGGGACGACGGCCTCGCCCACCCGGGTGTACGCGCCCGCCTGGAACTGCGGCGCCAGCACCGCGCTGTACCCCTGGGCGAGCTCGAGGGCGCTCGGGTCCGACAGGGGACGGGTGAGCTCGAGCACGGTGGGACTGGCGATGTGCCACGTGGACACGCACGACAACGCGCCCCGGCCCATCAGGGTGCCGATCGCGGTGGGGTCGAAGCCCACGAAGTAGGCCCGGCTGCCGCCTTGGGTGAAACGGTCGTAGTCCACGACCCGCACACCGCGCCGGCCGGCGGCCTGCTCGACGGCCATGCCCGTGGTCGCGTCCACGGCGTCGAGCAGCAGCACCGACGCCCCCGCCTTGATGTCGGCGCTCGCCTGGGCCCGCTGGGTGGCGGCGACGCCGTGGGCGTCGTCCACGCGGTACTGCGAGGTGTCCAGGCCCGCCAGCCGGAACGCCTTGCGCAACGAGGCGGCGTCGAGGGCGGCGTTGGGGTCGAGGGGGCCGTCGTCGGGCAGCAGCACCCCCACCGAGCCGCGCCCCGCGGCGGCGAGGGCCCGGAAGCGCGCCATGACGGCATAGCTGCTGGTGAACGAGCGCACGGTGATCCCCGTCGGGGCGCTCGCCTGGGCGTTGGGCGGCCCCCCGCACCCGGCCGCCACCGAGGACAGCGCCACCAGCCCGGCGAGCGCCGCCACGCGTCCGCATCTCCGTCTCACATCGCCCTCCCGACATGCCCCGCCGGCGTCGTGGCCACCGTCACGGCGCACCGACCACGAGCGTGGCCCGCACCGGGTAGTGGTCCGACCCCGGCAATCGCAGGACCTCCCCGCGCTCGACGCGTACCGACCCGGTGACCAGGACATGGTCGCTCTGCGCCAGGGGGTGGCGCCACCACGACGGCCACGACCGGCCCCGCGCCGCCCGGGACCAGCCCGGCAGCGCCACAGACAGCGGTGGCCCCCACATGTTCATGTCGCCGGCCAGCACGGCAGGCCTCTCCTCGCTGTCGGCCAGGGTGCGGCGCAGGGCGCGCAGGTGCCGCGGGGAGCCCTGGCTGAGGTGCGCCATGTGCGTCCCCACGACGAGCAGCGGCACCGACCCCGCGAGCACCACGTCCACGGCGATCGCGCCCCGGCGGGCGGGATCCGCCGGGAGCTGCCCCAGGTCGATGAGGCGCGTCCCGGCGACGGGCAGGCGCGACAGCACGGCGATCCCCCACGACCCCCGTTCCACCTCCGTGGTGCCGGGCCCGTGCCGGGCGTCGCGCGTGGCCCCGGCGCGGCCGCGGCGGTAGAGGCGCATGCCGTAGCGCGAGCGCGCCCACAACGGGGGCCCCCACCGGCTCCCCGCGCCGGGCGGGGCGGAGAGCATCCGGCCTCGCGCCATGGCCAGCTCGGTGACGGCGTAGCCCAGGGCGTCGGCCACCCGGCTCGCCGTCGAGGCCCCGGCGTCGGGGGCCCACGACTCCTGGACCACGAGTACGTCGGCGTCGACGGCCCGGCAGGCCGCCACCACGTCGAAGGGCCGCCCCCAGCCGTCCACCCCGCCGTGCAGGTTGTAGGTGGCCACCACCGCGCTCGGCATAGGACGGGGAGGCTAGCCAGGCGCCGGCCGGCGACCAGGGAGGCGCCACGGCGCGTCCTCGTCGCGGCAACGCCGCCAACACACTGCGTGATGTGCTCAACCGGGGAGGCGGGCTGCCGATAGCAATTGGGATGGCGTTGTTCTTGATCCGCGCACGGCGCCGACGCGACGGCCAAGGAGCCCCGGCGGGGCGCGGCCGGACCACGGGCACCCGGCGCGGGCGGGCACCGGGGCCCGCGTCGTTCTCCTTGCTCACCCCGGCGGCCAACGGCACCCATCACGAGCGACCCGAGCCCCGGCTGCGGTGGAGCGACGACCACGCCGTCCCCGCCGGGGACTTCCAGGCGTCGGCCATCGCCAACGCCGCGCTCGGACCCGACGACATCCCCGTCCGCGGTGACTCGTCCGACGCGCTGGCCGAGTTCGCCCTCTCCTACGACGGCTACGCCTACTGGGACGACCTTCCCGAGCTCGCCAACCGGGTGCTGCAGCGCTGGACGCGCGACCGCTCCCTGCCCGCCACCCTGGACGAGCTGCGCGGCTGCCTGTTCTACGAGCAGCGCCGCTGGCACCACTTCGGCGAGGACCCGGCGGGCCGCTCGGCCCGCTACATGTGGGCCGTCGTCGAGGCCATCGACGAGTTGGTGGCCCCCGGGCCCGCCGCGGCGGGCGCCCCCCGCGACCCGCGCCCGGCGCGCGCCTCGGAGGCCCACGTGCAGGTGCTCCCCCGCCCGGGCGTCGTCGCACCCGGGCGCGTCGACGCCGGGGTGGCGCGCGCCGTCCCCGGCCCGTCCCGTCCCGTCGCGCCGCGCGGCGGCCTGCGCCCGGT
>DATJBC010000189.1:0-12257 GCA_035515515.1 Acidimicrobiales bacterium
GCCGCCGCCGTGCTCGGCCTGCTCGTCGCCCGGCGCCTCCGCAAGAAGTGACGGCCCGGGCGCTCTCCACGCCCCTCGGCCGGGCCGTGCGCATGCGGGGCGGCCTCATGGCGGGCGCAGCCTTCACGCCGCTGCGGGAGCTCGTCGCCCGGGTGGAGACGACGCCCCGGGCCACCGAACGGAACCGGACATGGCCAGAGGGCCTGGCCGTCGCCGCCCTGCTGGGCGCCGTCGTCGGGTTCGTGAAGGCGGCCCTGGACGGCGCCGGCGTCACGGCCTTCGGGCGGACCGCCGGTGCCGGGTCCGCCACCTGAGACGGCCCCGTGAGCCCGCTCCGGGTGGTCAAGCACACGATCGGGGCGCTCGATCGCGTCCAGCGACGGAGAAAGGCGTTGGGGGTCCCCTACGCCGTCATCCGCAAGTTCGGGGACGACAACGCCAACCTCTACGTCGTGGCCCTCGGGTGGTACGGGTTCACCGCCATCTACCCGCTGCTGCTCGTGGTGGTCACGGTCTTCGGGTACATCGGCGCGGGATCGCTGGGGACCGGTGTCGTGTCCACCCTGCACCAATTCCCCGTCATCGGGGCGCAGTTCAATCCGGGGAGGGGCGGCTCCAGTCTCCACGGCAGCCCGGTCGGGTTGGCGATCGGCCTCGTGGGCCTCCTCTACGGAGCGCAAGGGGTCACGCAGACGGCCGAGCAGTCCATGGCGAGCGTGTGGAACGTGCCCGAGACCGAGCGGCCGGGATTCGCCCCCCGCCTCGCCCGCAGCCTGCTCGGCCTCCTCATCATCGGCGGCGCCTTCCTCGTCAACGCCTTCGTGGCCTCGTTGGCGGCGGCGCGGGGCCAGCCGGCGGCAGAGCGGGTCGGACTGATCATCGGCCTGCTCGTGGTCAACGTCGTCCTCTACGCGGCGTCGTTCCGCGTCCTCACCCCTGTCCAGGACCCCGTCCGGCGCCTGCTCCCGGGCGCCTTCGTGGGCGGGGCCGGCTTCACCGCGCTCATGACGGTGGGCAGCGCCCTGATCCAGCACCAATTGCGCCACAGCAGCTCCACCTACGGAGCGTTCGGAGCCGTCATCGGCGTGGTGACGTTCTTGTTGCTGTTGGCCAAGCTCAGCGTCTATGCGGCCGAGCTCAATCCCGTGATCGCCCGCAGCCTCTGGCCGCGTGCGCTGCCCGGCACGGATCCCACTGAAGCGGACGACCGGGTGCTGCGCGCCGTGACCGAGCAGACCCAGCACCGGGACGACGAGTCCATCACCGTGGCCTTCGGCCCCGACGACGACCGGCAGGCGCCCGCACCGAGTCACGATCTCCACGCCTCGGGGTCCTGACCGGCGTCCAGGAGCCGCCGCGGCTCTTGCGAACACCGCGCCGTCGACGACGGCCGAGGTGGCGCCAGGCTCCTGCAGGCATGGCTCGGGAGAGAGCCTCAGGGGCGGCGGCTCACGCACAGAAGAGCCACGTCGTCATCGAGTTGCGGGACGGACCCGAGGATGGCATCGCAGATCGCTGCGGGGCCCAAGCTCGCCGTCTCCACCACCTTCCGCAGGCGCTCCATGCCCTCGCCGACACCGTGAGCCCGCTCGGCGAGCGCGCCGTCGGTGTACAAGACGAGCACCTGGCCCGGCACGAGGTCGATGGCGGCGATCGGGGCGGCGTCCCCGCTCAAGCCGAGCGGCCGTGACGGCTCGACGGGGACGAACGCCGCTCCGCCGCTCCCCACGAGGAGGGGGGGAGGATGTCCCGCCGACGCCAGGGCGACCCGACCGTCCGCCGGATCGACCTGGGCGCAGAGGACCGTCGCCATCCGTGACAACCCGAGGTAGTCCCACGCCACGCGGAGCTCCGCGATGACCGACGACGGCCCCTCACACCGGATGGCGATCGTTCGCGCCGCGCTGCGGAGCTGGCCCATGACCGCCGCGGCCCGGCGGTCGTGGCCCTCGACGTCACCCACCATCACCAAGAGATTCCCGTTCGGGAGCGTCATGGCGTCGTAGAAGTCGCCGCCGACGTCGAGCGCCTGCGACGCCGCCGCGTAGCTGGCGTGCACCTCGAGCCCGCGGGCCTCCGGCAGCTCGGCGGGAAGCAGCGCCTCCTGCAGGAGCCGGGACGTCAGTGCCGTCTTGTCGAGCTGCTGCGCGTTGGCGACGACCGCTCCCACCTGCTTGGCCAGGTTCTCCGCCAGGGCGACGTCGGTCGGCCCCAGGGCGCGCGTGCACGACACCATCGTGAGCGCGCCGATCGGCAGTTCGCCGCCGACGCCGATCGGCACCGCGACGTACGAGCGGAAGCCGAGCTCCCGGGTGAGGCGGAAGTGCGCCTCGTCGCGGGTGGTCGCCCGGAGGAAGTCCTCCGACATCGTCGCCGACCAGCGCGTCTGCCACGACCGCAACGCCTCCGCGGCTGGGTGGTCCCCCCCGATCTCGGGCGCGAACTCGGTGCGGAGCCGCTCGACGAGAGGCCTCTTCGAAGGGTCGACGTGGCGTGCGACCACCCGGCGGAGCGTTCCGTCGTCGTCCACGATGTCGATCAGGCAGAGGTCCCCGAGCGTCGGCAGCGCGGCCTTGGCGAGGGCGTCCAGCGTGGCGTCGAACCCCGACGCGTTGGCGACGACTCGGGCGGTGTCGGCCAGGAAGGTGGCCACGCCAGCCAGTCGTCGCTGCTCCTCGAAGAGCCGGACCCGGTCGACGGCCAACGCCAGGCGCTCGGCGAGGAAGCCGAGGAGCTCGGCGTCGGCCGCCGTGAAGTGTGCGCGTTGGCGGCTCCCGGCGTGGAGCACCCCCAGCACCCGACGGTCCAGGAGGATCGGCACGGCCACGACAGATCGAAGGCCCTGCTCGCGCAGCACCGGGGACACCAGCGTGATCTGGTCGAGGTCCGCAACGATCAGAGGGCCCCGCGTGGCCAGGACCTGGCCGGCCATCCCCTTGCCGGCCGGGATGCGGAGGGTCACCGTGCCCTCCTCGCCGAGGCCCACCGAGCTGCGCGACACGAGGGCGCTCTCCTCGTGGTCGCTGAGCAGGATGGACACCTCGTCCGCGCCGAGGACCTCCTGCATGGCGCGCACGGCCTCGTGGTAGAACGCGTCCAGCGTCTCGGCCGTGACCACCGAATCGGCCGCCTCGGTCAGCCGCGTCCACCATTCGTCCGCCGAGTTCGCCAGGGCGCGCACGGCGCGCTGGACGGAGAGAACGCGCTCGACGTCGAACCCGTTAGAGAGCTCGTCATGGCCGGTGCGCCCCGCTCCCCGGAGCGTCCCGCCGACCTCCGATTCGGGGTCAGGTCCCGCCGGGACGGCACCGGTCATGTCGACCCCCCCATCGTCCCGAAACGTGCGCATCGTGCGCACACCCCGGCGTCGCCACAGCCGAAAGGCCGGACCGGGCGGGGGCGAGCACATGGTACGAGCGTCCTCGCCCGGTCCGGCTTTTCGCACCCTGGTCAAGTGCTCAGTTGTTGCTTCTCGACCCGATGGGTGACCGGGATCCGTCTGGGCTTGGCGTGGGCGGCCACCGGGACCGACAACGTGAGGACGCCCCGCTCGTAGTCGGCCTCCATCTGCTCGGTGTCGAGGTTGTCCCCCAGGAAGACCTGGCGGGTGAAGGTGCCGTACAGGCGCTCGGCCACGAGCCGCTCCACACCCTCGTTCATGGGGGGAGCGGGCCGGTCTGCCTTGACCGTGAGCACGTTGTCCTCGACGGTCAGCTCGATCGACTCGGCGTCCACGCCGGGCAGGTCGAACTGGATCAGGAAGGAATCGCCGCGGCGATAGGCGTCCATGGGCATCGCCAGCGAACGGGACCCGTTGCTCAGGCCCCAGACCTGCTGGGCGAGTCGATCCAGCTCACGGAAGGGGTCGCTGCGAACCAGAGCCATGATCATCACCTCCCAAAGTGCGTTTGCGTGCTTGGGTCCGCACCGCAGTTCAAGCTGTAATGACGGGTCGATTTCTAGCACTCGTAGGTGTCGAGTGCCAACCAGTCGGGGGCAATTCGCCGTTGACCAGGGGATTTCGACGCCGGGTGGGCCGGGCGGACGCCCGTGGCCGAGGCGCCGTGCGGCGGGGCGCCTTGCTCGCCGGGAGCCGCCCCCGTGCCCCGCCGGCGCAGCACGGCCCGGGTGGCGGAGGCGGCCCTGTGGTGGAATCGGGGCATGGACGTCGCCGGGCTCCTGCTCGAGATCCTCGGTCGCATCCCGCCGCTCGCCCGGGAGGCGGTCGAAGGCCTCGACGCCGACCAGCTGACGAGGCGACCGGGCCCCGGCGCCAACACCATCGGATGGCTGGTGTGGCACATGGGCCGGGGCCAAGACGCCCAGATCGCCGAGATCACCGGTGACGAGCAGGTATGGGCCGCGGGCAGCTGGGCGCAGCGCATGGGGCTCGAGCCCGACCCGGAGAACACCGGCTACGGACACAGCGCCGCCGACGTCGAGAAGGTGCGGCCCGAGGGCGCCGACGTCCTGCTCGGCTACCTCGAGGCCGTGCAGGCGCGCACGGTGGCGTTCGTCGGGGGCTTGGCCCCCCAGGACCTGGACCGCATCGTGGACCGCCGCTGGGACCCGCCCGTCACCCTGGGGGTGCGCCTGGTGAGCATCGCCGACGACTGCCTGCAGCACGCCGGGCAGGCGGCCTACCTCCGGGGCCTGCTCGGCGTGTGAGGGGCCCCCGGCCGCGGCGCGCCACCGTCCGGCGTGTCACGGGGCCGTGCGCGGCAGCGCCACGACCTCCCCGGCGCCCGCAGACCGCCGGGCCGCCTCGACGATCTCGGCCACCACGACGGCGTCCGCCGCATCGACCGGAGGGGGGGCGCCCTCGATCAGGGAGGCCGCCAGGCCGGCGTAGAACTGCTGGTAGGCACCGGGCACGGTGGGCTCGAGCTGGCGTCCGCCGCTCGTGGTGAGCGTGCCCCACGCCTCGGACGGCTCCGCACCCCAGCCCGCATCGCTCGGCCGCCCGCCGCCGACCAGGGCCGCCTCCTGGACGTCCATGCCGTACTTGACGTACGAGCCCGCGCTCCCGAGCAGGCGGAACCGCGGCCCCCGCTCCGCCGCCACCGCGCTGGCCCACAGGTGGGCGCGCAGGCCGCCGGGATAGTGCAGGGCGACGAACACGTCGTCGTCGACCGCCGCTCCGGGCCGGCGCACGTCGATCTCCGCGTAGACGGCGTCCGGGCGGCCGAGCGCCAGCGCGGCCTGGTCGATCAGGTGCGTCCCGAGGTCGTAGAGGATCCCGGTGGCATGTCCGGGCGTGGGATCGCGCTTCCAGGAGCGCTGCGGGCCCGAGCCCACTTCCGGCAGCCAACGCTCGTAGCGCGACTCGAAGCGGTGCAGCGTCCCCAGCCTCCCCGACCCCAGGAGGGCGGCGACGGTCAGGAAGTCGCCATCGAAGCGCCGGTTGTGGAAGGGCACCAGCAGCCGGCCCCCTTCGGCCGCCATGCGGGCCAGACGGCGGACCTCCGCCGCAGACGGCGCCACCGGCTTGTCCACCACCACGTCCCGGCCCTCCGCCAGCACGGACTGCGCCATGGAGACGTGCGTCCGGTTCGGGGTCGAGATGACCACCACGTCGACCTGGTCGATGCCCGCCAGGAGCTCGTCGAAGGATCCCATCACGACCGTGTCCGGGTAGCGGTCGCGCACCGCTGATCGGCGACGTGGGTCCGACGTCACGACCGCCGACAGCTCGAGCCGCGGCTCGGCGTCGATGAACGGTGCGTGGAACACCGACCCCCCGACGCCGTACCCGGCCAGAGCGACCCGGGCGGTACCGGCGTGGGCTCCCATCGAGTCAAGTGTGCCCGTACACCACGGCGTGCGCACCATTCCCCGCACGGTGACGGCGACCGCCGGCGGCGTCCCGATGGTGGCTGGGCTATTACTTTCTCGTGGTCGACTACCCGCCGCAGGGGATACCACCGCACCACTACCCGGTGTCCGCCTCCCGCCTCCTGGCGGTCTGTGTCGTGGGCGTGGTGGCCGGCACCGTCGCCGCATTCTTCCTGCCGTGGCAGGCGGCCCTGCTCATCGGCTGGGACACGGCAGCCGTGAGTTGGATGGTGGCGGTCTGGGCCGAGACACTGCACTTCGACGCGCTCGAAACGAGCCAGCATGCGACGCGCGAGGATCCCAACCGGGCCGTCTCCGACGGGCTGCTCCTGGCCGCCAGCGCAGCGAGCCTCATCGCCATCGCCCTGGTGACCGTCAAGGCCGGCCGGACACACGGCGTGGAGAAGGGGGTGCTCCTCGCGGTGAGCATCGTCAGCGTCTTCGTGTCCTGGACGCTCGTGCACACGCTCTTCACGCTTCGCTACGCCGCCCTCTACTACACCGGGCCCGACGGCGGCATCGACTTCAACGAGGACGTGAAGCCCCGCTACACGGATTTCGCCTATGTGTCGTTCACGATCGGGATGACGTTCCAGGTCTCGGACACGAACCTGACGGACTCGACGGTTCGCCGCACGGCGCTGCGCCACGCGCTGCTGTCATATCTGTTCGGGGCGGTCATCCTGGCGGCGATCATCAACCTGGTGGCCGGCCTCGTCCGCTAGCCCCGGGGGCGCGGTCCGGGACCCGCTCCTCCACGCGCGCCCGGGACGCTCCGTGGCGGGACGACCCGGATTCGTCATGTGGCCCGCGCCCCAGCTCACCCCGCCCGGTGTGGCGCACGCGGTGACATTGGACCCTGGCCCGTCCAGGCGGGGTTCGCGATGCTGACATCGTCAGCTGGGAAGGGAGCACAGATGCCCGCCGCTTCGTCACGAACCGTCCCGCCGCCCGCATCGAGCGCCGCCCATGGGAGCGCGGGGTACGTGCTGCCGTTGCTCCACACCCGCGTCCCGTCGGCCGCTGTCGAGGTCGGGTTCTGGGGCGGGCTGGCCGCTGCCGCCGTGCTCGGTGCGGTCGACCCGGCTCTGGTCCTGCTCGTGGGGGCCGGGGTCGTGATCGCCCGCCATCGTCGCGGCTGAGGACGACGACCTCCGGTGGGCCCCGGTGACGAGGGGACCCGTCCGATGATGAGCGTCCGATGATGAACATGCTCCCCGGGTCGGTCAGGTCCCTGCCCGCCGCCGTGGTGCGCCGCGTCCAGGGCGACCCCGGTGCCGCCCGTCCCGGACGGCGGACCCGGCGCGTGGTGCGGACGGGCGCCGGCCGGGCCCACCTGGCGGTGCGCGGCGTCCACCGCCCGGACCGTGAGCCGCTGGCCAGGACGGTCGAACGGGCCCTGGCCGCCATCGAGGGCGTGCACTGGGCCGAGGTCAACCCGATCCTGGCCGAGGTGGTCGTGGCCTTCGAAGACGGCGCCGTGGACCCCGAGGACCTGGCCGGCGTGCTCGACGGCGTGGAGGAGGCCCATGGCCTGCGCGACGAGCCCTTCGCCCCGGACATGCCCGACCACCCCGCCGACGACGGCCCGATCCGCCGGGGAGCGGCCGCGCTGATCGCCGACGGGTTCGGCTTCGGGATCGGGATCGCGGCCCGGGCCCTGCGCCTGCCCCGCCTGCCCGTCGAGGTCGCCAGCGCGGTGCCCGCCGTCGATTCGTTGCCGCCCGTCCATCGGATCCTCGAGGCACGCCCGCGGCTGGGGATGGCCACCGCCATGGTGAACGCGCTGCTCCAGGGCCTGGGGCAGGGGCCGTTGGGGCTGGTCGTCGACGCCACGCAGCACCTCAACGGGATCGCCGAGCTCGCCGCCCGGCGCCGGGCGTGGCTCGCCGCCGAGCCCCGGTTGCACCGTGCCCCGCCGGCCGAGCACGTGCCCGCGGCGGAAACGGCCCAGCGGCCCGCGCCCCTCCCGCTGGGCCCCGTCGAGACCTACGGGCAGGGGGTCTCCCTCGTGTCCCTGGCCGGTGCCGGGGCCACGCTGGCCCTCACCCGTGACCCTCGGCGCACCGCGGACGTGCTGCTCGCCGGCCTTCCCCGGGCCGCCCGATTGGGACGCGAGGCGTTCGCCGCGCAGATCGGCAGGGAGCTGGCCACGCGCCAGGTCATAGCGATGGACCCGAGGGTCCTGCGTCGGCTGGACCGGGTCGACACCGTGGTCCTCGACGCCCGCGCCGTGACGACGGGCACGTCGACGATCGCCGCGGTCGTCGCGGTGGCGGACCTGGACGAGGCCGCGGTGGCCGCCCGGGCCCGCGCCCTGTTCGACCCGGGCCGTGCCGACGACACGCCACAGGACGGCGACTGGGCCCTGGCCCCGGTCACCCAGGTGGCGACCGGCTGGCCCCGGGGCGCCAGGGCGCGCGCCCGCCGGCTGGCGGCGGGCGGCGCCGCTGTCGTGTGCCTGACCCGGCGGGGTGCGGTCGTCGGGCTGGTGGCGGTCCAGCCCGAGCTGCGCGGGTTCGTGAGCGGGCTCGTGGACGCCGTCCGGCAGGCCGGGCACCGCCTGGTCGTGGCCGGGACCCGCTCCGGCGTGGCCGCGGTGGTGGGCGCGGAGGCCGCTGTCGCCGGCGGTGACCACCTCAGCCGCTCGGTTCGCGAGCTGCAGGCCGCCGGCTCGGTCGTCGCCCTGGTGTCGGCGCGCCCCGGGGCCGCCCTGCGCGCGGCCGACTGCGGCATCGGCATCCTGGGGGCCGACGAGATCCACCCGCCCTGGGGCGCGGACCTCCTGTGCCTGCACGCGGAGGGCGCGGCCACCGCCGTGGACGCCACCGGCCTGGCGCGCGCCGCCAGCCGGCACGCCGTCGCCTTCGCCGCCGCCGGGTCGACCGCCGCCGGCTGGTTCGCCGTCAGCGCGCTGCCGGGAGCGGGCCGGCGGACCATGACCGCCGTGCAGCTGTCGAGCTTGGCGGCGATGGGGTCGGGGATGTGGAACGGGGCGCAGCTGCCGCGTCGTCCGGCGCACGCCGACCCCCGACCGGTGCCATGGCACGTGCTCGAGCCCCACGCGGTGCTGGCCCGGCTGGGTACGCAGCCCGGCGGCCTCACCGCCGAGGCCGCCGCCGCCCGCGCCGAGCCCGACGACCAGGCGCACCCCCCCGGCCTCCCCGCCCTGGTGCGGGACGAACTGGCCAATCCGCTGTCGGCGATCCTGGGGGCGGGCGCGGCCCTGTCCGCGGCCGCGGGCTCCGTGCTCGACGCCATGTTGATCGCCGGCGTCGTCGGGGTCGACGCTCTCGTCGGTGCCGCGCAGCGGGTGCGCACGGAGGCGGCCATCGCCCGGTTGACCTCGTCCATCGCCGAGGGGGCGGTGCGGGTGGTGCGCGCCGGGGCCGAAACCGTGACGAGCGCCCGTGAACTGGTCCCGGGGGACGTCGTCCTCCTGGCGGCGGGCGACGCCGTTCCCGCCGATGCCCGCGTGCTCGAGTCGGTCGGCCTCGAGACCGACGAGTCGTCGCTCACCGGCGAATCGCTCCCCGTGGCCAAGGACCCCAAGGCCGTGGGCGAGGTGGCCGTGGCCGATCGCAGCTCCATGGTGTACGCCGGGACGGCGGTGGCGGCCGGGCGCGGCACGGCGGTGGTGGTCGCCACGGGGTCCCGGACCGAGGCCCGTCAGGGGGAGAGCGACGCCGCCCAGCCACCTCCCACGGGCGTGGAGGCCCGGCTGCGGGCCCTGACCGACCGGGCCGTCCCGGTGGTCCTGGCCAGCGGCGCCGGCTTGGCCCTCAACAGCCTGCTCCGGGGTCGGCCGGCCCGCGAGGCCATGGCGTCGGGGGTGAGCCTGGCGGCGGCGGCGGTGCCCGAAGGGCTCCCGTTCGTGGCCACGGTGGCGCAGGCGAGCGCTGCCCACCGCCTGGCCGGGCGCGGTGTCCTCGTCCGCCATCCCCAGGTCCTCGAAGCACTGGGCCGGGTCGACGTGCTGTGCTTCGACAAGACCGGCACGCTCACCGAGGGCCGCCTGAAGCTGCGCTGTGTCTCCGACGGGGAGGGCGACGAGCCGGTGACGGCGCTGGGACCGACCGGGCGTTACGTGCTCGCCGCCGCCCTCCGCGCCACGCCCCGGGCGCGCGCCGGCGGGCTTCCCCACCCCACGGACCAGGCGATCGTCGAGAGCACCGCGGTGGCGGCCGTGCACCCGTCGCACGGTGTCGAGAGCTGGGAGAAGGCGGTGTCGCTCCCCTTCGAGCCGGGGCGCGCCTACCACGCCGTGCTGGGGTGGACGGCGTCGGGCGCCCGGCTGTGCGTCAAGGGGGCACCCGAGGTCGTCCTGCCGCGCTGTGAGACGTGGCGGCGGCCGTCGGGGCGGGTCGTGCTCGACCCGGCGACGCGGACGGAGCTCGACGGCGAGGTGGAGCGCCTGGCCCGTCGGGGCCTGCGGGTGCTCGCCATCGCCGAGCGTGGCGCCTCGGACCGCAGAGACCTCGACGACGACCGGATCGAGCGGCTCGAGCTCGTGGGCTTCGTCGGCGTCGCCGATGCCGCCCGTCCCAGCGCGGCGGCCCCGCTCGAGACCCTGTGGCGGGCGGGCACCAACGTGGTGATGGTCACCGGCGACCACCCGAGCACGGCCGAGGCGATCGCCAGTGACCTCGGCCTCCTCAACGGCCGCGCCGTCCTCACCGGCCCCCAGCTCGACGAGCTCGACGACGACGCCATCGACGAGCTCGTCGACACCGTGGGGGTGTTCGCGCGCGTGACCCCCGCACACAAGGTCCGTATCGTCGCGGCGTACCAGCGCGCCGGCCGTGTCGTCGCCATGACCGGCGACGGGGCCAACGACGCGCAGGCGATCCGCCTCGCCGACATCGGGGTGGCCTTCGGGCCCCGGGCCACCGCGGCGGCCCGTGACGCGGCGGATCTCGTCGTGACCGAGGACGACCTCGAGATCCTGGTCGAGACGGTCGCAGAAGGCCGCGCCATGTGGGCCTCGGTGCGCGACGCCCTCGCCATCCTGCTCGGGGGGAACCTCGGAGAGGTCGCCTTCACGGTCGGCGCGGCGTTCCTGAGCGGCAGCCCGCCCCTCACGGCGCGCCAGCTCCTGGCCGTGAACCTCCTCACCGACCTGGCGCCGGCCATGGCGATCGCCGTGCAGGCGCCCCGCACGGGCACGGTCGACCTGGCACGGGAGGGCCCCGAGACCTCGCTGGCCGGCCAACTCGCACGCGACGTCACCATCCGGGCGACCGCCACGGCGGCGGGCGCGTACGGCGCGTGGGTGGCGGCCCGCCTGACGGGCACCCCGGGCAGGGCCCGCTCGGTCGCCCTGGCGTCGCTGGTGGGGAGCCAACTCGGCCAGACGCTGGTCATCGGGCGGCGGAGCCCGCTCGTCATCGGCACCGCCCTGGTGTCGGCGGCCGGGCTGGTGGCGGTGGTGCAGACCCCGGGGGTGAGCCACTTCTTCGACTGCCGCCCGCTCGGCCCCGTGGGATGGACGATCGCCGCCGGCGCCTCGGGCCTGGCGACGGTGGGTGCCGCCGCGGCGTCGGCCCTGCTCCCCTCGCGCTGATCCCCGCCACGGCGGGAGGCGCGTCACGGCGCCCCCGTGGCGCACCAAGAATTCACGTCCCGTTCAGGTGTTGTTCACCGAGGTCCCCCCGGCACGCCGGCACCGGCCCGTAGCATGGGGCCCGATGGCGCGGCGAGGGGGCCGGGTGCCCTGCCGGTCGGAGTGCGGACGGTGATCGCCGGCATCGTCGTGCTCCTGGGCGCGCTGATCGAATGGCACGCCGAGTTCCGTCGCCACCGGGAGGCTGCTTCCTCTTCCTCCCGTCCCCGGTAGGGCCCGCCGGGCCCCCACGTGCCCGGGTGCCCGTCGCCCGGGGCGGACCCGCCGGCCGGCAGGCGTCCCTCAACACGCGGCCCGGGCCGCGGGCGCGAAAGGGCCTTTCGGCTCTCCCCGGAGGGCGGTGCGGCGTCCGACGATGGCACATGAGGAGGTGTCTCTCATGACGACGACAGCGGACACCAAGCACGCGTGGGAGGCGGTCGCCGACCGCCTGGACGCGCTCGGGCTCAAGCTCAAGGTGCACTTCGAGCAGGCAGGGTCGGGCCGGGAGGTCAGCGACGCCTTCGAGCGGCTGGGATCGGCCATCGAGGCGACGTTCTCGGCCGTCGGCGCGGCCGTCAAGGATCCCGCCGTACGGGAGGACGCCAACAGCCTGGCGGCTGCCCTGGGCGATGCGCTGGCGGACAGCCTGTCGCACGCCGGGGAGGAGCTGAAGCAGGCGGCCGGCGGCCTGCGCTGTCGCGGCGGGGACGCCGGGGCCGAAGGCCCGGACGCCACGACCCCCAGCACCTGAGCGCGCCGACGGTCCACCGCTCCGGTTCGGCGTGCCCGGCCGGACAGGCCGAAGGGGCCGGCACGT
>DATJBC010000190.1:0-32009 GCA_035515515.1 Acidimicrobiales bacterium
ACGAGCGACGACGACACGAGGGCGCCGGCGGCCACCACCACGACGAGCAGGGAGCCGGCGTGCCGGACGGCGGACCGCGCCGCCACGGGGGCGGGCCGCGCCCCCGCGTGGGACGGCGGGGCGGGGGCCGGCGAGGGACGGCGGGCGAGCCGCGTGGCGAACCCCGTGGCGACCTGCGCCAGGGTTTGTCGAGGGCGCGCCGGCCGCCGCGCCGTGGATTGGTCGCGTCCGCCCACGACACCTCCTCACCGTGAGGGGTCGGACGCCCGCCCGGTCGCCTTGAAGGGTGGGGGGCCACCGGGCGCACAACTCTCGCTGCCCCCCGGGCCGCCCGGCCCGCCGGCGCGCCGTGAGAAAGGCAGCTGGTGCACGTTCTCCCTGGCAGCAGCAGGGGTTGCTGGGGAAGGCCGGGCCGGGGGACCGGATCCGGGAGTCGGAGACGGGAGCGGGGTTGCGGACGCTGATCCTTTGCGGGGGCCGCGGGACGCGGGCCTACCCCCACACGCTCGAGGTGCCCAAGCCGTTGCTCGAGGTGGGCGGTCGTCCCGTCCTGTCTCACGTGATGGAGATCTACGCCCGGCAGGGCCTGAGCGACTTCGTGCTGGCCGCCGGGTTCAAGGCGGAGCTGGTGGAGGTGTTCGCCGACACGGTGCGCCCGCAGTGGTCCGTGCAGGTGGTCGACACCGGGGAGGAGACCAACACCGGCGGCCGCGTGGCGCTGTGCGCGCCGATCATGGGCGAGACCTTCTTCGTGACCTACGCCGACGGCGTGGGCAATGTCGACCTGCGGTCCCTCGTGGGGGCCCACCGCCGCCACGGGGGTGCCGCCACCCTCACCACCGTGCCCCTCACGTCGCAGTACGGCACCGTGGAGTGCGACGCGTCGGGCCGGGTGGAACGCTTCGTGGAGAAGCCACGGCTGCCCGCGCACCTCATCAACGCCGGCTTCTTCGTCTTCGACCAGCGGGCCCGCCACCACTTCACCGGCGACGACCTCGAGCGCCAGTTCCTGCCCGCCCTGGCGGCGGCCGGCGAGCTGGGCGCCTACCGCCACGACGGCTTCTGGCGCTCCATGGACACCTACAAGGACGCTCTCGAGCTGACGTCGCTGTGCGGCCCGGGCGGTCCCCCCTGGCTCGACCCGCCGTGGCGGGCGCGCCCGGCGGCCCCGGCGCAGCCGGCGCAGACCCCGGCGGTGCTGCGGTGAGCGGCCTCGACCGGCTGGCCCCCTCGGCCCGCGTGCTGGTCACCGGGGCGACGGGCTTCATCGGCTCGCACCTGGTGCGCCGCCTGGTGGACGACGGCTACGAGGTCCACGCGCTCACCAGCGCCGTCTCGAGCGTGTACGCCATCCGCCTGGTCGGGATGCGCGACCGCATCACGCTGCACGAGGGCAACCTCACCGACCGCTGCGCCATGGACGCCCTGGTGGACGCGGTGCGTCCCACCCACGTGTTCCATCTGGGCGCCTACACCCACGTCGGCAAGTCGTGGAACCGTGTCGACGAGTGCGTGCAGGTCAACGTGCAGGGCACGGTGAACCTCCTCCAGGCGCTGGACGGCTCGGGCTACGAGCGCTTCGTCAACGTGGGCACGAGCGAGATCTACGGCGACGTGGCGGTGCCCTTCCGCGAGGACCAGCCGGTGCGCCCGGCGTCGCCCTACGCCGCCAGCAAGTACGCCGCCGAGCGCTTCTGCCGGGTGTTCGTCGACGGCCGGGGCTGGCCCATCGTCATGCTGCGGCCCTTCAACGCCTACGGCCCGGCGCAGACCGCCGACCGCATCATCCCCGAGGTCATCGTGCGGGCCCTGCGGGGCGAGGAGCTCCTCATGACCCAGGGGCGCCAGACCCGCGAGTTCAACTTCGTGGAGGACCTCGTGGACGGGATGGTGCGGGCCGCGGCGACGCCGGGCGTGGAGGGCAGGCTCTTCAACCTCGGCTGCGGCGAGGACGTGCCCATCCGTGACGTGACCACGCTCGTGCTCGACCTGATGGGGAACCCGGTGGAGGCCCGCTTCGGGGCGCTGCCCGACCGGCCCATCGAGATCTGGGAGATGCGCTGCGACGCCGCCCGCGCCCGGGACGAGCTCGGCTGGAAGCCCCAGCACTCGCTGGCGGACGGGCTCGAGAAGACCATCGCCTGGTACCGCGGGGAGATCGCCGACCCGTCGTCGCCCTTCGTGGTGCCGTGAGACGCGCCCCGGCCCGCGCCGCGTTCCGGCTGGCGCACCTGGCCGGGTCGGGCGCGGGCACGCTCCGGCGCCGGCTGCGACGCCGGCTCTTGCTCGCCCAGGTCGCTCTGCGCGCCGCCTGGGGGCAGGCCCGCGTGGACTGCGCGCTGGCCCCGGACGTGCGCCTGGGGCGCCGCGTCCGGGTCACGGTGGCGCCCCGCACCACGGCGGCGCTCCACGTCGGCGCCCGATCGGCCGTGGGCGACGACGTGCGCATCGACCTGCGCGGCGGCTCGCTCGTGGTCGGGCCCGACGTCGACATCCGCCACGGCTGCGTGCTCGGGGTGTCGGGCCGCCTCGAGCTGACGGGGCCCGCGCTCGTCCAGCACGGGGTCACGCTGCACTGCGACGAGGCCGTCACCGTGGGGCCCTACGCGGGCATCGCCGAGTACGTCACGGTCATCGACTCGAGCCACGTCCTGGACGGCCCGTCGGACTGGTTCCTCGACGACCTGCGTACGGCCCCCGTCACCATCGGGGCGCGGGCGTGGGTGGGCGCCAAGGCCACGGTGGCCCGGGGCGTGCGCGTGGGCGAGGGCGCCGTCGTGGGGGCCAATTCGATGGTGGTGAAGGACGTGCCCGCCGGCCAGCTGGCGTCGGGCGTGCCCGCCGGCGTCGTGCGGCCCGTGGGCGGGCGCGCCGTCCAGGCGGCGCCGGCCCCCGAGCGCGCCGGTCAGCGCCGCGCCGGGACCCGGGCGCCCGTCGATGCCGTCAGCAGTTCGTCGTAGAGGTCGTCGACGCGGCGCGCCGTGCGCCGCACGTCGAACGCCTGCGCCCAGCGCGGCCCGTGGCCGGCCAGCCGGGTGGCGAGGGCGTCGTCGGTGAGGACGCGGACCAGGGCCGCCCCCAGCGCGGCGGCGTCGGCCTCGGGGACGACCAGGGCGCTGCGCCCGGCGTCCACGAACTCCGGGATCCCCCCGTGCCGGGTGGTCACGACGGGGCGGCCCGACGCCTGGGCCTCCAGGTTCACCACGAGGAGGCTCTCCACGGCGTCCCCCGGCGCCGTGCGGCTGGGGCTGACCACGAGCCGCGCCCGGCGCATGGCGGCGCGCACCTCCTGGCGCGTCGGGGACAGCACGACGTCGACGTCGCCGGCGACCGAGCGCGCCAGGGGCTCGAGGGGCCCGAAGCCCAGGAGGCGCAGGCGCGCCCCGGGGACGGCGGCCGCCACGGCCGGCCACGCCCGGGCCAGGACGTCGAGGCCCTTCTTCTCCACGAAGCGGCCCACGAACAGCACCTCGGGGGGTCCGGCGGGAAGCGGCGACGGGCTGAACCAGGCGGTGTCCACCCCCGAGGGGATGACGTGCACCCTGTCGGCGGGGAGCCCGGCGTCCACGGCCAGCGCGGCCAGGAAGCGCGACGGCACGACGACCGCGGCGGGGACGGGCGCCAGGCGGCGGTACGCGTCGGGGCGCGCGGCGAGCAGGCCGGTGACGTCGTCGCCGTGCAGCGACAGCACGAGCGGCAGCGAGCGCCGGCGGGCCACGCCGAGCACCTGCTCCACCCGGTACCCGTGGTGGGCGTGCACGATCCCCACCGAGTGGCGCCGCGCCAGCAGGACCAGGCGCGCCGTGACCGCCTTCTGGCGCACCCCGCGTGGGGTGAGCGCCTGGAGGGTGGCCAACGAGTGCGGTGCCCGGCCGTCGTCGAACGCGAAGCGCTCGCCGTTCTCCAGCGGGCCGCTCCCCACCACCACGCCGGGACGCTCGAGGTGGGCCACCAGGTCGTGGACGAAGCCCTCGGAGGCCGGGAGCCAGCGCGCCGCGAAGTGCAGGACCGCCCCGCCCGGCGCACCCGGGCGGTGCTCGCCGCCGTCGGGCCCCGTCACCTCCGGCCCCGTCACCTCCGGCCCCCTCACCTCCGGCCCCCTCACCTCCGGCACCGTCACCTCGGGCACCGTCACCTCGGGCACCGTCACCTCCGGGACCGTCGCGCCGCGTCCGGTGGGCGGGCGGCGCCGTGGCTGACGACCCGTCTCTCAGCGTGGTGGTGGCCACCCGGGACCGGCCGCGCATGCTGGCCGGCTGCCTCGAGGCGCTGGCCGGCACGCTGCGCGGCGACGACGAGCTCGTGGTCGTCGACTCGTGCTCCCGGGACGAGGCCTCGTTGACCGTGGCCCGTGACCACGGCGCCCGCGCGCTGCGCTGCGCCTTGCCGGGCGCCTCGCGGGCCCGCAACACGGGCTGGCGCGCCGCGCACCAGCAGGCGGTGGCCTTCGTGGACGACGACGTGCGGGTGCAGCCCGGCTGGGCCCCGGCACTGCGCGCCGCCCTGGTCCGGCACCCGGAGGCCTCCTTCTTCACGGGCCGGCTGGGCACCGACCCCGGGGCCCCGGCGGCCGAGCGCCCCGTGGCGCTCTTGGACCGGGAAGCGCCGTGCGCGGTGACCCGCGCCACGGTCCGCGACGTGGGCCACGGTGCCAACCTGGCGGTGCGGCGCCACGCCCTGGTGGCGGTGGGCGGCTTCGACGAGCGCTTCGGGCCGGGCGCACGCTGGCCGGCGGCGGAGGACCTCGACCTGCTCGACCGCCTGCTCGCCGCCGGCCACGGGGGGCGCTACGAGCCGACGGTGGCCGCCTGGCACCTGCAGTGGCGCACCCGGCGCCACCTGCTCCCGTTGGAATGGTCCTACGGCACGGGCCAGGGGGCGCGCCTGGCGCGCCTGTGGGCCGACGACCCGGGTCGCGCCCGGGGCGTGGCCCGCAGCGCCACGTGGGACGACGGCGTGCGCGACCTGGCGCGCTGCGTGCGCACCGGGTACGAGTTCGGGGCGCTCATGGCCGGCGTGCGCCTGGCCGCCACGGCCCGCGGCGCCCTGGGCTACGCGGCGGGACGCGCCGTGCGAGGGCGCTTTCACGACGCCTCCTCCTCGTCCTCCTCGTCCCGGGGGACGGGCACCGGCGACCCCCGGCGGTCGCCGCCGGTGTCGCTCGGTCGCGGGGGCTGACGCCGGGCACCGGGGACGCCGCCCCGCCCGTGCGGCGCCCCGGACGACCCGGCTGTGACCGGGGCGTGCGCCGACGCCGGGCGGTGGCCGACGGTCTCGTAGACGCGCTCGTGGGCCGGCCCCACCACCTCCCAGCTGAAGCGGCGGGCGTGCGCCGCGCACCGTCGGGGCGCGCCGGGCTGCCGGGCCAGGGCCACGGCGCGCGCCACGGCGTCGGCCAGCGCGCCGGCGGCGGGCTCGGCGGCCACCGCGCCCACCGGGCCCCCCTCGGACCCCTCCACGATCTCGGGGGCGCCCCCGCTCGCCAGGCACACCACCGGGGTGCCGCAGGCCAGGGACTCCACCAGGGCGAGGCCGAAGGCCTCGTGCTCGGCGGGCAGGACCGTGACGGTGGCGTGGCGGTAGCGGCCGGCCACCTCGTCGGGGCGCCCCGGGCCGGGGAGGTCCACGGCCGCCCGCACGTCGGCGTCCGCGCCCGCCAGCGCCCACGAGGGGTCCCCCGTCCCCGACAGCGCCAGGCGGGCGTCGGGGTGCCGGCGCAGCACGACGGCGAGCGCCGCCACGGCCAGGTCGGCCCGCTTGCGGCGGTCGTCCAGTGACGCCGAGAACAGCAGCCGGACGGGGCCCGTGCGCGGCGCGGCCTCGAGCGGGAAGCGCTCGACGCGCACCCCGGGGGCGAGCACCGCGGCGCGGCGCCCGGCCGTCGCCGCCAGCGCCGCCGCCGACGCCCGGCTCAGGGTGGCCACGCGCGTGGCGTGGCACAGCGCGGCGTCGAAGAGGAGGCGCGCCACGGCGCGCTCGGGCAGCTGGGAGGCGTCGGGGTGGCCGAGCACCGAATACAAGGTGGGGCGCCCGGCCAGCCGGCCGGCGAGGGCGCCGCTCGGGGTGAAGGCGTGCACGACGTCGGCCCGCCGGCCGAGGAGCTCGGCCAGGGCCGGGACCCCGAAGGTCTCCACGGCGCCGACGCCGGCGCGCCCGCCCCGCCCGGCCAGCACGTGGCGCCGGTAGCGCGCCGTGATCCCCACGCCGAGCCGCTCGGTGCGCGAGGAGCCGTGCGTGCCGGTGACCACGGTGACCGTGTGCCCGGCACCACCGAGGTAGCGGGCCAGGTCGTCGACGTAGCGCTCGGCGCCCCGCCGGACCTCGGGCCAGGCGAAGGGGTGCACCAGGGTCACCCGCACCCGGTCACCGCCCGCGCCGGGGCCCTCACAGGATCACCGTCCGGTGCCGGATCGAGCTGCGCGCCATGGTGGCCACCTCGGCCAGGTCGACGACGAGGGCGCCGGGGAGCGCCACCACGCGCCGGCGCGGCCCGGGGCAGGCGGGGGTGACCACCACCCGGTGGTAGACCCACGGCGCCACCAGGGCGAGCGCCCGCGGCCGCCACATCGCCGCCACCAGCCCGGCGGCGGCCACGATGGCCGTGGGGTGGGTGCGCTTCCAGAACAGCTGGCGGTGCAGGAGCGTGCCCCGGGCCTCGGGGTGCTCGGCCACCACGCGCCCGAGGTCGACGCCGCGCCCCGCGGCCCGCAGGGCGTCGGCCCACGAGCCGGGGGAGACGTCGTGGTGCACCAGCGCGCCGGGGGCGTAGCGGGCCTCGACGCCGGTGCCGACCACGCGCAGGCCGAGGTCGGTGTCCTCGCCGCCCCAGGTGCGGTAGCGCTCGTCGAAGCCCCCCACCGCCGCGAGGTCGCGCCGGCGGTAGAAGATGTTGCAGGTCTCGTAGAAGCGCACGGCGTGCACCTCGAGCAGACGCCCGAAGGGCCGCGCCGCCAGGGCCCGCTGGTCCTCGGGTGGCTCGGTGCGGCCCACCACCAGACGCGGGGCGTCCTCCAGGCAGGCGAGCCCGGCGGCCAGCCAGTCGGGATCGGGCACGCAGTCGTCGTCGGTGAAGGCGACCACGGGAGCCCGCGCCGCCCGCCAGCCGTGGTTGCGGGCGGCTGCCCGGCCCTGCTGGACCCCGAGCGTCACCACCCGCAGGCAGACCTTGGCCTCCCGCCCCAGCCGGGCCAGCGTCTGCGCCGTCTCGTCGGGCGAGGCGTCGTCCACCACCACCAGCTCGATGTCGTCCACGGCCACGGTCTGGGCCTCGACCGCCGCCACCAGGCGGGGGAGCAGCGCGGCGCGGCCCCGGGTGGCGACCACCACCGACACCACCGGTAGGTCGGCGCCGGGCCGTCCCCCCGGGGCCCCGGGCGCGTCCGCCGGGCGGGGCGCGGGGCGCGCCGTGGGGACACAGGCGCGCGCCGCGCGGTCCAGCCCCGTCTGGGCGCGCACCTGGACCCGCCAGTGGTGGGCGGCCCCGGCGTCACGCCGGGCACGGGCCGCGGCCCATTGCCGCGCGCCCGACACCGCCGCCAGGGCGCGGTAGGAGACCGCCGCCGCCGGGCCGCGGGTGTCGCAGAGGAAGCGGTGCACGTTGGCCACCTCGAGGGCGGCGCGGCCCGCGCCGAAGCGGCGCGTCCCCGAGGCGTTGCCGACGTGGCGCACCACGGCGCTCGGGTCGAAGTGCACCTGCCATCCGTGTCGACTGGCCCGCCAGCACCACTCGAGGTCCTCGGCGTACATGAAGAAGCGTTCGTCGAAGGGTCCCACGGCGTCGACGGCGGCCCGGCGCATGAGCAGCGCGGCCCCGACCGCCCAGTCGACCTTGCGGGCCCGGTCGTGGCGCCACGTGCCCTCGAGGCAGCGCCGCTCCAGGCGCGACGAGGGCAGCCAGCGGCGCCCGCCCACGACGTCGAGGGCGGCGAGCCCGGGGGTGGGGAAGGGATGGGTGGAGTGCTCGACGGTGCCGTCGGGCCGCAGCAGCAGGGGGGCCACCGCCGCCGCCCGCGGGAACTGCACGGCCCGGGCCACCAGCCGGTCGATGGCCCCCGCCTCGGGCCACGCGTCGGAGTTGAGGGCGAAGAACCACGGCGCGTCGGAGCGCTCGAGCAGGAGGTTGACCGCCCGGGCGAACCCCAGGTTGACGGGCCCCGCCACCACCTCGGCCTCGGGCACCCGGGCGGCCACGTGCGCGGCGGTGCCGTCGTCGGAGGCGTTGTCGTGCACGAGCACGCGCAGCTCGCAGTCACCTGGGGTGTCCACCAGGCGACGGAGCGCCTCGGCGGTGAGCTCGGCGGTGTTCCACGTCACCACGCCCACGTCCACCCGGGTGGGGGGGCGCGCGCTCACCGGCGGCGCCCGGCCGGCGCACCGGCCGTGTCGAGCCGGGCGGCGGCGTCGGCCCACCCCGCCCGGAAGGCATCCTCCACGCGGGCGAAGTACCAGGAGTCGGCGCGCACCTCGAGGGCGCGCCGCAGGCGCGCCACGGTGCCGCCGTGCGCCGGCCCCCGGCGCGGCACCAGGTCGACCAGCCACGGCCACGGCGCCCACGCCGGTGCCCGGCGCCTGGCCCGGATGCGCTCGAGGAAGTAGGGGGAGAACTCCGGGTGCTTGCGCGTCATGAGGTACTCGCCCTCGCCCACCAGGCGGAAGCGGCGCCGCAGGGCGTCGAGGGTGTAGCGGTGATGGTGCAGGGCACGGGCGGCCGGCTCGTAGCGCAGGCGCATCCCCTTGTGGTGCAGGCGCAACCCGAGCTCGGTGTCCTCGTAGCCGAAGCTGAAATCCTCGTCGAAGCCGCCCACGTCGAGGAGAAAGGCGCGCTTGATGGACAGGTTGCTGGCGTAGAAGCGGCCCCACCCGGCATCGTCACCGGCGATGGTGTCGTAGTCGAACTGCGTCCCCGACCATTCCAGCCAGCGCTGGATGCGGCCCCGCGCCGTCTCGGGGTGCCAGTCGACGCGGCCCAGCACCGCCACCACGGGGTCGGGGTGGGCGTTGTGGGCCGCCACATGGCGCTCCACGCAGTCCCGGGCGGGGATGGTGTCGTCGCCCAGCATGAGGACGATCGTCCTGTCGCTGGCGCGGGCCCCGGCGTTGCGACGCGGCCCGGGGCCGCTGTGGGACCGGGCCACGACCCGCAACCCGGCTCGGCCCGCCAGCGGGGGCGGGGGCGTTGCGGCGTCGTCCACCACCACGATGACCTCGAACCCCGACACGCTCTGGCTGGCCAGCCCCTCGAGGGTGCGCGTGAGGACGGCGGCGCGCTGCCAGCCCGGCCCGCTGGGGATGACCACGGCGACGTCGGCGGCCGACAGCGCCGGTGCGGGCGCGCCGGCGCGGCTCACGCGCCGACCTCTTCGATGAGCGGCCCCGGCGTCACCAGGGCGCCAGGCGCCGGGCCGCCGTTCATGGCGCCGTTGGCCGCGCCGCCGGTGGCGAGGCCTCCCGGCACCCCCCCGCCGTTGGCCGTGGCGCCGGTCACGAGGCCGGGCACAGACGCCTCGTCGGCCGTCTGTTGGAACGTCGCCTCGAGGTCGGCCACGCCGCCCACGGTGGAGCGCCCGGCCACGAAGAACGCCAGCGGCCTGCTCTGGGCGAGCAGCGTGCGGCGGTCCGGGCGCTGCACCCAGGCGAGCACCGTGTAGCTCCCCGTGGGCAGCTGGGCCCGGAACGACATGGCGTAGGTGGCGGCCTCGCCGGCCCCGATGGACCCCAGCCGATGCCCCGCGCTGCTGTCGACGTACAGGGCCGTGCCGTCGGGGGCCAGAACCGACAGCCCGATCACGGGGTCCTCCACCGGCTGCGTGGCGCGCACCGTGACGCGCAGGGCGACGGGCTCCCCCGAGGTGATGTGGTTGGCGGGCGAGCCGTCGGCGGAGACCATCTCCACCCCCTCGAGGGTGGCCACGCCCGGCTCGAGCTGGGAGCCCGACTCGTGGTCGATCTGCATCTCGGTCTCGTTGCTGAGCAGCTCGTGGAACCGCGAGATCGCCTCGGTGGGCGCGCCCAGGAACTGCGGCCGGCCGTCGTGGAGCACGAGGGCCCGCTGGCACACCCGCACCACGCCCCCCATGTTGTGGCTGATGACCACGATGGTCGTGCCGTTGGTGAGGATCTCCCCCATGCGCTCGAAGCACTTCACCTGGAAGGCCAGGTCGCCGACGGCCAGCACCTCGTCGATGAGGAGGACCGAGGGGTCCGAGTGCACGGCCACGGAGAAGCCGAGCCGCACGTACATGCCCGACGAGTAGAACTTCACGGGGGTGTCGATGAAGTCCTCGATCTCGGCGAAGTCGATGACGGCGTCGAGGCGCCTGTCGATCTGCCGGCGGCTCAGGCCCAGCATCGTCCCGTTGACGTAGATGTTCTCCCGGCCGGTGAGCTCGCGGTGGAATCCCACCCCCACCGCGATGAGCGGGGCGACGCGGCCCCACACCCGTACCGATCCCACCGAGGGCGCGGTGATCCCGGCCATCATCGACATGAGCGTCGTCTTGCCCGAGCCGTTGCGCCCGATGATGCCCATGGACTGGCCCTCGCCCACCTCGAGGTCCACGCCGCGGACCGCCCACAGCTTGTTGCGCCGGGTCCGGCGCCCCAGGTGCAGCGCCGACGTGAGGAGCATGGGCGTGTCCTCGTACTTGGTGTAGCGCTTGCCCGCGCGCCGCAGCTCGATGGCGTTGTGCTGGCTGATCGCCCGGCCGGTCGGTGTCGTCACGGGAGCGAAGTGGTCGTCGGGGGAGGGGGGCACGGGGCGGGACGTCGTCACCGGGGGGAGGTAGCCGCCGGAGGGACCCTGCTCACAGCAGGTCCGCGAACACGCGGTCGAACCGGCTCTGGAGCCCGAGGCCCAGCGCCACGAGCGCCACGGTCCACACCGCGGAGACGACGAGCGGCGTGACGACCGACCCGGCCGGGCCGATGGCCGCCTGCCCGATGGCGGCGTAGTGGAAGAGGTCGATGATGCCGGTGAGCGGGTTGGCGTCGACGACCATGCGCAGCTTCCCGGGGGCGTCGGCCGGCGGGTAGATGACCGGCGAGACGTAGAACCACACCATCAGGGCCGCCGACACCAGGTAGCGGACGTCCCGGAAGTAGACGTGGAGGGCCGAGCCCACCAGGGAGAACCCCATGGTGAGGAGCACGAGCAGGCCGGCCGCGGGGACCACGAGCAGCGTCCGCAGGCCCAGGCCCGCCCCCAGCAGGGGGCAGGCCACCACGACGATCACCAGGGTGATCAGCAGGGCGTACACGTTGGCCAGGACCTGGGAGATGGGCAGCACCGCCCGGGTGAAGTACACGCGGCTGGAGAGGTCGGTGCCGTCCACGATGGCCGTGGCCCCCGCCCCCAGCGCCGCGCTGAAGAACGTCCACGCCACCATGGCCGACAGCACGAACACGGGGTAGTGGGCCGTGAACCGGATGTGGACCACCCGCGAGAACACGACGGCCAGCACGATCGACTGCAAGAGGGGCAGGGCCAGGGCCCACAGCACGCCGAACGACGCCCGGCGGTAGCGGACGTGGAACTCCTTGCGGGCGAGGATGACGAGCAGGTCGCGCGAGCGCCACAGGCCGCGCAGCAGGGCCGGCAGGGGGGTCGACTCGCCGCGCAGGTCGATGGTGGCGGCCCGGCGCCGCGGGGTCGTCCCCGTCCCGGGGACGGCGGTGGCGGCCGGGACGGCGAGGGCGCGCGACATGACAGCGGAATAACGAGCGGGGGGGCCCGACCTCACTGTCCGGCGGGGCGCCGGGCCCCTCCCCGGGCAGCCGAAAGCGCAGGTCGGACGGGCTCGGGTCGTTCCCGCTGGCATGGGAGGAGCGGAGGCGGCGCGCGGGGAGGGGGGCGGGGCGGGCGACGGCGCCGCCCAGGGCCCGCCCCGCCGGCCGCTGCGGATCCTGGTGGTCACCAACATGTACCCCCCGCACGCCTACGGGGGCTACGAGCTGGGGTGCCGGGACGTGGTCGACCGGTGGCGCCGACGGGGTCACGAGGTGGCCGTCCTCACGAGCACCGTCCGGCTCCCGGGCGCCACCGACGGCGACGGCGCCGAGCCGAGCGCCGAGGGGCCCACCGACCCCACGGAGGTGCGCCGGCAGCTGCGGCTCTACTGGGAGGACCACGCCATCCTGCGCCCCGGCCCGGTGCGCCGGCTGCGCTGGGAGCTCGCCAACCGGCGCGCCCTCGACCGGGCCCTGGCGTCGTTCCGTCCCGACGTGTGCTCGGTGTGGGCCATGGGCGCCCTCTCCCTGGGCCTGCTGGCCCGCCCCGCCCGCCGGTCGGTGCCGGTCGTGCCCGTCATCTGCGACGAGTGGCCGGTGTACGGGCCGCACCTCGACGCCTGGGTGCGCATGTTCGGGACCCGGCCCCGCCTGGGGCGTGTCGCCCGCGCGCTCACGGGGTTGCCGGTCACGGCGCCCGACCTCGACGCCCTGGGCCCGGCGTGCTTCGGCAGCGCGTGGCTGTGCGCCCGCGTGCGCGCCGGGTCGCCGTGGCGCTTCCCCCACGCCCGGGTCGTGCCCTGGGGGATCGACCCCGAGCGCTTCGCGGCGGCGTCCGGGACCACGGGGGGCGCGCCGTGGCGGTGGCGGCTCCTCTACGTGGGGCGCATCGACCCCCGCAAGGGCGTGGACGTCGCCATCCGGGCGCTGGCGAGGTGCCCGCCGGAGGCCACGCTGGCCGTGGTGGGCCGGGGGGACGACCGCCACCTGGCCGAGCTCGGCGACCTGGCGCGCGCCCTGGGCGTGGGCGAGCGCGTGACCTTCGGGGCCGCGTCGCGTGCCGAGCTCGCCGAGCGCTACCGGGCGGCCGACGCCGTGGTCTTCCCGCCGGTGTGGGACGAGCCCTTCGGCATGGTGCCGCTCGAAGCGATGGCGTGCGGCACCCCGGTCGTGGCCAGCCCGACGGGCGGCTCGGCCGAGTTCCTCGACGACGGGAGCAACTGCCTGGCCTTCCCGGCGGGCGACGCCGAGGCCCTCGCCGGCGCGCTGGCCCGCCTGGCTGGGGACCCCGCCCTGGCGCACGAGCTGGCGACGGCCGGCCTCGACACGGCGCGGCGCTTCACCGTGGACCGCCTCGCCCAGCGCCTGGAGGACGTGCACCGCGGCGCCGTCGACGCGCCGGTCGCCGAGCGGACACGACAGCCGCCCGCCCCGAGCACCCCGGGCGGGGCGCCTCAGCGGGCCGGGGCCACCTCCGGGGAGAAGGCGGCTTCGAGCGCCGCCAGCCGGGCGCGCGCCACGGGGAGCGCGCGGTGATGCGCGCACACGGCGTGGTAGCCGGCGACCGCCAGCTCGCGCCGGTACTCGGGGCTGCGCAACGTGCGGGCCAGGCTGGCCGCGTAGTCGTGGCGGGGGGCGACCTCGGCTCCCTGCCCGCGCCGCAGGACGAGCCCCTCGACGCCGGCGGGCGTGGTGACGACGGGCACGCCGTGGGCCAGGGCCTCGAGCACCTTCACCTTCGGCCCGCTCGTGGCCGGGCACGGGAAGGCCACCACGGCGGCCCGCGCCAGCACGTCGCTGCCCGAGGCCACCTCGCCGAGCACCTCCACGCCGGCCAGGGTGCCGATGCGCGCCCGGTCGAGATGGCGCCCCGCCACGAGCAGCCGGGCGCCCGGCGTGGCCTCCCGCACCGCCGGCCAGGCCGACAGGAGCCAGGCCAGCGCCCGGTGGTTGGGAAGCCATGACCAGTCGGCGATCAAGGCGGCCACGGGCTCCTCGACGAGGGGCAGGGGCTGCGGCGGCACGGGATAGGCGATCGGCACGACCTGCGTCGGCTTCCCGCCGCGGCGCAGGTGGCCGGCCACCCGGTCCGAGAAGGCCAGGACGAGCGGGGCGCGCCGCCCGGCGCGCCGCTCGGCCCGGTGCGTCTGCAGCGCGGGCAGGTTGGCACGCCCCAGCGCGAGGCCGTCGAGCGCGGCCCGGTAGTGCACGGTGACGGCCGAGCGCTCCAGGCCCGCCACGGCGGCGAAGGACGGGACGTCGTCGGCCACCGCCACGGCGTCGGGGGCGGGCCGCCATCCGGCACGCGACGACTCCATGCGCGCCGTGACCAGCCCCCGCAGGTGCGCCCGGGCCATGGGCACGGCGTCGAGCGGCCTCCACCGGCACCAGTCGGGCAGGGCGCGCCGCGGCGCCTCGGGGTACCACGACCAGGCGTCGAGCTCGTGCCCCAGCGCGAGGACGCCTTCGCACCACGTCCACAGGGCCCGTCCGGCGGCCGTCCCGTCCGGGTCGGGTTGCTCGTAGGCGACGACTGAGACCTTCACCGGACCGCCGCCGTGACCGAGATCCCCACACCAGGGCCCGCCACGGCGCGGGCCGCGGAGCCGGCGACCGACGGTGACGCCCCCCGGGCGGCCGCGTCACCCACGGTGTCGGTGGTGATCGCCACCCGGGACCGGCTGCCGTCGCTGCGGGCGGCGATGGAGGCGGTGCGGGCGGCGCTGCGGCCCGGGGACGAGCTCGTCGTGGTGGACTCCGCCTCGGCCGACCCCGGGGTGGGGGCGGCGGCCGCCGCGCTGGGCGCCACCGTGGTGCGCTGCGACGCCCCGGGGACCTCCCGGGCCCGCAACGCCGGGGCCTGGGCGGCGGCGGGGGACGTGGTGGCCTTCACCGACGACGACTGCGTGCCCAGTCCGGACTGGGTCGAGGCGCTGGCCGCGCAGTTCGGTCGGTACCCCGATCTCGGCTTCCTCACCGGGTCGGTCCCGCCCCTGGTGGAGGGCAGGCGCCGGAGGCTGCACCTGTCGGTGGTGTCGAGCGCCGATCCCGTCGTGTACCCGCCCGCCCCCGACGTCGACGGGGCCGTCGTGGGGCACGGGGCCAACATGGCGTGGCGCCGTGACGCCCTGGCGCGCATCGGCGGCTTCGACGAGACCCTGGGGCCCGGCGCCGTCCTGCGCGCCGCCGAGGACCAGGACGCCTTCTGGCGGGCGCGGCGGGCGGGCGTCACGGGTCGCTACGAGCCGACGGTGGTCGTGCGGCATCGGCAGTGGCGGGGCCTGCGGGGGCAGATGGCCGCCTTCCACGGCTACGGCGTGGGGGCGGGCGCCATGTGGGTGAAGCGCTGGCGGGCCGCGGACTCCCGCACCGACACCGGCCGGCGCGCCGGCGGCGTGCCTGCGACCGCGGGGCGGCGCCCCGGCGCCCGCCCGGCCGGTGGGCTGCGCTCGCTCCTCGGGTCGGCGTCGGGGCGTCGGGCACTGCGCGCCCTCCTATGGGACGACGGAGCCGGCGCCGTCACCCGGCGCCTGCGAGACGGGTACCAGCTCGGGGCGCTCTCCGAGGCGGTAGAGATGGCCGGCGCCATCACGGGCGTACGCCGGGCGTGGCGGCGGCGCATCGTGGACGGCCACTTCCAGTGAGGCGCCTCGGGGCAGCAGCCTCCGCCGGGTGAACGGCGGGACGAGGACCATGGCGACCAGGCCCACGAGCCCCATCCACAGGGGCGCCGTGGTGGCCCACGCCGGCTTGCCGGTCTGCAGCGTGCCCACCCGGGCGTACTCGGCGGGCAGCGACGTCCGCAGCCGGGCCACGGTGTGGGCGTACTCGGCCTCGACCGCGGTCGGCGTGGGCCCGGTGATGCGGACGAGCGCCAGCGTGGGCCACACGGCGGGGTCGACGTCGGTGAGGCGCTGGCACTGCAGCGTCGTGCCGCCCACGATCTGGTCGGGGCTGTCGAGGAACCCGCACAGGGAGTTGACGAGGACCTTGCCCGTGTAGTCGGGGATGGGGCCCGGGCTGGCGGCGATGACCGCCGGGGTGCCCATGAACACCGTCGAGGTCTCCGCCGAGGCGCTGGGGGCCAGCACGAGCATGACGGCCCCGCCCACCACGCCGGCCAGCGGCATGAGGCCGCGCGCCGCCCACCAGCGGCGGGCGGGCACCCGGCGGGGCACCGCCTCGGCCACGGCCACGCCCAGGGCGGCCAGGATCATGAAGGACCATTGCGACTGGGGCGTGGCGACCAGGTCGTAGGCGGCGCCCGCCACCACCACGGCGACGATCCCCACCAGGCAGGCGGCGCCCAGGTCCCGGATGTCGCTCTCCACCGGGGCCCGCAGGGCGCGCGCCACGATCGTCCCGGTGGTGACGAGCACGATCGCCCACGCCGCCAGCCCGACGACGCCGATCGTCCCGTACAGCAGGGCGTAGGAGTCGTCGAGCCCGGGGAGCGACCCGAAGAGCCCGCTGTAGCCCAGGCCCGTGAAGGGCCGGTGCACCACCAGCGAGAACAGGTTGGGCAGCCGCTCGAGGCGCACCGAGATCGAGTTGGTGTGGGCGGCCGCGCTGAAGGGCGAGCCGATGAGCGAGCCGTCGAACACGGCGACGAGGAGGACGAGGCCGATGCCCAGCGCCACCGCCGTGGTGACGCGGCGGGGCGCGCCCGTGGCCAGCACGAGGAGGACGGCCGCCCCGGCCACGCCCACCTCGGCGCTGCGCGAGGCGGTGAGGGCCACGCCTCCCACCAGGGCGACGGGCGCGAGGTAGCCCAGGCGCGACCAGCGGCGCCGCACCCCGACGGCCCCGCCAGCGCCGGCGGCCGGCGCCCCGGGACGCGCGGCCCCGCCCCGCGCCCCCCGGCGCGGGGCCGCCCACCGCACGACGGCCACCACCGCGAGCGGCAGGAACATGGCCAGCACCCAGGCGTACTCCAGCGAGAACTGGGCGGCGACCTGGGCGCGCACGTGTCCCGCCCGCGTGGCCAGCGGGTCGGCGCCGGGGGCGACGTAGCCGGCCGGCATGTGCTCGAAGAGGAGATGCGACCACCCCGACCCCGACAGCCGCTCCACCACGCCGACGAGCACGGTCACGACGAGCGCGGCCATGATCGTGCGCACCACCTGCCAGTGCCCGAGCGTGCGCACCACGGCGAGCACGGCCACGAACACCACGGCCATGTCCAGGGGGTACAGCCAGGCGTCGAGGTCGCTCGCCAGCGACACCCCCTGGGGGGCGAGCACGACGCCGTCCACGAAGCCGGCGACGAGGACGCCCACCATGGCGACGTGGACACCCGTGAAGCGGAAGGCGGACGACGTCAGGCGGTCGCCCGGCGCCCGCGGCGCGCCGGACGGGGTCCGCCCGGCACCGCCGAGGGCGTCGCGACGCGTGTTGCGGCGGGCCTGGAGCACCATCCGCAGCGCGAAGGCGTACAGCACCAGCCGGTCGACGAGGAGGATGTGCGGGCCGTGCGGCACGATCAGGCTGGCCGGCACGAGCAGCCAGAACGCCACGAAGGACGCCAGGGCGACGCGCAGCGACCGGGTGAAGACGAGGAAGACCCCCGCGGCCGCCAGGACGAAGACGCCGGCTTCCGGCATGGGGGCTAGGTGCCGAGCCGGCGGTTGCGCACGAGTTGGGTGACGACGAACCCGACCACGAACCCGGCGATGGCCAGGCCGAGCGCGACGGTGGCGGCCTTGGAGTGCGACGGGCCCGACGCCGTGGCCGGCGCGGGGGCGTCCACCACCGAGATCGTGAACTGGTCGGCGGCGGGCACCTTGTACTGGGCGTCCTCCTGAGCGACGTAGGCGCTGATCTCGTTGGCGACCGCCCCCGACAGCTGCTGGGCGAAGGCGGGGGAGGACCACTGGCCGTAGACGTCGAGCAGCAGCGAGTCCGGCGGGAGCACCACCGCGGCCGAGCCCTCCACCACCGAGACGGGGACGTTGAGCTTGGCGGCGACCGGCTGGTCGATGGCGTTGGTGACGGCCAGCCCCTGGTACTTGAGGCGCACGCCCTCGAGCTTGAGCAGCAGCCCCTGGTCGCCGGCGACGGCGATGCCGTAGGGCTCGTCGACCAGCATGACGGTGCGGCTCGTCCACACGGTGGGGCCGCGCAGGGTGAAGAACTCCCCCGACAGGCCGAGGACGGTGGCGACGACGGCCGCCGCCACCAGGGCGAGAAGCGGCCCCGTGCGCAACATCGCCCACAGGTGTGAGGCCCAGTCCTCGCGCTCGCGCCGGCGGTGCGCCCCCACCGGCCAGCCCGGGGGGGAGGGGTGCTGCGCCTCGTGCACGCCGCGCCCGTCGCCGTTGCTGTGGGGGCGGTAGGCCGGGGGTGCGCCCTGGGGGTCGAGGCGTTCGTCGACGCGCGCCGACGTCCGCTGGTCGTGCGCCCCGTCCTCCATGGCGGGAAAACGGACGCCGGCGCGGCTCCTTGCGGTGGCGGGCCGGCCGCGCCCACCCCCTACAGCCGCATTGGCCAGGCGTTTCTCGGCCGAGCGCCGCGCAACTACGATTCCCCGGTTCATGGGCGACACGGCCTTCGAACGCCAGACCGCCGTGCGGGGCGTGCCCGGGGCGAGGGGCCGCTACCGCGCCGAGCTGACCGACCAGTGGAGTGCGCCCGTGCTGCCCCAGGGCGGGGTGACCACGGCCGTGGCGCTGCGGGCCATGGCGGCCGAGCTCGGGGTGGACACCCACACCCTGCGCTCGGTGACCACCGTGTTCGTGGCCCAGGTCCCCCCGGGGCCGGTGCACGCCGAGGTCACCGTGCTGCGCCGGGGCCGGACCATGTCCCAGGCCGTCGCCACGGTGTCACCCGCGGGGTCCGGGGACGGTCCGGCACTGGGGCACACGGCCATCGCCGTGTTCGGCGACCGGCGCACGGGCTTCGAGTTCACCGAGCTCGCCATGCCGGCGGTGGCGCCCCCTCTGGAGTGTCCCTCCTTCCGGGACCCGCTGCCCGAAGGGGTGCAGGGATTCCGGCCGGCGACGTACTGGGAGCGGGTGGAGTCACGGGTGGCCGTCGGGCACGCCCCGTGGGACGACTGGGAGCCCACCGGGTCCGAGCGCGTCTACTGGTACCGCTTCGACGAGCCGCCCGTCGACGACGACGGCCGCTGGGACACGCTGTCGCTCGTCACCCTGTGCGACACCATGCCCGGGGCGGTGGGCGAGCGCCTGGGGCCCGGCGCCCCCAATTGGTACGGGCCCAGCGCCGACATCACCGTGCACATCCTCGGGACGGCCACCTCGGAGTGGCTCCTCGCCCGCAACCGCGCCCACGTGGCGGGCGACGGCTACGCCTCGCTGGAGACGGTGCTGTGGGACCCCGCACGCGGCCCGGTCGCCTTCGCCACCCAGATGGCGTTCTTCACCTTCGCCGACGGGGAACCCCCGGCCGAGCAGCTCCGCCCGCCGCCGGTGCCGCCCGCCCCGCCCGACCCGTCCTAGCCGCGCACCACGCGGGCCGCGCCTGGCGCCGCCGGTGCGACGGACCGAGCGCCGGGCTCAGACCTCGACGCGCACGGTCTCCGACAGGCGCTCCACGGCGTTGAGGTACTCGTCGACGAGCTCGAACACCACGTCGCGGGTCTTGCGCACCTGGGTGGCCCGGCCGATGACCTGCCCGCAGGGGTTGAAGGCGACGTCCTTGGCCTGGTCGGGGTAGCGGTGGGTGGCCCCCACGGCCTCGATGGCCACCATCATCTGCAGGGGCATGGGCAGCGGGTCGGGGGTGTCCTCGCGCTCCCAGGCCTCGGTCCAGTCGTTCTTGAGCATCCGGCACGGCTTGCCGGTGAACGACCGCGAGCGCACCGTGTCGCGGCTGGTGGCGTGGAGGTAGCTCTGCATCTGGCCGGGGGAGGTGTTGGCCTCCTCCACGGTGAGCCACAGCGTCCCGGACCACACGCCCTGGGCCCCCATGGCCAGGGCGGCGGCGATCTGGCGGCCGCTGCCGATGCCGCCGGCGGCGAGCACGGGGAGCGGCGCCACGGCGTCGATCACCTCGGGCCACAGCACGATCGAGCCCACGTCACCGGTGTGGCCGCCTCCCTCGGTGCCCTGGCACACGATGAAGTCGAGCCCGGCGTCCTTGTGGCTCATGGCGTGCTTGACCGACCCGGCCAGGGCCCCGATCATCCGGCCCGACGCCTTCACCTCGGCGATCACGTCGGCCGGCGGCGTGCCCAGGGCGTTGGCGATGACCTTCACCTTGTCGTGCTTGAGCGCGGCGGCCAGAAGGGGCTTGCCCGTGGCCTCGGTCCACCCCATCATCCCGGTGCGGCGCTGGTCCGGGGGCGGCTCGGGGACGCCGTGCTCGGCCAGGAGGCGGCGGGCGAAGCGGCGGTGGTCGTCGGGGACCATCGACTGCAGCTGCGCCTCGAGCTTGACGGGGTCCATCTCGCCCATGCCCTCGTACTTGCCGGGGATGACGATGTCCACGCCGTAGGGGCGGTCGCCCACGTGCTCGTCGAGCCATTCGAGCTCCATCTCGAGCTCCTCGGGTGAGAAGCCGATGGCGCCCAGCATCCCGAAGCCGCCGGCGTTGGACACGGCGGCCACGACGTCACGGCAGTGCGTGAAGGCGAAGATGGGGAATTCGATCCCGAGTCGGTCGCAGATCTCGGTGTGCACGGCGGTCTCCTTGTCGGTGGTGTCGGGTGGTCTGTCTCGATGGTCCGGCTAGATGGCGTGGCGCGCGGGCCTGGCCTTCGCCGTCACGCCGATGGCGGTGGCGAGGGCGGCCGTCACCGCATCGGTGTCGAGGCTGTCGGGATCGATGCGGTGCTGGGTCTCGAGCCCGACGACCACCGCACGGAACATGGTCGCCAGCTCGTCGGGCGGGATCGCCGGATCGATGAGCCCGTCGGCGATCCACCGGGCGAAGCCCCGCGCCAGCCAGGCGTGCGCCTCGCGGGCCCGGGCGCGCATGGTGCGCGCCACCGTGGGGTCGCGCGCCGCCCGCAGCCACAGCTCACGCTCGAGCAGGAGGAGTCGCCGCGTCTGCTCGCTGGGGTTGGTCACCACGTCGGCCGCCACGGCCCGCAGACGGTCCTCGACGGTGGCGGCCACCTCCAACTGCGCGGCGATCACGGTCACGAGCGAGTGGGACCACTCGTCGAGGAGGGCCGTGAGCAGGCCCTGCTTGGAACCGAAGTGGGCGTACACCGCGCCCGAGGTGCGTCCGGCCTGCTCCGCCACGGCGTCCACCGACACGGCGTCGATGCCCCGCTCGGCGAACAGCGTGGCGGCGGCGTCGAGCAGGCGGGCGCGGGTGTCGGCCTTGCGCTCCTCCTGGGTCTTTGACATGGCGTCGTGGTGCCTCCGTCGCGGCCGGTCGAGCGGCCGCGCCCCGAGATGACCGGGAACTTAGATAGGAGAGGCTATCTAAGTCCACGGGCCCCGGCCAGCGGCCCCATGGGATACTGACGCCCCGTCAGATCGTTGATCCACGAAACACGCAGAGCACGGGGGCGCCCATGTTCCGGACCTCGCCTGTCGTCGCCGAAGACGAATGGCATCTCGACCTCGCCGTCGAGGGCCACGTCGCCGTCCTCACCCTCAACCGGCCCGACAAGCTCAACGCCTGGAGTTGGGAGTCGACCCGGCAGCTGGGGGCGCGCGCCGACCAGATCCGCTTCGACGAGCGGGTGCGGGCCGTGGTGCTGCGCGGCGAGGGCCGGGCCTTCTGCGCCGGCATCGACCTGGGCATGCCCGAGGACCGCGTGACGGGGCGCTCGCCGGCCGAGAAGGCGCGCAATTACTACGAGGGCATCCGCTGGGCGCACGAGCGCTTCCAGGTGTTCGCCGAGCTGCCCGTGCCGGTCATCGCCGCCGTGCAGGGCTACTGCCTCGGGTTCGGCTTCGAGCTCGTGCTCATGGCCGACATCCGCATCGCGTCCGAGGACGCCCAGTTCGCGCTGCCCGAGGCCCAGGTGGGCGTGGGCATCGACGGCGGCGGTGACCTCCGTCTGGCCCACGAGGTGGGGGCGGGGTGGGCCAAGCTGCTCGCCTTCACCGGTCGCCGCCTCGACGCCCGCACGGCCGAGCGCATCGGTGTCGTGCAGCAGGTCACGACGACCGAGGACCTCCTTCCCACCGCCATGGGGATCGCCGAGGAGATCGCCGCCAACGCCCCGCTGGCGGTGCAGAGCATCAAGCGCACCATCGACGGCTTCGCCTACCGCGGGCTGAGCGAGGCCATGCGCTTCGAGGCCATGAGCGCGTCGATCGAGTTCGTCTCCGACGACATGCCGGCCGGCTACGCGGCCAAGGCCAAGAAAGAGCCCGTCGTCTTCGAGGGCAAGTAGGCCACCCGGCGCCGACCCGAGAGACCCGACCCGACACCCCTGTCACGGAGCGAGCACGTGCCCCTCCCCGAGCCCCCGCCCCCCGAGCAGCCCATGCTCCCCGCCGGCACCTTCGCGGGCACCACCGTGGTCGTGACCGGTGGGGGCACAGGACTGGGCAAGGCCATCGCCGTGGAGTTCGCCCGGCTCGGCGCGCACGTCGGGATCCTGTCGCGCTCCGAGGAGCACCGGCTGGCCGGCGTGGCCGCGGTGGAGGCGGTGGGGGGGCGCGCGGCGCACGCCGGCGCCGACATCCGCAGGGCCGACGAGGTGGCCGCGGCCTTCGACGCGCTGGAGGGCGAGCTGGGCCCGGCGCGCGTCCTCGTCAACAACGCGGCGGCGAACTTCCCGGTGTCGGCCGAGGACCTGAGCGCCAACGGCTGGCGGGCCGTCACGCAGATCGTCTTGGACGGGACGTTCTTCTGCTCCCAGGAGCTGTTCCGCCGGGCCCGGGACGCGGGGGAGCCCGGTGCCATCTGCAACATCTTGGCCACCCAGTCCTTCACCGGGGGCCCGGGCATGTCCCACACGGCGGCGGCCAAGGCCGGCGTGGGCAACCTGACCAAGACCCTGGCGGTGGAGTGGGCCCCCTCCGGGGTGCGCGTGAACGCCCTGGCGCCGGGGTTGTTCCCCCACGAGGACATGCGGGCCGATCTCCAGGCGCTGCGCACCGAGGGCGAGGCCGTGGACGCCCGGCGCTCGCCTGCCGGCCGGCTGGGCCGGCTGCACGAGCTGGGATGGGCGGCCACCTGGCTGTGCTCGCCCTACGCGGCCTTCGTGACGGGCCACACCCTGGTGGTGGACGGCGCCAACTGGCTGCGGCGTGACTTCGTGATGCCCGAGTTCGTCCCCATCCGGGACCAGATCGGCGCCGTGCTGCCGCCGCGCAAGCCCGCGCCGTAGGCGGCGCCGGCCGCCCCCGAGGAGGCCCCGACCGTCCCCGACAGGTCCGCTCGCCAGGGAGAACGCCGGGTGCCGTTCCCCTCGCGGTGAGGGTCACCAATCCGAATCGGGCCGTGGCGGCCGTGCTGGCGGCCATCGCCGGCACGGGCGCCCTGGCGGGCTTCGCCATCTCCGCCACCACGACCTCGGTGAACGCCGGGGCGGGCGCCGGCGTCGTCGCCGCGCCCGCGCCCCCGTCCACCACCACGCTCCGCCCGGGCACGGACCCGGCGACGGGACCGGGCGGTGGCCTGCAGCCCGTGAAGGCCGTGGCCCTCGCCCCCACCGCCGCGGCGCGCCACGCCGCCATCCGCACGAGCATCGCCGCGCCGGGGGGTGCGGGTGGCGGGTCGGCGTCGACGCCGCCGCGGGGGGCGCCACAGGCGTCGCCGTCGTCGGGGACCTCCCCGGCGGGCGGCCCCTCGGGTTCGTCGGGCGCCGGCACCGGGAAGCCAGCGGCCGCCGCGGCCGCCTGTTCCTCCGGCGACGTGTCGCTCGTCACCGCCACCGACGCCTCCGGGTACGCGCCGGGCGCGCCGGTACGCATCACGACGACCGTGCGGGACCTCGTGGCCTGCCTCTTCGAGCCCGCGGCGGCGTCGTCGGGCGACGGCGCGGGCGCCGGGAGCTCGTGCGCCACGACGGTGGCGGTGACCGACGCCGCGGGGGACCGGGTGTGGCCGGTGCCCGGCCAGGTGGAGCAGTGCGCGCCGGTGGCGGCGACGGCGCTCGTGCCCGGGCAGACGCTCGACGTCGCCGTGGTGTGGACGGGTGTGGCCGACGTGCCGGGTTCGCCGCTCGACCTCCCCGCCCCTCCCGGCCGGTACCAGGCGGTGGGGACGTGGTCGTGGTCGGGACCGGGGGAGCCGGCGTCGTCGGGCGCGGCGCCGGTCTCGGCGTCGGCCGTGTCGGCGCCCTTCACCGTGGGCTGACGGTCCTCCTCGGTCCCGGCGCGAGCCCCCGCCGGTCGGGTGCGGCATCGGGCACGGGGGTGCTCCCGTAGGCTCGGCGGGATGAGCGGTGCTCCCGAGGGCCCCGCGCCCGCCGACGTGCCTCTCGTGCTCGGCGCCGGGCGTGCCGATGATGCTGCGATGGCGGGGCTCGACGGCACGGCCGGTCTGGGCGGGGGTGCCGGCCTCGACGGGACCGAGGCCCTCGAGGGCGCCGGCGCGCGGGCCGGCATCGACCGCATGCGGCTGCGGAGCTTCATCGGCCTCACGCTGGGGCTGGTGGGGCCGCGCGCCAACCTGGCCGTCTCCGGCGTGCTGCTCACCCTGCTCGTGTCGTCGCGGGTGTCGAGCGCCTTGGCCATCACGCTGGCGCTGACCGCCAACCGCTTCATCGGCTGGCTGGCCTACCCGTTGTTGGGGCGCGCCAGCGACCGCACCCGGACCCCGGCGGGGCGCCGGGCCCCCTACATGTCGGCCGGGTTGCTGGTCATGGGCGTGTGCACGTGGGGATACACGCTGGTGGGCGGGTTCTGGCCACTGGTGGGGCTCATCGTGCTGGTCAAGACGGCCAGCGTGGTCTTCGGGCTCACCAACGTGGCCGTCATCCCCGAGACCTTCGGCAAGAGCCGCACCCTCAAGGCGGCCGCGCTCATCGGCCTGCTCGGGATCCTCGTCAGCCTGGTCATCAAGGGAACGGTCATCGCCACGTGGAAGACGCACGACCCCGCCACCTGGAACCTGGCCTTCCGCATGGCGGGCGGGTTCATGGTGGCCGTGGCGGTGGTCGTGCTCGTGCTCGTGCGCGAGGCGCCCGCGGCGCGTGAGGTGGCCGAGCGCGACCGGGCCCGGTCGACGTCGTGGCGGGCGGAGATGGCGGGCATCATGCAGGTCCCCAACGCCCGGGTGCTCGTGACGGGGATCCTCGTGTTCTGGGCGGGGCTGAGCGCCACCGGCTACCTGGCCATCGTCTACTTCCAGAAGGTGCAGCACGCCGGGGCCAACGCCCAGACCATCGCCGGATGGGTGAGCGGGGTGCCCGTGGTCATGCTGGGGCTCCTGCTCGGCTACGTGCTCAGCCGGGTGCTCACCCGCAAGCAGATCGCCGTGCTGACGCCCCTGGCGGGATCGGTCGTGTCGGTGGTGCAGTACACCACCACCCACATCTGGCAGTCCGTCGTGCTGGCCTTCGTGGGCGGGCCGCTCTTCGGGGCGTTCGTGATCTCCCTGGCGCCCATGCTGCTGCAGCTGCTGCCCCGGCGCGGCGGCCTGGGCGAGCTCCTCGGCAAGCTGGTGGCCCCCTTCAGCCTCTTCGCCGTGGCGTTCTCCTTCCTGGCGGCCTGGGTCGTGGACCTCACCGGCAACTACCGCACCATCTGGCTGTTCCCCGCCGGAGCCGGCGTGGTGCAGGCCGTCGTCATGCTGTGGCTGCGGGTCCCCAAGGGCCAGGAGCGCGCCGAGATGGGCGATCTCGTCCAGCGCATGGGCGACGGGGTGATCGAGCAGGTGATGGGACGCGACCGGGAGCTCCTGGGCGGGGTGGTCACCGCCGACGACGCCGACGCCGCGTCGTGGTTCGAGCGGGCCCGCGAGATCCTGGGCAACCCCTACGCGACCGGGAGGCCCGCGCTGCCCTCCTCACCTGGAGCGGACACCGCCGGCGGTGACGCGGCGCACGCGGGCGCGGGATCCACCACCGACGCCGCGGGCCCCGGCGGCGCCGTCGAGCACGCCCCGTAGGCCGTCGCCGCATGGCGGACGCCGTGACGGTCCGGAGCGCGGCGCCCGAAGACCGGGAGGCGATCCTCGCCCTGGTGGGTGAGGCCTTCTCGCACGGGGGCCACGACTCCCGACAGGAGCTCGACATCGTGCGCGCCAGCTGGGCGTCGGGTCGCGTGGCCGAGGGTCTGGACCTCGTGGCCGTGCCGGCCGGCGGCGGGGGGGTCGTGGGCCACGTGCTCGGTGCCTGGGGGGACCTCGGCGGGCGCGCCGTCGTGGGCGTGGCACCGTTGGCGGTGGCCCCTGCGCACCAGGGCGGGGGCATCGCCAGCACGCTCATGCGGGAGGTGCTGCGCCGGGCCGACGAGGTGCGGTGCCCGCTGGTCGTGCTCCTCGGGGACCCCGCCTTCTACGGGCGATTCGGCTTCGAGGCCGCCGGCCGGCACGGGGTGGTCTACCCGCCCGTGGGGCCCGGCGACCCCCACTTCATGGCGCGCTGGTGGGCGGGCGTGGTCCCCGGCTACCGGGGCGAGTTCCGCTACTGCTGGGAGTTGTGACGGCCCTGAAGCGCCGAGGCGTTCCCCGGTAGCATCGCGTTCGTCACGACGAGCATCGGAGGGAAGGCCATGGAGGTTCGCGACAAGCTCTACATCGGCGGCGCCTGGGTGGCCTCCACCGGCTCGGGCACGATCGACGTCTACAACTCCTCGACCGACGAGGTCATGGGGACGATCCCCGAGGGGACGCCCGAGGACGTGGACCGGGCCGTGCGGGCCGCGGCCGACGCCTTCCCCGGCTGGGCGGCCACCGCCCGCGACGAGCGGGCCAAGGTCCTGGCCCGGGTGCAGGAGGGGCTGACGGCTCGCACCCCCGAGATCGCCACGCTGATCTCGCAGGAGGTCGGCATGCCCTTCACCCTGTCGAACCTCATCCAGGTGGGCCTGCCCGTGATGAGCTTCGCCACGGCATCGCAGCTCGCCAACGAGTTCCCCTTCGAGGAGGAGGTGGGCAACTCCCTCATCGTGCGCGAGCCCGTCGGGGTGGTGGGGGCCATCACCCCCTGGAACTACCCGCTGCACCAGATCGCCGCCAAGGTGGCCCCCGCGTTGGCCGCCGGCTGCACGGTGGTGCTCAAGCCGAGCGAGGTGGCGCCCTTGAACGCCTTCGTCCTGGCGGAGATCTTCGACGAGCTCGAGCTCCCGCCCGGCGTGTTCAACCTCGTGACGGGAGTCGGCCCGGTGGTGGGCGAGGCCATCGCCTCGCACCCGCTGGTGGACATGGTGTCGTTCACGGGCTCCACCCGTGCGGGGCGGCGCGTCATGCAGCTCGCCGCCGAGACGGTCAAGCGCGTGGCCCTCGAGCTCGGCGGGAAGTCGCCCAACGTCATCCTCGAGGACGCCGACCTGGCATCGGCCGTGCCCGCCGGCGTGGCCGCCTGCTACCTCAACTCCGGCCAGACCTGCTCGGCGCTCACCCGCATGCTCGTACCCCGGTCCCGGCTGGCCGAGGCCGAGGAGCTCGCCGTCCAGACGGCGGAGACCTTCACGCCCGGTGACCCCTTCGACGCCGAGACCCGGCTGGGGCCGCTCGTGTCGGCCACCCAGCTCGAGCGGGTGCGGGGCTACATCAAGAAGGGCGTCGACGAGGGGGCCACGCTCCTCACGGGCGGCGCCGAGAGCCCCGAGGGCCTCGACAAGGGCTACTTCGTCCGGCCCACCGTGTTCTCCAACGTGACGCGCGACATGACCATCGCCCAGGAGGAGATCTTCGGCCCGGTGCTGTCGATCATCCCGTTCGACACCGAGGAGGAGGCCGTCGAGATCGCCAACGACACCGTCTACGGGCTCGCCGGCGGCGTATGGGCAGGGGACAAGGCCCATGCCGAGGCGGTCGCCCGCCGGTTGCGCACCGGGCAGGTGGAGGTGAACGGCGGCGGCTTCAACGCGCTGGCTCCCTTCGGCGGCTACAAGCAGTCGGGGATCGGGCGCGAGCTCGGCAAGTACGGGCTCGAGGAGTTCCTGGAAGTCAAGGCCATGCAGCGCTGACCCTCGGGTCGCGCAGGGAGTCGAAGGGCTCCGACGGCTCGAAGGTTCCCGTGCCCGCCCACCCCCGAGGTGAAGGCTGGGCAGGTACGTGACGTGTGGTGGACGGGGCACCGGCGCGCCAGGGCCGTCACCAGTGACGAATCCGACCTCGCCGACGCGCCACGTGCGAGGCGAGGTGGTTCGTTCGGGCCGCTCGACGTCCACGGGTCTCTCGCTGGCGGCCGATTCCCCGCCACGGGTGCGTAGCCGCCCACCTCACCGCGACGCCGTTGCTGCCCCGCCTGGGGGCCGCGCCGTGGGCGGCGGCGGTCCAGCCCCGGGCCCGGATGCCGGTAGTGGGTCAGCCTGGTCGGTCGGCGTGTCGGACCATTGTCCAGGTCGATCCGTGCTTTTCGACATGGACGAAGCCCACCGACTCGTAGAGCCGGCGCGCTGGATTCGCTTCGGCCACGCTGAGACTCACAGCCCGGTACCCCTGACCAACACTGGCATGGATCAGTTCGACGAGGAGCCCGCGACCGATCCCCTCGTGCCGACGCGACCCGATGACTGCGATGGACAGTTCGGGGACATCTTCGGCGACGAAGCCGTGGCCGTGGCTTGCCTGGGTGAACGTCCGATACCAAGCCGCGCCCACCGGTTCGCCTTGTTCGGCAACCAGTCCATAGTCGCCTGGCCTCGGCCATCCCGCGAGATAGGGCGCGTAGCGCTGATCGGCGAGCACCTCGTCAGCGGTCGGCGTCGGCTTGTCAGGGCGCCAGACTGCGGCCTCGCCGAGCATCGTCGCGAGAAAGGTGAAGTCCTCAGGCCCTGCCGAGCGATACCCAACGTCGTTCATCTCGGCAAGTTCAGCAGACTGGCCGCGCATGGCGAGGCCCGGCAGACCATCCGACGAAACGCCGATCCGGGGTGGTGGTCGGGGCACGACATCGGGGCGCCCAGACCGTCGCGTCGTCGGAGTTACCCCATCGAGGACACCGGCCACGCGGCTGGGTCTTCCGCCGATTCACCCCCGCCTCATCCGGGCACCAGTGGTCCCGTGCGGGGCCAGGCCCATGCTCGGCGACTCCGACACCGTTGCGCCCGCCTTGTCGTCGGCGGCCTGCCCATGGTCGATCCCGAGGTACACACCAACTCGTCGAGTCCAGGGGACCCGCGCACGGGTCGTGCTCCGGGGAGGCGAAGGATCGCACCGGCGTTACCCCTCCTCGGACGGTTCATCCTCGTCGGCCTGCGACGCGCGGCCGTATTGTCTCGTCCGGCTCGCACGTCGATGTCGACGGCAAGGCGTGGCGCCCCGTCATGTCTCATGCCGGTGGGGGAGCCGTCGCACGAAACGGCGGGTGTATCTCGGTTCGGCGCCGTCACGGAGGCGGCGGGGAAGCCGAGCCCGCGCACGCCCTTCCCCGACGGGCAGCGCTCCAGGGGGGTCTCACCAGGGAACATGTCCTACGGGGGAGGACCCCTCCAACCGCTCGCGGCAGACGTCTCCCCCCGGGGCGACCCCGGGGGCAGGTCCTCGGCTTGCGGCAGATCGCGATATATCGTATAAAGTCGAGAGCGATCGAGAGCGATCGAGAGTGAGGCGGAGCACCCCGGCCCGCCTCACCCGACGGGCCGCCACGCGGCCCCAGAGAGGGCCGGAACGACCGGCCGCAACGACCGGAAGGAGCGATCGATGCACGAGGACTACATGCGCATGGGAGGCCGGCAGCGCAGGGCTCGCCACCGGGGCCGCCCTCCCTGGGGCCCGGACTGGCGCGGCCCGGGTGGCTGGCGGGGCGGCGGCCGCCGGATGCGGCGAGGCGACATCCGTGCCGCGCTGCTGCTCGCCCTCACCGACGGGGCCGCCCACGGGTACGAGCTCATCGGCCGCCTGGAGGACAAGAGCGGCGGCACGTGGCGCCCCAGCCCGGGATCGGTGTACCCGACGCTGCAGATGTTCGAGGACGAGGGCCTCGTGCGCTCGGAGCAGCGCGACGGCAAGCGCGTCTACGAGCTCACCGACGAAGGCCGGGCGGCGGCCGCCGAGCGCGCCGAGCAGGAGGGCACGGAGCCGTGGAACGTGGGCTTGGAGGACGACAGCGAGTTCCACGCGCTGATCCGGGCGGCGGCGTCCATGTTCGCCGCCGCCAAGCAGATCGCCCGGCTCGGCGACCCCGAGCAGATGCAGCGGGCCACCGCAGCGCTGCGGGCCACCAGCAAGCAGCTCTACCAGATCCTGGCCGAGGACTGACCGTCCCGGCCGGGGGGCGTCGCTCAGCGCACGGCGAAGAGCCGCACGGCGTCGTCGACGCCCCGGAGCCCCACACCGCTCAGCGCGCTGACGTCCCAGGGCTCCTCGCCGGCGCCCCTGTTCCGCTCGAGGGCGTCGCGCACCACCTCGGTCACCACCACCGTCGAGGGCTCCGCCACCTCGACGGCGTGGGCGACCAGGTTGACGAGGGGCCCGAAGTAGTCGCCGTCGCGGGCGGCCACCACCCCGTGGCCCACGGCCCCGCGGGCCTCGGGGAGGGCGGGGTCGGCCGCCACCGCCCGGCACAGCTCCCGGGCGATGCGGGCGGCGTCCACGGCGGACGGGGCGATGAACATGGCCTCGTCGCCCATGAGCTTGACCACCCGCCCGTGGTGGGCGGCGGCGATGTCCCAGGCCGCTGACTCGAACCCCGTGAGCGCCAGGGCGTGCTCGGTCAGCGACAGCCCCGACGCCCAGGCGGTGGAGCCCACCAGGTCGACGAAGCCGAGGCCGACGGTGACCGCGCCGGCGCCGAACTCGTCGGCCCGCTCCGCCACCGAGCGCCGGATGGCACGCGCCATGTGCTCGCGCAGGAGGTTGTTCATGACCGCCGGCGCCAGACCGATGAAGACGGCGGTGGCCTGCCCGGTGTCGCGGGCCCGGGCCGCGTCGCTGACGCCGTCCACCAGCTGCGGGCGCCGCTCGATGAGGAACAGGCTGACGGCGGCCTCCGCCACGCGGGCCATGGCGGACCCCATGACGCGGGAGAACGACAAGGTGGGCACCTCGCCGAAGAGCGCCGCTCCCGCGTCGAAGGCCGCCATGTCGTCGACCGTCGAGGGTGGGACCATCGGCTCGCCCGGCACGGCGGGCAGCCCGCTCGCCATGCGGAGCCGCATCACGCGGTCGGGCGAGGTGTGGGCGGCCGCCGCGACCTCTTCGATCGTGAGCAGCGCCTGGCCCCCACCGAGCGGGCGTTGGGCGGCCAGCGCCACGAGGGCCTCGGGCTCGCCGGCGCCCGCCATGTCGGCCAGCGTCACTCCCTCGCCGGCGAGGAACTGCAGGAGCTCCAGGCGGTCGGCGGCGTCGGGCGCGTCGGGGTCGTAGAGGCCGGCGGCGGCGAGCTCGGCCGGGCCGGGGGGCGCGGCGGGACCGGGCACCGGCTCCTCCGGGCCGGAGGACCCGGGTCCCGGCGTCGGGGGAGGGGGCGGCGCGGGCGGCGGCACCGCGGGACCGGGCCTGGGGCTCAGGCGCCCATGGCGTGGACGCCCCCGTCGACGTGCAGCATCTCGCCGGTGGTCATGGGGAACCAGTCCGACAGGAGGGCGACGCAGGCCCGGGCGACGGGCTCGGCGTCGCTCACGTCCCAGCCGAGGGGGGCCCGGCTGCCCCAGGTGTCCTCGAAGGAGGAGAAGCTGGGGATGGACTTGGCCGCCATGGTGCGCACCGGCCCGGCGGCCACGAGGTTGACCCGCACCCCCTCGGGCCCCAGGTCGCGCGCCAGGTAGCGGGCCAGGGACTCGAGCGCGGCCTTGGCCACCCCCATCCAGTCGTAGGCCGGCCAGGCCACGGTGGCGTCGAAGTCGAGGGCCACCACCGACGACCGTCCCGCCGCCGCCAGCAAGGGGCGCAGCGCGCCCACGAGCGCCTTGAGCGAGTAGGCGGACACCTCGAGGGCGGTGGCCACGTCGGGCCACTCGGCCCGCATGATGTCGCCGCCCAGGCAGTCGGGAGGGGCGAACCCGATGGCGTGGAGGACGCCGTCCACGCGGCCCCAGCGGGCGTGCAGGTCCGCGGCCGCGGCGCGCAGGTGGTCGGTGTCGGTGACGTCGATCTCGATGACGTCGGCCGGGTGCTCGAGCTTGCGCGCCGTGCGACGGGTGAGCGACAGGCCGCGTCCCGCGCCGGACAGGACGATCTCGGCACCCTCGGCCTGGGCCAGGCGGGCCACCCCGAACGCCAGCGACGCGTCGGTGAGGACCCCGGTGACGAGAAGGCGCTTGCCGGCCAGCAGGCCGGCGGCCGGGCCCGCGGCCGGG
>DATJBC010000191.1:0-6175 GCA_035515515.1 Acidimicrobiales bacterium
AACCCCGACCGCCTCACCATCGAGATCACCGAGACCAGCGTCGTGGACGGGGCCGCCGCCGCCGACCTCCACGCCATGTCCCGCCTGGGCATCCAGCTGACGGTGGACGACATCGGCTCGGACTGGTCGACCATCGAGAGCATGGGCCAGTTCGCCATCAACACCATGAAGATCGACGGCACGCTCATCAGCGGCCTGACCGACCCCGCCGGCGTGAGCCGGGCCATGGTGGAGACCATCGTGCACGTGAGCCATTCGTTGGGGATCTGCACGGTGGCCGAGAGCGTCGAGACCGGCCGCCAGGTGCGCGTGCTGCGCGAGCTGGGCGCCGACGTCGGGCAGGGGTACTTCTTCGCTCCCCCGCTGAACGTGGAGGACGCCCACATGCTCACCACCATGGAGCCCGTGCCCGTCTTCCCGCTCACCGGGGACGACGACGAGGACGACGTCGACGACACCTCCGGCCCGACCTACGGCGCCACGGACATCGCCGCCGAGGTGATGGGCGCCCTCGACGCCGCCGACTCGGCACGGGCGCCGGACGACGACGCCGGCGCGCTGGTGGGCGACGACCTGCACTTCGAGGCGAACGACCTGGCGCTCGTGTCCAAGAAGGGCCGCCTCATGGGGTCGTTCCGCCGCGGTCGCGGCTCCTGAGCGCCCCAGCTCGTGGTCGACGCGCGGCGGCGCGCGTCACCTCGACGCCATCACGCCCATCGGCTGCTGCGGTGTCGTTAGCGGCCCAGCAGCCAGCGGCTCCCGCGCCTGGCGGTGCGACGGAGTGTGTCCGGGAGGCTCTGGGATCCGACGGTGATCCGACTTCTCCAGGTCTTCGGGTGCACCGACGTCGGCGGCATCAGGAGCTCGGAATCGGCGAGCTGCCGTCGATCGAGGTCAGGGGCGAGGACATCGGTCCGAAGCCGGCGAAACACCTCGGTCGACGCGAATGTGGCGATGCCGAGGATGACCAGCAGCACACCGAGCAGGACACTTGTCCGTATGCCCCTCCCGACGCCGGTGAACGCCAGTGAACCAGATCGTGCCGCCACCGTAGGCGCTGGTGTCGATTGCTGGGGAGTGGTCGTAACGGCAGTGGTGGACGTGGGTGGTCGAGTCGTCGACGTCGTCGTGGTGGTTGTCACCGTCGTGTAGGTGAACTGGTCCGCGCTCGAAGTCGCCGAGGTGCCCGCCGGGGTGGTGACGGTGACGTCGACGGTGGCCGCCGACTCCGCCGGGGAGGTGGCGGTGACCGAGGTGTCGCTGTTGACCGTCACGCCGGTGGCGGCGGTCGTGCCGAAGCTGACGGCGCTGGCCCCGGTGAACCCGGTCCCGGTGATGGTCACCGACGTCCCGCCGGTGCTGGACCCGGAGCTGGGGCTCACCCCCGTCACCGTGGGGGCAGCCGGAGGCGGCGCTGCGTACGTGTAGGCCATCCCCTTGTTGTCGACAGCCACGCAGAGGTTCACGCGTGGACACGACACCGACGTAAGGGCATCGGAGGTGATTTTGGCGGGAGAGGTCCAACTCGTCCCACTCCAGAACAGGAAGTTACCCTTTGAGTCGACTGCCGCACAGAACGAGGGAGTTGGACAAGAGACCGAAGCCATCGTGGCCTCATCAATCGGATTCTGGCTGAACGCTGTCCAGCTCGATCCGTTCCAGTGCGAACCGTCAACTTGACCGACGGCGAAACATGAGTTTGCCGAAGCGCATGAGATCGATTCCACAATTCCCTGATTCAAGCCGTCGATCGCGCCGCCTCTTGTCCACGCGCCGTTCTGAAACATGAAGTAGACGCCAACTGAATCGCCAGCCAGACAGAACACTCCGTTCGACGAAGCTGTCGATGACACACATGACACTGCTGTCATCCAGACGTCGACGTTGCCCTCGAGCGAGGGGGCCGTTCGGGTCCATGATTGGCCGTCATAGGCCAACGCGCTGCCGCCACCATCAACGCCACCATCGACGGCCATGCAGAACTCGCTGGTCAAACAAGAGACAGCTGTAAACCCAGCCGCGTCGGAAGCCGACTGCACCCAGGTACCCGTACTATCGATGACATAGATTTCTGACGGTGAACTAATCGTGTACTTTGAACCGGCAGCGCAAAATGCTTCCGTCGGACAGGAGATTCCCAGCTCTCCGTTTGTGGTCGATACGGGATTGTGAGCATACGCAGTCCAGGTGGTGCCGTCCGTGGAGTCATACACGTTGCCGGCATTATCGCCGGCGACACACGAGATGGCGGGGGCTGCCGTGTTCGCGCACGACACTGATGTGAGTGGGTTCGAGGACACCGTCGATGGGGCCCAAACGATTGCACTCGATGCCCTCCCCGCGAACGGAACGAGAGCCAGCGACATTCCAACGGCAACGGCAAGACAAGAGGCCACCCTTAGATAGGCACGGCGCCTTCTGCTCACATCAACCACGATGGTTCCTGTTCTCTCGTCAATGTTGTCTGCAGCGCGAAACTGATGTACCAGGATGGCGAACTCGGACGCGGAGGTGTCAACCTGTCACGACACCACCCTGGATCGAATCACCGGCGCGGACTCACTGTCACCACCAATATTGACGAACAGGCGTGTGTGGCTGTCGGCCGTCACGGAAGGTCTTCCAGATGGGACACGAGTTGCAGCCGTGACAGCCAACCTGCTTGTTAACGGGGGTCGGATCAGCGCAGCTCCACGACATAGCGCACGTCGGTGGCCACGAAGGCGCCCCAATCGTGGCGCTTGCTTACGCCGTCGAGGGCCCAGCCCCGGCGCTCGTAGAAGCGGCGCGCTCGCTCGTTGGTGTCGAGTGTCCACAGGGTGGCGCGGCGGAAGCCCGCGGCCCGTAGCTCGTCGAGGGTCCGGGCCACCAGGCGCGAGCCCGTCCCCGTGCCCCATGCGGTGGGGTCGACGTAGACGGTCTGGATCTCTCCCACCGCGGTTGGGTCGGCGTCCTCGTCGCGGCTGGGGCTGATGGCGCTGAAGCCCACCACCTCCCCGTCGGCGCCTCCACGCGTGTCGGGGCCAATGGCCACGAACACCCCGGTGTGCGGCCACGCCGTCGTACCCAGGACGTGCGCCCAGGCTCCGGCCCGCTCCTCGGCGTCGAGGGCGTCGAGGTAGTCCTGGGGGACGAGCCCGGGGTAGGCGTGCTGCCAGGCCCGCACGTGCACGCGGGCGATGGCCGCGGCGTCGTCGACCACGGCGCGCCGGATGTCCCCGGCGCCGGTCACCGGTGTTCGACTGGCTGCACCGGCTCGGGTGCGGCGCGGTCGTCGCCGCCGCCGTCGGCTCGGCCGGGCGGCGCCCCCAAGGGGAGCAGCGACTCGCCCCCGCCGAGTCCCCCGCCCTCGGCCGAGGCCGCGGCGTGGGCGCGGCGCTCGGACGCCGCGATCATGCGGCCGATCACGGGCACCTCCGACAGCGATTCCGCCCGCAAGATGGCCAGCACGACGGGCACGAGGTGCTCGGCGGTGTCGAACACGACGTAGCGGGGCAGCCACTCGGGCCCGTACTTGGCGTTGAAGCGCCACAGCGTCTCGATCTGCAGGAAGCTCGACATCCGCTTGAGCGCCCAGCGCTCCACCCGCTGGGCGGGCCCGTCGCCGCGCTCGCCCTCGAGCACCGAGCGCAGGGCGGCGAAGTTGAGGCTCAGCCCCCGGGCGCCGCGCTCCCGGAGGTGCCCGATGGTGGACACCAGGGCGAAGTCCACCAGCCCGTTGGGGTGCTCGCCCCGGTCGCGCCGCATGAGGTCGAGCGAGTAGCCCCCGATGCCCGGCGCCGGGACGAACTGGCACAGGGCCGCAGGGGCGCCGTCGGGCGCGGTGACGACGCACAGCAGCAGGCCCACGTCGCGGGGGTCGAAGATCCGCCCCAGCACCATGGAGAAGCCGCGCTCGAACTCGCCGCGCCGGCTCTGGGCCATGAGCGGGATGAGGCGCTCGGCGGTCCGGCGGTCGAGGCGGCCGGGATCGTGGAACGAGACCGTGTAGCCGTACTTGGCGACGCGGTTGTGCGCCTGGCGCAGACCCTTCATGTGCCCGCCGGCCAGCGAGAAGGCGCGCACGTCGACCACGGCCTCGTCGCCGATGTAGATGTCGTGCATGCCCGTGGCCCGGTAGACGGGCAGCCACTGCTCGCTCGCCCCCATGAGCGCCACCACCCAGCCCTGGGCGTCGGCGAAGCGCCGGAACTCCCCCCACACCTGCTCGCGCTCGCTCAGCGGGCCCACCGGGTCGGGGGAGACCAGGCAGACCCCGCCGTAGATGGCGTAGGCCACCAGCGAGTCCCGATGGAAGAACCACTGCTTGTCGCTGCGCAGGGCGAAGTAGTCGAGGGTCCCCCCGCCGTGGCGGCGCACGATGTCGCGCGCCCGGGTCTGGGCGGCGCGACCGGCGGTGCGCCGTCGGTCGACGAGGGGCCGGGTGGCGAGCACCACGGCCAGCACCGCCAGGGCGACGCCCACCGCCAGCAGGGCGGGGGCCAGGAAGTCGTCGAGGCGGTCGGGCAGCGCCACCCCCCGCAGGCCGACCAGGCGCTCGAGCACGGCCTGCCCGGCGCGCCACAGCGGCATGTGCGGGCGGTCGAAGTCGAAGCGCAGCGTCAGCTCCAGAAGCGCCGTGGTCACGACGGTGATGCCCAGGACCCCGGCCACCAGGGCCACCACGGCCGACCGCAGCGACGGGCGGTCCGACTCGGCGGGGAACTCGCGCCGGCTGACGAGCAGGAACCCGAGGACCGCCAGCGCGAACCCCGACTGCCCCACCTCGCCGCCCCGTGCCAGGTGGAGGACGAGGCTCACCCCCAGGATCCACACGGCGATGACGAAGGCGCGCCGCTGGCCCCGCCGCACGCCGCGCGCCAGGGCCAGGAGGCCGATGCCGGTCAGGGCCACCAGGGCGCCGGCCGCCTCGGTGGCCCCGTAGGGGAGCAGCTCCAGCACGAGGTGCAGCCGGCCGCGCAGCGGCGGGGTGACCGCCGTCAGAAGGTCGGCCAGCCCGGCCACGGCGATGGCCGCCGCCGCCCACCGTCGCACCCGGCGCGACCGCCGCCGCAGGACGCCCAGGTCCGGCGGGGGCGGCCACGACCCGCCGTGGGGGTGGGCGGCCACCACCACGGGGTGGGCGTCGTGCGCACCCTGGCCGGTCGCCGCCATGCGCTCGAACAGGGTGGCGGCGGGGAGCTCGGTGCGCGCCAGCAGCAGGCGGGCGTGCAGCTCGGCGCCGGTCTCGAGCTCCACCCACCCCAGCTGCCGGCACGAGGCGAACACGGGCAGCATGCCCAGACGGCCGCGGCGCTCCTCCACCACCTCGCCCGCCGGCCCGGGGCAGGCGAAGAAGCCGGGGCCCAGGTGGGTGAGCTCGGCCTGCAGGGTGGCCCCGCTCACCAGCCCGGCGTACCCGCCCTGGCACGCGCCCCGGGCGCGGTCGCGCACGGCGTCGTTGGCGGTCGCCCCTCCCGCGGAGAGCCCCTCGGGCCCGCCCGGGACGAGGTCGCCGCCCCCCAGGGTGCGCCACGCCTTGCGGGCCACCCATCCGAGGACGACCGCCAGGATGACCAGCTCGGCCGCGCACACCAGCGCGGCCGACAACAGACGCGGCCCCCATCCCGCCTCGTGCGCCCGGCTGATGGCCCGGGTGGGGGCGGGGTGCCCGAAGACGAGGTGGTTGAGCGCCACCGTCACGAAGCTCAGGCGCAGGGCCAGGGCCACGGCGAACGGCACGAGCAGCCACCACGCCAGGCGGGCGAAGCGCCGGTAGAGCAGGCGCGAGGTGAGAAAGCGCGGCGTGCCGGCCGGGTCGACGAGGCGCTCGAGGCCCTCCTGCCAGGGGGCGTCGGGGTTGGGCGCCAGGGTGAGGGCGCCCGCCGTGGCGCCCCGGACGGCCCCGCCCGGCAGGCGGCCCTCCACGCGCACCCGGCGTGTGCCCGCCCCGGTGGCCAGCGACAGGTCGAGCGCGGGGGCCACCTCGATCCCCCGGGACAGGAGCGCCTCGGGCTCGGCCGCCAGGGCGCCGTCGGCCTCCCCGGGGATGACCACGACGCGGCGGTCCTCGCCGGCGAGGAAGGCCTCGAGGGCGCCGGCCAGTCGGGGATGGGCGTCGAGCGCGGCGGCGGTGGCGCCGGCCACGCCGCGCCCGTCGCGGGGGTCGACGAGGTTGCCGGCCACCACGACCACC
>DATJBC010000192.1:0-11337 GCA_035515515.1 Acidimicrobiales bacterium
GGGCGCCCCTTCCCCCGCTGACCGCCGGCGCGGGGCGGCGGGCACCGGGCCGGAGGGAGGGCGTCAGCCGCCGCTGCCAGCCCCGGTGCCCGTGGCGCCGCCCGGCGCGGGCGCAGACGACGGCCGTCACCTACCCCACGCTGGGCGCGGCGTGCGAGGTCAGGCCCCGAGGGCGGCCTCGGTCTGCACGACGTCCTCGGTGCCCCGGTAGTAGAAGACCTTCCCGCCCCGGAAGCGGAAGTAGTGGTGCAGGTTCATGTCGATGGCGCGGCCCGTGGCGCGCGCCCGCGCCCGGCAGCGCACCACCGTGAGGACCGAGTCCTCGTTGGCGGCGACCGTGAGGGGCGTGAACTCGTCCACCTCCATGGCGGAGCCGAAGGCCTCGAAGAACGACGTCACGCCGTCGTGGCCGTGGCGCACCCCGTACCAGGGGGCGGCGGGCGAGTTGGTGTCGGTGGCCCAGTCGACGTCCTCGGTGACGTTGTCCAGGATCGCCCCGACGTCGCCTCGGCCGAACGCCTCGTACACGGACTGGATGGTCTTGATGTTGTCGTCTGCCCCCATGGGAGCTCCTCTCTTCGGGTCGTTGCGGTGTCGTGCCGTTCGGTGCTGCGTGTCAGCCGGTGGTGACGGTGAGGGCCCTGGGCGCGTAGACCTCGTGCGCCGGGAAGGACGTCACCGCGGGCTCGGCCGTGACGCCGACCTTGGCCATGGCCGGGCCCAGCAGGCCCTCCCCGAAGGCGCCGGAGGCGGCCTCGCTCTCCCCGGCGTCGAGGTTGTGGCAGTCGCCGCCCTCCCACCAGGTCATGAGGACGAGCCCGGCCGCCGGGGCGTCCTCCAGCCAGCCGACCTCGGCCCGCACGGCGTCGTACTGCTCGGGGGTCACGCCGGACAGAACGGTGTGGGTGACGACGGCCATGGGCGACTCCTGTCGCGGGGGCCCGCCGGCGGGGCCCGTCGTCCTGTCATTCGCCCGCGCCCCGCGCCGCGGATCACTGGCCCACCACCGCTCCCCGGGCCCCGGGAGGCGGGCCGGGGCCCCGCGCGTGGGCGGCCGCCGCCAGGGCCAGGGGCGAGACGCGTGGGCGCGGCGGGTGATCCAGCGGGGGCCCCGTCACCGAACTGTCAGGGAACTGCAACGGAGATGTCGAAGGGAGGCTCCGTGCACCGGGAACGGGGCCGGTCGATCGTCAGGCCAGGCACGAGAGCGTGAACACCGTCCTCGCCCGCGAGCGGCCCGAGCGTGCGCCCGCCCCCGCCGCGTCGGCGGCGGCCACCCCGCGTGCACGGGACCCGGCAAGTATCGTGCGCGCCGTGGACTCGCTCGAGGCGTTGCTCGCCGCCCGGCTGGCTGCCGGTGACGACGAGGCGCTGGCCGAGATCTGGCAACGCTACGGTTCGCTGGTCTTCGGGCTGGCCCGGCGCCTCACCGGGGACTCCGCCGTCGCCGAGGACGTGACCCAGGAGGTGTTCGTCACCTTGTGGCAGCACCCCGAGCGCTTCGACGCCGACCGCGGGTCGCTGCGCGCCTACCTCGGCGTGCACGCCCAGCGGCGGGCCATCGACGCCATGCGCCGCGAGGGGCGCCGCGCCGAGCGCGAGCACCGGCACCAGCGCCTCCACCCCCAGGCGGGACCGGGGCCGAGCGACGAGGCCGAGAGCGCGGTGCTGTCCGACGCCGTGCGCGACGCCATCAGCCGGCTGCCGGCCGAGCAACGCGAGGCCGTCGAGCTCGCCTACTTCAACGGCCTGACCCACCGCGAGGTCGCCACCACCCTGGGCATCCCGGAAGGGACGGCCAAGTCACGGCTGCGGCTGGCCCAGGCCAAACTGCAGTCCTGGCTCGACGCCACGCTGTTGGAGCTCGTATGAACGACCACCGGTCCGCTCGCGACGCCCTCGACGAGCTGCGCTACGCCCTCGCCGAGGGCAACGCCCAGCGCCCCCCGGCCGCACTGGCGGACGCCGTCATGGCGGCTGCCCTGGCGGCACGCGGCGCCGGCCGGCCCGTGGACGACCCCGAGCCGATCTCCCCCGCCGAGGCCCTGGCCCACGCAGCGGCATCCCTCGGGGCGCTGCTCGGCTCGCTCGGGGACGGCGAGTGGCGCCGTCCGTGCATCCGGGGCCTCTCCGTCCAGGGCGTCGTCGGCCATCTCATCGGCGTGGAGCGCGACTTCCAGGACGCCCTGCGCGCCCCGGAGGGTCGCGAGGCGAGCGCCGACCACGTCGGGTCCACCGACCCCCTGGCCCACGAGCACGCGCGGCGTCCGCCCGCCGAGACGCTCGACGCCTGGCGCGCGGCGGTGGCGGGCACGGCGCGGCTTCTGGCCGGGCTGGCGCCGTCGTCGGGGGACGGCGAGCGCCCGGTCGCCCTCTACGGCCTGCGTCTGGGACTGGGGCCGTTCCTGGTGGTGCGCACCTTCGAGCTGTGGACCCACGAGGAGGACATCCGGCGCGCCACCGGCCGCGGCCTAGAGCCCCCCGGGGCCGCCACCCTGGCGCTCATGACGTCGCTGGCCGTCAGCCTGCTCCCGGCGGCGCTGGCCCGAACGGAGCGCTCGGGCGAGGGGCGCTCGGCCCGCATCGTCCTCACCGGCCCCGGCGGGGGGACCTGGCAGCGCGGCCTCGGCCTGTCGTCGGCCGACGGGACCGCCGTCGTCAACGAGGGCCCCGTCGACGTCCGCATCGTGGTCGACGCCGTGGAGTTCTGCCGCCTCGTGGCCAACCGCGTCGACCCCGCTACGCTGGCCGCCGTGGTGACCGGAGACGCCGCGCTGGCTCGGGACCTGTTCGTGGGGGCCGCCGGCCTGGCGCTGGACTGACCGCCGGCCGATGGCGAGCGACCCGGCCCGGCCCCGCTGGGACCGCGCCGAGCTGCAGCGGGCGCACGACAACTACGTGGCGGTGGCCACCGAGGCGGGGCGCAGCGGCGACTGGCGCCCGTGGGCGGACCTGTTCACCGAGGACGCCGTGTACATCGAGCACCTCTTCGGCCGCTTCGAAGGGCGCGAGCGCATCCTCGAGTGGATCTCCAGGACCATGGCCGAGTGGCCCAACACCGAGATGACGATGTTCCCCCACGACTGGTGCGTGTGCGACGAGCAGCGGGGCTGGTGGATCTGCCAGATCGAGAACCGCTTCAACGACCCCGGTGACGGCCAGGTGTACCAGGCCGCCAACGTCACGATCCTCACCTACGCCGGCGACATGCGCTTCTCCTCGGAGGAGGACGTCTACAACCCGGCCAACTTCGCACCCGCCGTCAAGGGCTGGATGGAGGCCAAGAAGGCCCACGGCGGCCCCGACGCCCCGTCTCCGTCCTGAGGGTCCCGGCGACGGCGGCGACGGTGGACGACGGCCCGGCGCGCCCCGAACGCGGCCCCCTGGGCGCCGGGGTCCTGCGCACGCCGGAGGCGCGCTTCGAGGGGCTGGCGGGCTACCCCTTCGAGCCCCGCTACGCCCCGGTGCGGGCCGACGGCGTGGAAGAGCGCTGGATGCACTACGTCGACGCCGGCGACGCCCGGGCGCCGGTGGTGCTGCTCCTCCACGGCCAGCCGACGTGGTCGTACCTGTACCGGACGGCGGTGCCCGTCCTGGTGGCGCGGGGCCTGCGGGCGCTGGCCCCCGACCACATCGGCTTCGGGCGCTCCGACAAGCCCGCCGACCGCACCGAGTACACCCTCCGGCGTCACATCCAGTGGACCACCAGCCTGGTGGAGTACCTCGACCTGCACGACGCCACGCTCGTGGTCCAGGACTGGGGCGGCCCCATCGGGCTCGGCGCGCTGGCGGCGGCGCCCGACCGCTTCGCCCGCGTGGTGGCCACCAACACCGCCCTGCACACCTGTGACCCCGGCCTCGAGGGGCGGCTCACGTGGGCCAACCACGGCGCGGGGCCGGGGCGCATGGTGATCGAGGAGGCCCTGCTCGACTACGTGCAGTACTGCCAGCACACGCCCGACCTCGTGCCCAGCCTGTTCCTGTCGGCTGGCGCGGGCGCGCTGGCCCCCGAGGTGGCCAGGGCCTACGACGCCCCCTTCCCCGACGCCCGCTACGGCGCCGGGCTGCGCCAGATGACGGCGCTCATCCCGCTGTCGCCCCACAGCGCCGGCGCCCGCGCCAACCGCTCGACCATGGAGGCGCTGGCGCAGTGGCGGCGCCCCTTCCTCACGGCCTTCACCGACGGCGACCCCGCCACCCGGGGCTGGGAGGCCGTGCTCCAACAACACGTCCCGGGGGCGGCGGGACTGGACCACCGCGTCCTCGCCGGCGCCGGGCACTTCGTCCCCGAGGAGCGGGGAGAGGAGCTCGCCGGCATCGTCGCCGACCTCGTCCGGGCGACGTCCTGAGGGCCCCTCGGCGCGGCGGCTGCCCGGGCGCCTCAGTCTCGACGGTCCGGGGGAGCCGCCAGGTTCTGGAGCCGCAGCTGCCCCCGGGCCACCAGCTTGCCGTCGCTCTCGCGGGCGATCTCGACCAGCCAGACCTGCTGGGAGCGCCCGGTGAACGCCGGCGTGCCGGTGGCCCGCACCCGCCCGGCGCGGTGCGGGCGCAGGAAGTCGGTGGCGTTGGCGACCCCGACGACGGCCATCTCGCCGGTGATCTCCCGGGCGGCGAAGGCCGCACCGTGGCTGGCGACCGACTCCACGACCGAGGCCCAGACACCGCCGTGGACGATGCCGTACGCCTGCTGGTGCCGCTCGTCGATGTCGACGTAAGCCACGACCCGCGTGGCGGTCAGCTCCTCCACCCTGATCCCCAATGCGCTGTCCCATCCCGGTTGTGGTTCCATCGCTCCTCTTCTCGTGGCAGAGCCCGTAGCCGCGTCGCTGCCGATTCGTCCGGGGTGTCGTCCGTCAGGACTCGAGGAAGCCCAAGACGTCGGGGAGGGCGCGGGCGTCCTGCACGAAGAACGCGTGACCGCCCTCGTAGACGTGGAGCGACGCGCCGCGGATGCGGCCGGCCATGGCCTCGGCGTTGCACAAGGGCGCGATGCCGTCGAAGCGCCCCGCCCCCACGAACGTGGGGCACGTGATGCGCTCCAGGCGGTCCCAGGCGTCGTGGTGGCGTCGGGCCTCGAGCTGCATGGCCATGCCGTAGCGGACGATCTCGGGCTCGTCCTCGGGCGAGCGGCGGGCCATGAGCTCGGTCAGCGCCCGGTCCTCGGGGTGCTCGTCGAGCCAGTCCGGGGTGAAGCGGGCGTCGAGCAGCTGGCGGGAGATGGCGGCGCGCTGCGCGGGGTCCATCGCGGTCAGCTTGTGCAGCGGGAAGGACGAGCCGCCCTCCCCGCCGGGCGAGGTGCACAACAGCGCCAGGCGCTCGACGCGCTCGGGGGCGGTCACGGCCAGCTCCTGCGCCACCATGCCGCCGAAGCTCACGCCCACCACCCGGCACGACGGCCAGCCCACGGCGTCCAAGAGCCCGAGGGCGTCGGCCGCGTAGTCCCCCATCGAGTAGGGGCCCTCCACCACCTGGGTGCGGCCCAGGCCGCGCTGGTCGTGGGCCACCACATCGAAGCGGCGGGTGAAGACCTCGATGAGCGGCGCGCTGGTGCGGAGGGTGGCACCCGAACCGTTGACGACGAGCAGGTGCGGCCCGGTCCCGGCCCGCTCGTAGTACAGCTCGATCCCGTTGACCGTGACCGTCGGCACGCGCAGCACGCTACGGCACGCGGCCGGTGCCGGCCCCTCAGCGTTCGGGGGCGGCCTCCCCCGGCGCTTCGGACGCCGGGGCGGGGGCCAGCAGTTCGCTCAGGCGCTCGAGGGTGCGCTCCATGTCGCGGCGTGTCTTGCCCGAGTAGATGCCCCCCAGCTTGAGCAGCACACGCTGGTGGTCGCCGGTGATGTCCCAGCTCTCGCGCACCAGGGTCCCGCCGTCGACGGGCTCGAGCTCGTAGCGCCACACCCGGCCGGCCACCAGCCTCCCCATGAAGCCGGTGGGGCCGGTCTTCCAGGCGATCCGCCTGTTCTCCTCGAACTCCACTACGCGGTTCACCGTCGAGTACGGCACCAGCATCTTCATCCCCATGCCGAAGCTCGACCCGAGGGCGAGGCGCTGGCCGGCGCCGTGGTTGGCCCCCTGGAGCATCCCCGACCCGTCGATCAGGTGGTGCTTGCCGGCATCCGCCAACACCTCGAAGACGGCCTGGGGCGGCGCGGCGATGACCCGTTGGACCGTGAGCACATACCCGTCCACGGCGTCCTCCTCGCTGTGGCTCCCCACGGGGGCGCCGTCAGGGGCCGATCTCGACCGGGGTGCCCGGGACGACCTGGGTGGCCACGGTGGTGATGGCCGTGTTGGGCAGGCGCACGCACCCGTGACTGGCGTAGCTGCCGATCACCCACGGCTGGTCGGTCCCGTGGATGCCCACCTGCCCCGGTCCTCCCTCGAAGTTGAAGTAGGTGTTCGAGAAGGCCGAGGTGCCGAGCGCCCAGGGCCCGTAGGGGCCGCCAGGGTCGGTGAGCTTCACGATGTAGGCCACGAAGAACGAGCCGGTGGGCGTGGGCGAGGAGGGCGCCCCGGGCGCGATGGGCGTGGTGAACACCGGGGCGTTGTCGTGGAACAGCGTGAGCCGGCGCGCCGAGAGGCTCACCACGATGTGGTCGGGCACGAACGAGAAGGTGACGTCGGCGGCCGGGACCCACGCCGTGGCGCCGTTGGGCCGCATGGGCACGTACGCCTGGACCCACCCCGGCTGGTAGCCGGTGACCAGGAGCACGAGGGGCGCACCCAGGTAGTTGGGATTGGGGAGGGTGTGGGCCGGCGCGGGCGCACCGGGGGCGGCGTAGAGCGGGAGCGTCTTCACGATGGCGGTGGCGGCCACCGAGGGGTCGGTGATGTTCGAGGGCGCGCCGTTGGCCACCGGCGGGACGAGCGAGCCGGCCCACGCCGGCGTCCCGGCGGCGGCCACGTCGGCGGCCGCCGTGGTGCTGGGCGCGGGTGGGATGACGACGGGGGGCAGCGCCGCCGCGGGCGTGGCGCCCGCGCGGTGGGCCTCGGCGTGGTGGGCCGAGGCGCCGGCGGGCGCCGGGGCCCCCGCCATGCCCAGGGCGACCACGGTGCTGCCCACGGCGATGCACGCCAGCGCCACCACCAGGACGAGCGAGCTGTTGCCCCCGGTGGGGCGGCGCCGGACACGGCGCGCCGGCGCGAGCCGACCAGGGTGGTCCCCGGGCGCCGGGTGCGGGCGCCGCTCCCCCCTGGTGGGCGTGGACTCCTCGTAGTGCCACCCCATTACGGCCAGCGTACCGGCCCCCTCCGCACACGACCTGGCGGCCCGACGGCCGGGGTCAGGGGCCGAGGGCGTCGATCTCGTAGAAGACGTGGGCGGAGCGCACCACCACGCCGTCGCGCCAGCCGTCCCAGCCCGCCCGCTCGGCCGCGGCCAGCTCGGACGGCCCGTCCCGGTACGCCTCGAGCTGGGCGAGCTCCGCGAAGCCCTGCTCCCACAGGTGCGTCCACCGGGGCGGGCCCGTGATGGGCGTGACCCCGTCGAACCACGCCGATCCCAGGGTGTTGGCGCCCACCACCGACACCGTCATGGTGGGGACGGCTTCCGGGACCGCCTCGAGGTGCGCGCACATGGCGCGCAGCTCCGCCGGGGAGGCCTCGCGGTCGACGCGCAGGAGGACAACCCGGCGCACGCCGGTCGTCATCTTGTAGCGCGGCTCGTCGCACACGTAGCCGACCAGTCCGGCACCGAGGGTGTCGTCGGCCACGATGCGCTCGGGGCTGTCCGACAGGACGTGCCGGTCGATCACCGCCGCGTGGTACGGGTGCACCATGTAACGCCGGTACGCCTCGGGCGAGGCGTAAGCGTGCTCCCACACGACGCGCACCGGCGCATCGGAGCGGTTGGCGCCCACGGCGGAGTCGAGCACCTCGGGGATGTAGCGCCCGCTGTCGCGACAGGCCCGCGCCAGCGTGCGGACGTCCTCGGGCGACGCGTCGGGGGGCACGGCGTAGAGCTCGAAGCGCCGGAGCACGGGAGACCGTGCCTAGCCCGGGGCCGTCGGCGCGCCGCGCAGGTCGAGGGGCGTGTAGAAGCGCCTCGTGCCGCCCAGGCGCAGGGCGGCGGCCCGGCTGGCGAGCTCGTGCCAGCGAGGGTCGAGGACGAGGCGCATGCGGATCTCGTTCCACGCCGGGTAGCCCTCGCACCCCCACACCACCTGGACGCCCACGGGCGCGCCGATCTCCGCGGACGTGGCCGCGCACGACACGAGCGACGCCCCGGCGTCGGTCATGACCGTGACGCCCAGGGTCCCCACGAGCGCCAGGTAGTCGCCGGCCCGGCCGGGGTCGACCTCGACGGTGTCGACGACGTGGAGCACGTCAGGGCTCGGTGCCCAGGACCCAGCGCAGGCCACCCTGCAGGTGGCGCAGGTAGCCGGGGGTCTCCCACGCCCCGGGGAAGTGCCCCAGCGAGCTGTAGAAGACGCGCCCCTCGCCCTCGGCGAAGGACCACGCCAGCGGCAGCCCGCAGGCGGGCACGCGTGCCCCGGGGACGCTCATGTCGAGCTGGCCCTCGGCCACCCGCAACAGGACGCGGGCGTCGGGTCGCAGGTCGGCGAAGAGGTAGACCTCGTCGTGCCACTGCCACACCGAGCCCAGGTGCCGGGTGCTGGGGTGGTCGCGGTCCACCACGTCGATGTCGAAGGTGGCCGTCCACGGGTGGCCGTCGAAGCGCGCCCCCAGGAGCCGGCCGTAGTCGTCCCACGCCCGGCAGGCGTCGGTGGCGGCGTGCACGCCCAGGATCCCCAGGCGCCCCGAGCGCACCCCGTCGCTGATCGCCGCGCGCTGGGACGGCGACCACGGGGTCTCGCCGATGGTGAACAGGGCGAGGACCCCGCCGGCCCCCAGTGCCTCCGCCGCGATGGCGCCCACCGGGGCGGCACGGGGCTCGAGCGACTCGAGGAGGGCGAGCTCGGCGAGGGCCGTGGCCGCCTGGGGCAGCACCCCGTGGACCCCGGCGGGCCCGTCGGGGTAGGGCGCCACGTCGGTGACGATGTACATCGTGCTCCGGGCCACGGTGCCCCCCGTCAGGCGGTGATGCCGCCGTCCACGGCCAGCACCGACCCCGTGGTGTAGGCCGACTCGTCGGAGGCCAGGAAGGCGATGGCCGCGGCGACCTGGTCGGGGGTGCAGAAGCCCATCCGGCTCGTGATCCGGTAGATGTGCTTGCGGTCGCCGCCCTCGGGCAGCTGGAAGCTGGCGATGAGCGGGGTGTCCACGCCGCCGGGCGCCACGGCGTTCACGCGCACGCCGCGGTCGGCGTACTCGACGGCGAGCGCCTTGGTGAACATCACCACGCCGCCCTTGGACGCGCAGTAGGCGGCCGAGTACGCCGCGCCCATGAGCCCCGAGGTGGAGGCCACGTTGACGATGTTGCCCCCCTCCGCCTCGAGCAGGTGCGGGAGCGTGGCCTTGGACATGATGAAGGTCCCCGTGAGGTTCACGGCCAGGATCCGCTCCCAGGTGGCGAGGGGCATCTCCGTGGTGTGGGCGAACGTCCCGATGCCCGCCACGTTGCACAGGACGTCGGGGCGGCCCAGCGCCGAGGCGATCTCGCCCACCGTCTCGTTCACCTGGCCCTCGTCGGTGACGTCGCAGTGGTAGGCGACGGCCTTGGCGCCCAGCACCGCCAGGGCCTCGACCGTCTCCTCGAGGTGCTCGGCCACCACGTCGAGGCAGGCCACCGAGGCACCCTCGGCCGCCAGGCGGATGGCCGTGGAGCGCCCGATGCCCGACCCGGCACCGGTGACGATGGCCGTCCTGCCCACGAAGCGCTGGGCCGGCGGCGTGCGCAGTCCTTGGTCGGGGCTCACGACGACCTCCTCTGGCCTTGGTCCGGCCACAGCGCATCCGTATAGGTGTCGGTGCCGGGGATGGTGGGGACGAAGGGCATGGCCGTGACCACCTGCGCCCGACCCGAGGCCTCGAGCGCCCGGCTGTGGGCGCGCACGGTGTCCCAGGCGCCCTGGGGCGCGGTGTCCAGGAACCACAACGTCAGCTGGCGGCGGTCGTCGGCCTCGCTGCGGGGCACGTCGCCCGGCGCGTCGATGAGCAGCGGCAGCGGGTCGGCCGCCACCACCAGCCGCACCGGCGACCCCGCCAACAGCGAAGGCAGGTGCTCGCGGACCATCCAGGTGGCGAACTCGTCGGGGTCGGTGCCGTCGGCGCGGTCGTGGAACACCGCCACCAGGCCGGCCGACGGGTGGTCGAGGGCGAGCTCGGCGGGGAGGCCGTCGGCGTCGCGCGGGCACTCCCAGGCGTAGCGGTACAGCAGCGTGTGGACGTGGTCGCGCTCGGCGAACATCCGCCCCGCCTTGTGTAGCGCCTTCACCTGGTCGACGGCCCAGCGGTTCCAGACGTCGTGGTAGCCGTCGAGCACCCAGTAGACGGCCAGGTACGAGCCCCGCCCGGGCTCCTGGGTGACGGGGGACGAGTCGGGCTCGCGCATGGCCTTGAGATCGGCGGTGGCGACGAAGCGCTTCCCCGCGAAGTTGTAGGGGCCGATCATGCAACCCGAGTAGAAGTGGTCGCGCTCGTACCACCGGTTGTAGGCGACCTCGTTCCCCCGGTGCGGCTCCACCAGGGTGAACAGCATCGACCCGAGCTTGATGGGCTCGGCGCCGGCCACGATGGTGTGCTGGCGGGGAGGGCGCGCCTGTTTGGCCTCGGTCCCGGCGGCCTCGGTCTCGGTCATGTGGTCACCCGCTCCTTTGCTGGTCGTGGGGTCGGTGCACGCCCGGCGGCCTCGGCGGCTGCCGCGGCCAGGGCGCGCTTGTCGATCTTGGCCATGGCGGTGAGCGGCAGCTCGTCCACCACGCACAGGCGGTCGGGCGCCTTGTAGTCGGCCAGGCGGGCCCGGCAGGCCGTCACCACCGTGTCGAGATCCACCGCGGCGCCCGGCGCCAGGGTCACGAAGGCCACGCCGATCTCGCCCAGCACCGGGTCGGGGGTGCCGACCACGGCGACCTGGGCGACACCGGGCACCTCGCCCAGCACCGCCTCGACCTCGGCCGGGTACACGTTGTAGCCGCCGCGGATGTACATCTCCGAGCGCCGTCCGGCCAGGCGCAGGTTGCCGTCCTCCCCCAGCGCGCCGAGGTCCCCGGTGGTGACCCAGCCCGCGGCGTCGAGGACCGACGCCGTGGCGCCGGCGTCGAGCAGCTGGCCGGCGCCAAGGTCGCCGACGTACCCGCGCATGGCCGCCGCCGAACGCAACCGGACGCGGCCCACGACACCGGGCCCGACCGGCGCGCCGTCGTCTCCCACCACCTCCAGCACGACCCCGGGGACCGGGCGCCCCCCGGTGGTGGCCACCACCTCCACGTCGTC
>DATJBC010000193.1:0-7861 GCA_035515515.1 Acidimicrobiales bacterium
CTTGGGACGGCGTTAACCAGCGCGTTGGCGATTGACCTTTGCCATCTCCTCCACCACGAGGGTCCGCGCCGTTTCGTCAGACACGATGTTGGGCACGCCGAATGTCCGGCGGATGCGTAGCCTCCAGCGAAGCTCTTCGCCTTCCACACGGACCTCCTGTTTCATCCTCGTGTCAGGGCACGTGCCCGTGCCGGCGAATGCCCTGGTCATCTTGGCTGTTGACGGTGAGTCGGCCTGTAGGCGGGGTTCTGTTCGCCCCGAGGGGCGAGGTGGCCATCCATCTCAGCGGCTTACCTGGGGAGTGCCCTGCGGGCGGGCGGGCCACCCGTCTCCCACGTTCAGCCTTGCTCCGGGTGGGGTTTACCGAGCCGGCCGGGTCACCCCGGTCGCTGGTGCGCTCTTACCGCACCGTTTCACCCTTGCCTGTGCGGGCTGTCGCCCGCCATCGGCGGTCTGCTCTCTGTTGCACTTTCCTTCGGGTCGCCCCGACTGGCCGTTAGCCAGCACCCTGCCCTGCGGAGCCCCGACCTTCCTCACCGCTGGTCCCCGCCCGGGGGCGGGCCCAGGGTGCGGCCACCCGGCCGACTCACCGTCACGTGCAGTCTGCCACCTGGCGCTCACCGGCCGCGCGCCCCGGCGCGGCGCGGGCGCCCGCCACCCCCTCGATAGGGTTGCCCGATGGACGCCCAGCCGGGCCGGCTCGACCTCGGGGAGACGCCCCACGCCCTGACCGTGGGCACCCTGTACCGCCAGGTCACGGCGGCCGTGCGGGCGGCGTTCCCCACGAGCCACCTGGTCTGGGTGCGGGGGGAGATCCAGAGCATCAGCGACCGGACGGGGCACTGCTACATCGACCTCGTCGACCCCGACACCGCCCGCGGGCGGGACACCCCGGTGCTGCGGGTCAACTGCTGGGGCCGCACCTGGAACCCCCTCAAGCAGTCGCTCGCCCAACAGGGGATCGTCCTCGAGCCCGGCACCGTGGTCACCCTGCGGGGCCGGGTGGAGTTCTATCCGCCCAAGGGGCAGGTCAACTTCATCGCCACCGACATCGACGTCACCGCCCTGCTGGGCCGGATGGCCGCCCGGCGCGCGGCGCTCTTGCGCGCCCTCGAGGAGGAGGGCCTCCTGGGCCGCAACAAGGGGCTCGGCGTCCCGGCGGTGCCCCTGCGCATCGCGCTCGTGGCCAGCCGGGGGACCGAGGGATACCACGACTTCGTCGGCCAGCTGCAGCACTCGGGCCTGGCCTTCGAGGTGGTCCTCTTCGCCGCCAACGTGCAGGGGGCCGGCGCGCCGGCGTCGGTCACCCGGGCGTTGCGCTCGGTGGGGGAGTCCGACTGCGCGCTGGCGGTCCTCGTGCGCGGCGGCGGGTCGCGGGCGGATCTCGCCGCCTTCGACGCCGACGCCGTGGCGCGCGCCATCACCGCGCTGCCCATGCCGTTGTGGACCGGCATCGGCCACACCGGGGACCAGTCGGTGGCCGACATCGTCGCCCACCGCGCCTTCCCCACCCCCACGGCGTGCGGCCAGGAGCTCGTGCGCCAGGTGGCCGTGTGGTGGGCCGACGCCCTGGACCGCGGGGCGCGCGTGGCCCGGGGGGCGGTGGAGGTCCTGGCCGGCGCGGCGGGGCGCGACCGGACGGCCCGGCTCCGCCTGGGCGCGGCCACCCGCCACCAGCTGGCCCGCCACGGCCAGCACCTGGAACGGGCCGTGGCCCAGATCGGCGGGCAGGCCCGCCGGCAGCTGCAGTTCGTCGGGGACGACCTGGCGCGCCACCAGCGGCGCATCGGGGCCGGGGCGCACGGCGTCGTCGACCGCGCCGGGGACCGCACGGCCACGTGGCGGCGCCTCCTCGCCGCCTACGACGTCGACCGCCAGCTCGAGCGCGGCTACACCATCACCATGGACGGACAGGGCGCCGTGGTGCGGTCGGTGGCCGCCGTGGACGCGGGCGCCACGCTGGTCACGAGGTTCGCCGACGGCCGGGCGCGGTCGGTGGTGGAGGACACGGCGCGCCGGCCGGGGGGCGGGGGAGCGCCATGACGAGCACGCCCGCAGGCGGCCCGGGGCCGGGCCCCGAGGTCCCCGTCGAGGAGCTGAGCTACACCGACGCCAGCCGCGAGCTCGACGGCATCGTGGAGTTCTTCGAGCGCAGCGAGGTGGACGTCGACCAGCTGGTGGCCCGCCTGGAGCGGGCCACGGCCATCGTGGACGAGCTCGACCGGCGCATCCGCCGCACCCGCGCCCAGGTGGAGGAGCTCGTGCCCAAGCTCGAGGCCGTGGGCCGCGCCGAGGGCGAGGGCGAGCCCCGCGGCACGGCGGGGCCCGGGCCCGACGGGGGCGACGGGTCCGAGACGCTGCCGCTGTGACCGGCGCTCCCAGCGGGCCCGGGGCCCCCGGGGCCGGGCCCGCTCAGGCCGGGGTCAGCGTCACCGGCAGGGCGGTCAGGCCCCGCAAGGTGATCGAGTCCCGGTAGGAGACCTCGCCGGCCAGCTCCACGGTGGGGAAGCGGGCCAGCAGGCGGGCGAAGCAGGCCTGGCCCTCGGCCCGGGCCAGGGCGGCGCCCAGGCAGTAGTGGATGCCGCTGCCGAAGCTCATGGGCGGGCCCTCGTCGCGCGTCAGGTCGAGGCGCTCGGGGTCGGTGAAGCGCCGGGGGTCGCGGTTGGCCGCCCCCAACAGCGTCATCACGCTCTCCCCGGCCTCGAAGTGCCGGCCGGCCACCTCCACCGGGCGGGCCACGGCGCGCCCGTCGAGCTGCACCGGGCTGTCGTAGCGCAACAGCTCCTCCACGGCGCGCTGCACGGCGGCGGGGTCCTCGACCGAGGCCGCCAGCCGCGCCAGCTGGTCGGGGTGGCGCACGAGGGCGAGCAGCCCGTTGCCGATCAGGTTGGTGGTGGTCTCGAACCCCGCCGCGAAGAGGAGGATGGCCGTGGAGACGACCTCGTCCTCGCGCAGGCGGTCCGACCCGTCGGACACGGCGATGAGCTCGGAGAGCAGGTCGGCGCGGGGTGCCCGGCGGCGCTCCGCGATCAGCTCCCGGAAGTACTCCTCCATGACGAGGCGGGCGTCCCGGGCGCCGCGCAGGTCGTCGAGGCTGGCCATGGGCTCGAGCAGGGCGGTGGCCGTGCGCACCAGGCCCTGGAACCGGGGGCGGTCCTCGCCGGGGACGCCCAGCAGCTCGCCGATGACCGCCACCGGGAACGGGAAGGCGAGTACCTGCATGACGTCGACGGCCGCGCCGCCCGCGGCGCGCTCGGCCACCGAGCTGAGCAGCCCGTCGCAGAGCGACTCGACGTGGGGGCGCAGCGCCTCCACGGTGTTGGGCGTGAAGGCCCGTGCCACCAGCCCCCGCAGGCGGGTGTGGTCGGGGGGGTTGAGCGTGAGCATCGACTGGCGGGCGTCGAAGAAGGCCATGAAGGCGGCGATCTCCTCGGCGGGGATCCCCCAGCGCTCGACCCGGATGCGGGCCAGGGCCTCCTCGTCGTCGTTCTTGGCGAACTGCGGGGCGCGCAGCACCTGCTGGCAGTGGGCGTAGCGGGTGACGATCCAGCTGCCGATGCTGGAGAGGAACAGCGGCGCGCCCTCCCGCATGCGGGCGTAGTGGGGATAGGGGTCGGCCCTGCCCGACGCGCTGCCCAGGACGGCGAGCAGCTCGGCGTCGAGGTCGGCCGGGCCCGGGGGCGGCGGCGCGTGGTCGGTGGCGGTGCCTCCCACGTCAGTGGATGCGGCGCTCGCGGCCGCGCCAGTAGGGCTCGCGCAGCTCGCGCTTGAGGATCTTGCCGGTCGGGTTGCGGGGGAGGGAGTCGACCACGTCGACCGACGTCGGGCACTTGTAGTGGGCCAGGCGCTCCCGGCAGGCGGCGATGACCGACGCCCCGTCGAGCGCGGCGCCCGGGGCGCCCACCACGACGGCCTTGACGGTCTCGCCCCACTTGTCGTCGGGCACGCCGATGACGGCCGCGTCGGCAATGCCCGGGATCGCCAGCAGGACGTTCTCCACCTCGGCCGGGTAGATGTTCTCGCCGCCCGACACGATCATGTCTTTGATGCGGTCGTGGAGGAAGAGGTAGCCGTCCTCGTCGAGGTAGCCGGCGTCGCCGGTGTGCAGCCACCCGTCCGTGCCCAGGCAGCGGGCGGTCTCCTCGGGCTTGTCCCAGTAGCCGAGCATGTTGAGCGGCGAGCGCGTCTGGATCTCGCCCACCGCCCCCGGGCCCAGCGCCGCGCCGGAGTCGGGGTCGGCGATGCGGATCCCCACCCCGGGCAGCGCCTTGCCCGCGGCGCGCAGCAGGTGGCGGCGTGGCCCGTTGGGGTCGTGGTCCTCATGGGGGAGGCGCACGATGGCGCCGGTGGTCTCGGTCATGCCGTAGACCTGGGCGAACCGGCACCCGATCACCTCGATGCACCGGGCGAGCACGTCCTCGGCGATGGGGGAGGCCCCGTAGAAGATGGTGTCGAGGCTCGACAGGTCGGTGTCCGCGATCGAGGGCATGGACAGGAGCACCATGAGCACGGCCGGTACCAGGAAGGCGTGCGTGACGCGCTCGGCCGCCACCAGGCGCAGGAGCTCGTTCGGGTCCATGTCGCGCAGGATGACCGAGGTCCCGCCGCGCGACATCCCGCACAGCGCCCAGCCCGAGCCGCCGATGTGGAACAGCGGCATGGCCACCAGGCTCACGGTGTCCCCGCTGATCTCGAAGGCGTCGCCGGCGGCCTGCTCGAGCATCACCGTCAGGTTGGCGTTGGCCAGCATGACGCCCTTGGGCAGGCCGGTCGTGCCCGAGGTGTAGAGCTGCAGGGCCACCTCCCCGGGGTCACCCCGGTAGCCGGGATCGCTCGTGGGGCGGTCGGCCAGCCAGTCCTCGTAGCCGGCCCGCCGCGCCAGGTCCGACGCGCCGCCCGCATCGGCGCCCGCCTTGGCGTCACCCAGGACCACGACCCGCGACACCGACGGCAGCCCGCTCTGCATGGCGGCCAGACAGGGGACGAACTCGGGATGGACCACGAGGATCTCGGCCCGGGCGTCGTCGATGACGGCCGCCATCTCCGGGGGCGACAGGCGCCAGTTGACGGCCACGTTCACCGCGCCGACCAGCGCCCCCCCGAAGAGGACCTCGAAGTACTCGAGGCCGTTGCGGTCGAGGAACGCCACCCTCTTCCCGGGCCCCACGCCCTCGCCGCGCAGCGCGTTCGCCACCCGGCAGGCCCGCTGCAGATGCTCGTGCCACGACACGGTGGTGTCCCGGAACCGGAACATCGGCTTGTCGCCGAACTCCACCGCATGGGCCCGGAGCATGTCGGCCACGCCCCACCGGGTCATCGCCACCCCCTTGGTCGCTCCAACTGTAGGCCGGGGCCGCCGCCGGCCCCCCGGCCCGGGCGCCACCCCTACGATCGGGGCATGGCCGACGACCGCCTCTACTTCCGCCAGCTCCTGTCGGGGCGCGACTTCGCCACCACCGACCCCGTGGCCCGCCAGATGGTGAACTTCGCCTACCTCATCGGCGACCGCCAGGAGGGGGCGGCGCTGGTCGTGGACCCCGCCTACGACGTCGCCGGCCTCCTGGAGGTCCTGGCCGCCGACGGCATGCGCTGTGCCGGGGTGCTCGCCACCCACTTCCACCCCGACCACGTGGGCGGCGACCTCATGGGCTACCGCATCGAGGGGGTGACCGACCTGCTCGAGTCGGCCCAGGTCCCCGTGCACGTCCACAAGGACGAGGCGCAGTGGGTGGTGCGGGCCACCGGGGTGACGGAGTCCGAGCTCGAGCGCCACGACAGCGGGGACGTCGTCACCGTGGGCGAGGTGCGCGTCGAGCTGGTGCACACGCCGGGCCACACGCCCGGCAGCCAGTGCTTCGTGGTGGACGGCCGCCTGGTGTCGGGCGACACGTTGTTCCTCGACGGCTGCGGCCGGACGGACCTCCCCGGGGGCGACCCCGAGCAGATGTACGAGTCGCTCACGACGCGCCTGGCGCGCTTCGGCGACGACACGGTGCTGTACCCGGGTCACCTCTACGCCCCCGAGCCGTCGGCCACGCTGGGCGAGACGCGCCAGCGCAACTACGTCTTCCGCCTGCGCACCCCCGAGCAGTGGATGACGATGTTCGGCGCCTGAGCCGGCCCCGACGTCCTCCCCGCACCGCTACGGTCGTGCCCCCATGACGCTCGACGCCGGCTCCACCGTGGTGATCGTGGGCGGGTCGCTGGCGGGGCTGCGGGCCGCCGAGACCCTGCGGGCCGAGGGCCACGGCGGCACCATCACCTTGATCGGGGCCGAGCCGCACGTCCCCTACGACCGCCCGCCGCTGTCGAAGCAGTTCCTGGCGGGCTCGTGGGGGCTCGAGCGCGTGGTGCTGCGCCCCCCCGAGAAGCTCGCCGCGCTCGGCCTGGACCTGCGCCTCGGCCATCGGGCCGAGCGGCTCGACCTCGACGGGCGCACGCTCGAGCTCGACGACGGGGCCCTCGTGGGCTTCGACGGGCTGGTGCTGGCCACCGGCGCGCAGCCCCGCCCCCTCCCCGGGGCGCCCGCCCTGTCCGGGGTGCACGTGCTGCGCACCCTCGAGGACTCCATCGCCCTGGGGGCCGTCATCGGGGAGGCGGTCCGCGTGGTCGTGGTGGGGGCGGGCTTCATCGGGTCGGAGGTGGCCGCCACCTGCCGGGCCCGCGGGGCGCACGTCACGGTGGTGGAGGCGCTCCCACAACCGCTGGCGCGCGTGCTCGGCGAGGAGATGGGGGCGGCGTGCGGCGCGCTGCACAGCGCCAACGGGGTCGAGCTGCGCACCGGGGTGGGCGTCGCCGGGCTGGTGGCGGGCGCGAACGGCGGCGCCGTGGGCGGCGTGGCCCTCGACGACGGCACGGTGCTCGACGCCGACGTCGTGGTGGTGGGCATCGGCGTGGTGCCCACCACGGCGTGGCTGGAGGGATCGGGGCTCGAGCTCGCCGACGGGGTGGTGGCCGACGCCACCCTGCACGCCGCCGAGGGCGTGGTGGTGGCGGGCGACGTGGCCCGCTGGTTCGACCAGGGCGAGGGCGCCCTCGTGCGCATCGAGCACTGGACCAACGCCGCCGAGCAGGGCGCCGTGGCGGCGCGCAGCCTGCGGGCGGGGCGGGCCGGGGCGGCGCCCTACGTCCCCGTGCCGTACTTCTGGTCGGACCAGTACGACACCAAGATCCAGGTGATCGGCCACCCCCGTCCCGACGCCGAGGTGGTGGTGGTCGAGGGCACGCCGTCGTCGGGGCGCTTCGTCGCCCTCTACGGGCACGACGGGAAGCTGGTGGCCGCGCTGGGCTTCGGCCGGCCCCGCCAGCTGATGGCCTACCGGCCCCTGCTCGAGGCGCGCGCCGGCTTCGGCGAGGCGCTGGCGCGCACCGGCTGACCGCCCGCCCCCGCGGCGCGCCGGGCGCGGGGGACGCGGGCGGCCATGGCCCGCATGCTCTGCAGCAGGCGCGTGGCCTCGCCTGTCTCGAGGGGCCGTCCCCCGTAGGCGTGCTGCTCCAGCACCGCCGCCACGGCGGCCCAGCTCCCCGAGGGGTCGCCGGCCAGGGCGTCGAGGGCCGCGGCGTACTCGCTGACGGTCTCGCCGGGCCGCCGCGCCCGCCCGGCGCGCCGGCCCGCCCGCTCCATGACCGCCGCGGCGCGCTCGGCCCAGGCGCGGGGCCGGCGCCGCCAGCGGCGCACGGGCACGACCGCCGCCGCCCCCCCGAGCGCCACGGCGCCCACCGGCACCCACGGCACGGGGGCCAGCACGTGGGCCACCTCGTGCACGAGCGTGGAGCCGGGCGACGGGTTGGCCAGGGGCACCACCGCCGTGGGGTCGAAGTTCTGCCAGCCGTAGCCGGGGAACCACACCTGCACCCAGGC
>DATJBC010000194.1:0-7387 GCA_035515515.1 Acidimicrobiales bacterium
CGCGCCCAGCAGGGGCGTGACGATCATCACCGCCAGGAGCAGGATGAGGATCATCCCCGGCAGGTAGGGGACCATGGTGCTCGGGATGTGGGGGAGCCCGAAGGCCCCGCGGTGCCAGACGGCGGCGCGCACCCACAGGTACAGGGCGACGGGGGCGAGCACCAGCGCCAGGCGGAGCATGCGGCTCTGGCGGCGCCGCTCGCGCGAGGCGCCCACGTCGGCGGCGTCCACGCCCACCACCGCCGACTGTCCCAGCGACCGAAGGGCGTCGGAACGACGGTCCCCGGTCCCCCCCGCGTGGTCCTCCATCGCCGTGCTCCCCGTCCGGTGCTCGGCCGGGGAGGAACAGAGCACCGGTGTGACGCTGCGCCGTTCTGGACCGGTCGGGCGGTGAACCCTTTCCCACCACTCTCCGCGTTTGTTCTAACGCAGCCCCCAACGACCGATCAACTCGCCCCCAACCCCCGGGCCCCCGCGCCACCCCCGACGGCCGCCGGACCGGGCCCGGCCACCCGCCGGGACGGGTCACAGGGGGCCGGCGTCGTGCTTGCGCGGGGGGAGCGCCTCCCGCCTGCTCGCCAGGGCGGCCAGGGCGCGTCCCAGGGCGGGGCGGGTCTCGGCGGGGTCGATGACGGCGTCCACGAAGCCGCGCTCCGCCGCCGTCCACGGGGTGAGGAGCTCGGCCCGGTAGCGCTCCTCCAGGGCGAGTCGCTCCTCGGCGCCCGCGCGCCGGTGGAGGATCTGCACCGCGCCCGGCGCGCCCATGACGGCGATCTCGGCCGAGGGCCACGCCAGGCACAGGTCGTTCCCCATCCCCTTGGAGTCCATGACGATGTAGGCCCCCCCGTAGGCCTTGCGCAGCACCACGCACACCCGGGGCACCGTGGCCTCCGCGTAGGCGAAGGCCAGCTCGGCGCCGTGGCGGATCATGCCCCGCCACTCGAGGTCCTTGCCGGGGAGGAACCCGGGCGTGTCCACCACGGTGACGATCGGGAGGTTGAAGGCGTCGCAGAAGCGGACGAAGCGCGCCCCTTTCTGCGAGGCGGGGATGTCGAGGGTGCCCGCCAGGGCCCGGGGCTGGTTGGCCACCATGCCCACCGGCCTCCCGCCCACGCAGGCCAGGGCCGTGACCAGCTGGGCGGCCCAGCGGGGGCGGAGCTCGAGCAGCTCGGCGTCGTCGGCCACGGCGCGCAGGACGTCGCGCACGTCGTAGGAGGCCGAGGCGGCGCTGGGCACGAGGTCGCGCAAGCCCGGCGTGGCCCGGTCGACGGGGTCGTCGGTGGGGACGGGGGCGGGGTCGGCGTCGGTGTGGTCGGGCAGGAACGAGAGCAGCGCGGCCAAGGCGTCGTCCAGCGCGTCGGCGCCGGGCACCTCCAGGGCGCACAGCCCGCTCGAGGTGGCGTGCACCGCCGCACCGCCCAGGTCGTGGAGGCCCACCGGCACGCCCGTGAAGCTCTCCACGGCGTCGGGGCCCGACACGAAGGCGAAGGCGCCGGGCGTCATGACGCATACGTCGGCCAGCCCCAAGAGCAGGGCGGGCCCCGAGATGGCGGGCCCGGTGACGGCGGCGAGCACGGGGACCGACCCCGAGCAGCGGGCCACCGCGGCGGCGGCCTTGCCCCATCCGTGCAGGGCGTCGATGCCCTCGGACACCTCCGACCCCGAGGACGCCACCACCAGCACCAGGGGCAGGCGCTCCTCGAGGGCGACCCGGGCGGCCGCCGCGATGGTGTCGCCGTCGTCGCCGGTGAGCGCGCCCCGGTGGTGCCCCGACACCGACTGCGCCTTCACCACCCGGCGGCCGCGCAGTTCCTCGACGCCGGCGCGCACCGACCCGGCGACGTGCGAGCGCACCGGGAGGCCGGGCGCCGACGCGGGAGGGGCGAGGGCCACCGCCGGCCATGCTAGGGGCGCCGCCGCGCCCCACGTGCCAGGGCCGCCACCGGGGCGGTGTGCCACCATCTCTGCGCGGGCCCCGGACCGGGCCCGGTGCGCGGCGGGACGCCGCGTCCGACGGGCGGGCGCCCGGAAGGGAAGGGGAGGAGGCCGTGCGTGCGTGCGTGATGCGAGAGGGGCGCCTCGTCGTCGACGACGTCCCCGACCCCCGTCCCGAGACGGGCCAGCTGGTGGTGCGCGTCCTGGCCTGCGGGATCTGCGGGTCCGACCTCCACTTCCTGCGCCACGGCCCCGCCATGGTGTCCATGACCGAGCAGATGCTCCCCACCATGGGCGGCGCCGGCATGGGCGTGGCCCACATCGACCTGTCGCGCGACATCGTCATGGGCCACGAGTTCTGCGGTGAGGTGGTGGAGCTCGGGCCCGACACCACGGGCCCGGCCGTCGGGTCGCGGGTGGTGTCGATGCCGGTGTTGCTGTCGTCCCGGGGCATCCACCAGCTCGCCTACAACAACGAGTACCCCGGCGGCTACAGCCAGTACATGCTCCTCTCCGCGCCGCTCGCCCTGGCGGTGCCCAACGGGCTCGACACCCGCCACGCCGCGCTCACCGAGCCGTTAGCCGTAGGCATCCACGGCGTGGCCCGCTCCGGCGTCACCGCCCGCGACGCCGCGGTGGTGGTGGGATGCGGCCCCGTGGGCCTGGCCGTCGTCGCCGGCCTGCGCGCCGTGGGCGTGGAGCAGATCGTGGCCGCCGACTTCTCGCCCGCCCGGCGCGCCATGGCGCGGGCCATGGGCGCCACCGAGGTCGTGGACCCCGCCCAGGAGGGGGTGGTGGACGCCTGGCGCCGGGTGGACGGGCGCCGGCCCCTGGTGGCCTTCGAAGCGGTGGGGGTGCCGGGGATGATCCAGCAGCTGCTCCAGGACGTGCCTCCCGGCACGCGGGTGTGCGTGGTGGGCGTGTGCATGGAGCCGGACCGGATCCTGCCCTTCTTCGCCATCGCCAAGGAGCTGTCGGTGCACTTCGCGCTGGCCTACGGCCCCGACGAGTTCGCCGGAGCCCTGCGCGCCATCGCCGAGGGGGACCTCGACGTGTCGCCCATGATCACCGGCACCGTCGACATCGACGGGGTCCCCGGGGCCTTCGAGGACCTGTCGCACCCCGACGAGCACGTCAAGATCCTCGTGGAGCCCCTCGCCACGTGACCGCGCCGCCGCGCAAGCGGTCGCCGATGGCGCGCGCCTGGCCGTGGGCGCGCTACGTGCTGGGGCTGGCGCTGGGCGGCCTGGCCATCTGGGCGCTGGCGGGGCGGCGCGGCGAGCTGTCGGGGGCGTCGAGCTACCTCGCCCATCTCAGGTGGTGGTCGCTCACGGCCTGCGCGCTGGCCGAAGCGGGCTCGCTCGTCGCCTTCGCCATCGTCCAGAAGCGCCTGCTGGAGGCGGGGGGGGTGCACAGCTCGACGGGGCGGCTCAGCGCCATCACCGCGGCGTCCACCGCCATCGCCAACTCCATGCCGGCGGGGCCGCTGGTGGCGTCGGTGTTCGCCTTCCGCCAGTACCGGTACCAGGGCGCCGACGAGGCCCTGTCGGGCTGGACCCTGGCGGCCGTGTTCGTGGGGGCGTCGGTCAGCCTGGCGCTCGTCGCCGCCGTGGGCGTGGCGGTTGCGGGGGCCGAAGGGGCCGGCCTCGACCTGGTCGGGGTCACGGTGGGGGTGCTCCTCGGGGCCATCGCCATGGGGGCGGTCTTCCTCCAGCGCCGGGCACTCGTGTGGCTGGTCTCGGCGTCGGTCCATCTCCTGCAGCGCACCGTGCGCTGGCCCCGAGGCGAGCGCGGCGCCCACGCCGAGGCCATCATCGAGCGCCTCACGGTGGTCACCCTCTCGGCGCGCCAGGTGGTGGCCGTGGTGTGGTGGGGCATCGCCAACTGGACGCTCGACTGCGCCTGCCTGGCACTGTCGTTCCTGGCCGTGGGGGTGGGGATCCCCTGGCGGGGGCTCCTCCTCGCCTACGGTGCCGGCCAGCTGGCCGCCAACCTCCCCGTGACGCCGGGGGGGCTGGGGGTGGTCGAGGGCAGCCTCACCATCGCCCTGGTGCAGTTCGGGGGGGCCGAGGCCTCGACCGTGGCCGCCGTCTTCCTCTACCGGCTGGTCAGCTTCTGGTTCGAGCTCCCCGTGGGCTGGGTGACGTGGGGGGCTCTGGCGTGGTCGGCGCGCCGGGTGGCCCGGGCCGTGCCCGCGCCGGTCCCCGTGCCCGAGGAGGTGGCCCCGTGAGCCCGGCGCGGCCCCTGCGGTCTTGGGTGTGCGGCGCGCTGGCGGCCGCCGCCGCGCTGGGGGCGCTGTCGGGGTGCACGGCGGCACGCGACACGCTGGGGACCAACTCCAGCCCGTGCTTCCGGGCGCTGGCGCTGGCCAAGGACGCCGTGCACAAGCGGGGCACCTTCTCCGGCGTGCGCCTCGTGAGCGTCACGTCGCTGCGGGTGCTGCCCCACCTGCAGGCCACGCTCGAGCAGCGCTCGCACGCCAAGCTGCACAACGTCTGCCTGGTGTCCTACCGCGGCACGTATACGCCCGAGCAGGTGGAGCGCCCCGCGGGCGAGACCCCGCCCGCCGGCACGGGCCATGTCGCCGTCGTGGTGGTGTCGACCCCGCAGAACGTCCTGCTCGCCACGTTCGTGCTGCAGCACGAACCGGTGCGCTTCCGCCACGTGGCGGCCGGGACGGCCCGTGCCCGCGACGGGCCTCCTCCGGCGCCGGCCGGTGCCGGATCGGTTTCAGGGGACGCCTGACCCGCCGTCCTCGGTGGCGCTGTGGGGCTCGGTCTCCTCGGGCCCGGCAGGGGTGGGCGCGCCGCCCCCGGGGGCAGTTGTGACCACGCCGGCGGCGCGGTGGCGCCCGAGCAGGCCGCGCCGGCCGGCCAGGCGGGCCCGCTCGGCCCGCTCGGCCCGTTCGAGGTGCCGCTCGACCTCCGCCCAGGTGAGGGGCTCGCCGTCCTCGCCGGTCTCCTCGGCGCGCTGGGCCCGCGCCAGGGCCCGCCACGCGGCGGTCCACAGCACGGGCAGCGTGCCCACCTTGGCCACCACCCCCGCCGTCTGCTGGTCGACGAGGCGCGACATCCCGAGCGCGTCGTGCACGCCGGCGAAGGCGCCGTAGAAGGGCCGGTGGGCGAAGACGTAGATGACCGCCAAGAAGGTGGGCACGATCGACTGCACGAAGAGGTAGACGGCCACGCCGAGGGGCGCGTTGCGGTGCACGCCGGGGATGTTGTGCATGGCGGGGCCCCACAGCACCGCCCCCGCGACGAGCAGCGCGCCGTCGGTGAGCGCCCGCCAGCCCGCCGAGGAGGCCTGGGCGGCCACCGCCGGGGGGAGCAGGGTCCCGAGGGCCACCAGGCTGAAGACCACCACCGCCACCACGGGCCGGGTGATCGCGTCCAGCGCGACGTCGACGGCCGCCGGACGGGTGAGGCCGGCCGCCAGGGCGCTGGGCAGCGAGGCCAAGAGCAGGGGCGCCGCCGCCAGCGTCAGCACCAGGCGCTGCACCACCAGGGCGGTGAGCGACCAGTGGGCGGCCAGGTCGGCGAGCGGCCACGTGCCCGCCAGCGCCACGAAGGCCATCCCCGCGGCGAAGGCGCAGCACTGGCGGCGGGTGGGCCGTCCGGCCGCCCCGGCCGCGCGCGCCGCGCGGCGCACGCCGAGGACGTAGAGGACCACCATCGCGCCCAGCGCGAGCCACGCCCCGGCGTGGGGGTGGAACACCCACGGGCCCGGCGTGCTCATGGCGGGCGCACCAGCGCGCCACCCCGCCGGAGCTCGGGCTCGCCGGGCGGGGGGCCCGCGCGCCGGGGCCTACGCTCTGGCCCCATGGTGGATCGCCTCGAGCGCCTCACGGACCTCGTGATGGTGCTGTTGCGCGACCAGCGGCCCAAGTCGCTGCGCGAGATCGCCTCGGAGGTGCCCGGCTACCCCGCGCACGAAGGCGAGGCGCGCCGACAGGCCTTCGAGCGTGACAAGCGGACGCTGCGCGACGGCGGGATCGAGGTGCGCGCCGTGCCCATCGACGGGCCCGAGCAGGTGGGCTACGTGATCAAGCCGGAGGACTACTACCTGCCCGACCTCGACCTGACCCCCGACGAGCAAGCGGCGTTGAACCTGGCGGTAGCCGGGGTCCACCTCGGCGATCCTAGTGGTCGGGATGCGCTGTGGCGCCTGGGACTCCCGGCTTCGGCCGGGGCCCGGCCGGTGGCCGAGTTGCCGGCGTTGCCGGCGTTGCCGGCCTTGCACGCCGCGCTGCGCGCCCGGGCCACGGTGGGCTTCGACTACCGCGGCGAGCGCCGCCGGGTGGACCCGGCCCTGCTGCACTTCGACGGGGGCTTCTGGTACCTCGTGGGCCACGACCTCGACCGCGGGGCGCCCCGCACCTTCCGTGTGGACCGCATGGAGGGCGATGTGTCGGCCGGCGATCCCGGCTCGGCCCGCCTGCCCGAGGGCTTCGACCCGCACGCCGCCCTCCCCGACGCGCCCTGGCGCATCGGGGAGGGCGCGCCGGTCACCGTCGAGGTGCACGTGGACGCCACGGTGGCCGCCCTGGTGGTGGACGAGGTGGGGGAGCAGTCGGTGGCGCGCCGCCACCCCGACGGGTCGGCGGTGCTCGCCATGGAGGTGACCAACACGGCCGCCCTGCGCATCTGGCTGCTCGAGCTGGGCGACCACGCCGAGGTGCTCGCCCCCCCCGCCGTGCGCGCCGACATGGTGGCCTGGCTCGAGGCCCTGGCCCGCCCTCCGGCCCGGTCCGGGTCGTGACCGCCACCCGGGTCGACGCCGGCGCCCGCCTGCTGCGGCTGCTGGCCGTGCTCACCTGGCTGGCGCGCCGCGGGCGGGCCCCGGTGGCCGAGCTCTCCGAGCGCTTCGGCCTCGCCCCCGACGAGCTCATCGCCGACCTCGAGCTCGCCGCGTGCTGCGGCGTGCCCCCCTACACGCCGGACCAGCTGATGGAGATCATCGTGGACGACCACGAGGTCGTGGCCGACCTGGGCGCCGAGCTGGCCCGGCCCCGCCGGCTCACGGCGGCCGAGGGGTTCGCCCTGGCCGCCTCGGCGCGCGCCATCGCCGCGGTGCCGGGCACCGACCCCGACGGCGCCCTGCAGCGGGCGCTGGCCAAGCTCGAGTCCGCGCTGGGCGGGCGCGGCCTGCTGGGCGTGGAGCTGCGCGAACCGGCCCAGCTGGCTGTGATCAAGGAGGCGGCGGAAGAGGGCCACCAGCTCGAGCTGCACTACTACTCGGCGTCGAGCGACCGGGAGTCCACGCGCACCGTCGACCCCGTGGCGGTGCGCGTGATCGAGGGGCGCTGGTACCTCGACGGCTACTGCCACAACGCCCAGGGCATGCGGCGGTTCCGCGTCGACCGCGTGTCGCGGGCTCGCCGCACCGGCCGTCCCGCCGCCGCCCACGACGAGGCGGGCGACCACGAGCCCGCCGGCGACGCCTTCGTGCCCGG
>DATJBC010000195.1:0-2182 GCA_035515515.1 Acidimicrobiales bacterium
GGCGCCTCCAGCAGGTCGCGGTGGCCCAGGCGCCGGGCGATGACCAGCATCTCGAGGTCGAAGGCGTATCCCTGCTCCACCATGAGCGGCAGCACCTCGGCCAGGACGGCGCGCCGCACGAGCTTGATGCCGGCCTGGGTGTCGCGCACGTCCAGGTGGAACAGGACCCGCACCAGCTGCTGGTAGCCCCACGAGTACAGGCGCCGGGCGAGCGGGTACACGACCTGTGACCCGGGGTGGCGCTTGCTGCCCAGCACCACGTCGGGGTGGCGCTCCTCGACGAGGCGGACGAAGTCGGCCAGGAGCTCGGGCGGGACGTCGCCGTCCCCGTCGATGAAGCCCAGGTACCGGCCCCGGCCCCGCGCCAACCCGGCCCGCACGGCGTTGCCCTTGCCGGCGTGGGGCAGGGCCACGCGCACCACCACGTCGGGGTGCACGCCCTCGAGCGACTCCTCGCTGCCGTCGGTGGAGCCGTCCGACACCGCCACCACCTCGAAGGAGATGCCCGTGCCCCGCAGGACCTCGACGGCCCGCTCGACGGTGGACCGCAGGACGGGCCCGGGGTTGTAGTAGGGCACCACCACGGTGAGGTCCAGCAGCGCCTCGCCGGGGGCGTCCCCGGTCAAGGGAGCGAACGGGCGCGTGGCGGCGTACGTCGCGCCGGAACCACCGGGTTGGTGTCGCGCCACGGCCCCCCCTCCAGTGCCTGCGCTGCCTGCCCGACCGCCCGCGCCGGGCGGGCACGGCCAATGCTACCGGCGCCCGGGCGCCAATCGGGAGCGCAGGCCCACCCGGCGCGCCCCCGGCGGGGGGAGCTCATGCCGCGATGTAGATGGCCATGAAGGCGCCGAAGGCCAGGCAGTAGAGGCCGAAGGGCGTGAGCGTCCGGGTCTTGAAGTACCGCATGAGGAAGCGCACCGAGATCACCGCCGTGATCCCTGTGACCACCGCCGCCACCACCGCCTGGCCCCGCACCCCGTCGCCCAGGGGACCGGTCAGGTCCGACAGCTTGAACAGGCCGGCCGCCAGGATCACCGGGGTGGCGAGGAGGAAGGCGAAGCGCGCCGAGTCCTCGTGGTCGAGGCCGCGCACCAGGCCGGCGGTCATGCACACGCCCTCCCGGCTGATGCCGGCGATGAGGGCGGTCGACTGGGCCAGGCCCACCACCCCGGCCTCCCGCCAGTGCAGGGTGTCGAGCCGCCGGCCGCCGTCGTCCTTCATCCCCTGGGAGGCGGCCAGCCGGCGGACCTCGGCGCGGCGCCGCAGGCGCTCGGCCCCGAGCAGCACGAGCCCGTTGAGCATGAGGAACAGCGCGGCCGCCTCGGGTTTGGCCAGCGCCACGCGCAGCTGGTGCTCGAAGGCCAGCCCTATCACCCCGGCGGGGATGCTGGCCACGATGATGAGCCAGGCGAGGCGCTCGTCGGGCGTCTCGACGCGTCGGGTGGCGAGGGTGTGGAACCAGGCCCGGACGATGGCGACCCAGTCGCGCCAGAAGTAGGCGAGCAGGCCCAGGGCGCTGCCCACGTGCAGCATGACCACGAACGCCAGCCACGACGACTCGGGGTTTGACTGCGTGTTCACCACCTGATGCCAGCCGAACAGCGAGGGCAGCAGCACCACGTGCCCCAGGCTGGAGACGGGGAAGAGCTCGCTCACCCCCTGGAGCACGCCCAGGACCACGGTCTGGAGCCAGCTGAGGTGCAGTGGGGGGGTGCTGGCCAGCGTCACGGCGTGGGCCGCCGCAGGTCCATGGGCGTGGAGGAAGGCGGTCGGCACACGTCGGCCTTTCGTGCGGGCGCCCGCAGCGCGGCACGGTCCGGGGCGAGCCGATGGTACCGCCCGACCAGGCGGGACACGGGACAGGGCGGGCCACCGGGTGCGGCCCCGGGGCGGTCCTTCTCAGGCCCCGCTGCCACCGGTCCCAGCGTCGTCCCAGCGTGAGCGGGGATCCTTCCCCCGGGGTGCCGGGACGCCCAGGATGGAGGGGCGCGTCGTCGGGGCGCCCGCGGGCGTGGCACCACGACCGAGCGAGAAGCCAGGGAGGTGGCCAGGATGCGAATCCTCGTGTTGGGGGGCGACGGGTACCTGGGGTGGCCGACGGCGTTGCACCTGTCACGCCGGGGCCATGACGTGGGCGTGGCCGACAACTTCTGCCGGCGTGGCTATGACCACGAGATGGGCG
>DATJBC010000196.1:0-5314 GCA_035515515.1 Acidimicrobiales bacterium
CACGGCGCAGCGCGGTGAGGACGGTGGCCGCCTGGTACGAGCGCCATCCGGCCGTGCCGTGCCACTTGCGCACGTAGCGCTCCACGCCGGCGTGGAAGCGCACGTGGCGACGGGCCGGGTCGGGGTCGGTGCCCGCCCCCACGTGCAGCGCTAGGGCGTCGGGCCGGTAGCGGACCGACCACCCCCGGCGGGTGGCGCGCCGCTCCCAGTCGGCCTCCTCGGCGTAGAGGAAGAAGCCTTCGTCGAACCCGCCCACGTCCACCAGGGCCGCCCCCCGCACCAGGAGCACCGAGGCGATCACGTACTCCCAGCCGTGGGCGTAGCGGCCCAGGCCGGCCGCCTCGGCCCACGCCCGTCCCGGGGTGGGGAACGGCCAGCACACCGCGGTGGCCGGCGTGTCGGACCCCGGCCGGTGCTGGGCGGGGGCCGCGCAGGCGACGCTGTCGTCGGCCGCCAGGGCGTCGCGCAGGAGCTCGACGGCGGCGGGCTCGATGGCGGCGTCGGGGTTGAGCAGCAGCACGTCGGTGCCGGGGAGCGCCACGCGCTCGAGGCCGCGGTTCACCGCCGCCGCGAAGCCCAGGTTGGCGCCGGCGTCCACGTAGGCGGCCCCCGCCGCCCGTGCCACCGCCTCGGTGTCGGCGTCCGAGGCGTTGTCCACCACGACCACCGGGTAGGCGCCGTCCAACGCCGCCAGGCAGCGGGCGAGGGACGCCGGCGCCCCGTAGGCCACGACGAGCGCGCACAGCGGCGCACCGGCCGCACGGGCGGGGGCGGGCACCGGCGCCTCAGCGGTAGCGCTGCATGGCGCTCGCCAACTGGGGGGCGATGACGGGGATGGAGAACGACCGCTCGGCGACGGCCCGGCCGCCCCGGCCCAGCGCCCGGGCACGGTCGCGGTCGCGGTAGAGCGAGAGCAGCGCCTCCACCCACTCGTCCTCCGAGGAGGCGGCCACGCCGAGCTCCCCCAGGGCGAGCACCTGCGCGTTCATCCCGGCCGGCGTCACCACGCTGGGCACGGCGCACGCCATGTACTGGAGCATCTTGAAGGCGCACTTGCCCTTGGACCACAGCCCCTGCCCCAACGGCATGAGCCCCACGTCGAAGCGCTGGATGACGGCCACTTCGGTGCCGGGCGTCCACGGCACGAGCTCCACGCGCTCGGCGGGCAGGTCGCTGAGGGGGACGAAGGAGTCCGCCATGACGAGCAGCCGGGCGTCGGGCGCCTCGGCCATGAAGCGCTTGAGGGCCGGCACCGTGGACTCCACGAAGCGCAGGTTCATGCCCGACCCGGTCCAACCCACCACGAAGGGGCCGTCGGCGCCCGGTGCCGGGGACGCACGGGGCACGAAGCGCTCGGTGTCGATGGCCGTCCACACCCGCTCCACGGCGGGCGCCAACGGCGCGAACCACTCCGCCAGGAAGTCGTTGCCCGCCAGCACGCAGGCCGAGCGGCGGGCGATGGCGCGCGTGGCGCGCTCGTGGCCCGGCGAGAGCAGCCACACGGCGTCGTCGACGTCGAAGAGGATGGGGCGGTGCAGCGCGGGCTCCAGCGACAGGTGGCCGGGCAGCACCTCGCGCTCGAGCCAGGTGACGTCGGCGCGCCACGTGCGGGCCGTCACCGGAAGGCGTGCGGCCAGCTTGGCGCCGTCCAGGGCGGCGCGCGCCAGGGGCGCCGCCAGCCGGCCGCGGGCCAGATGGCCGGGCACCGCGGCGTACTTCGAGACCCGGGGGGGCCGCGCCCGCACCTCGACCCCGAGGGCGCGCAGGGCCGGCACGTGCTGGAGGACGCGGAAGCGGCTCGACGCCGGCCATCGTCCCGACAGGACCGCCTCCACCCGCAGGGGGCCGGTCACGGCGCCCGTTCCTCCGAACCGTTCGCCGCGCGGCCGACGCTTATGCTCGCCTGGTGCAACTCGGCATCCTGTTCTGGTTCTACCAGGACGTCGAGCTGTGCCGGAACCGCCTGCGCCTCCTGCGGCGCCGCAACCCCGGGGTGCCCGTCTACGGCCTCTACGGCGGCCCCCGGTCGGAGGCCCCCGCCTTCGCCGCCGCGCTGGGCCGCCTCGACGACTTCTGGGCGTTCCCCGGCGACGAGGACCGCGCCTGGAGGTGGCGGCACGGCGACCTCATGCTGAGCCGCTGGTTCACCGAGCGGGGGGACGCGCTCGCCTGGGACTCGGTCTTCCTGGCGCAGTGGGACCTGGTGGTGGTGCAGGGCCTGGACCGCCTCCTGCCGCCCATGGGCGTGGGCGACATGCTCATCTCCGGCCTGCGCCCCGTGCGCGAGGTGGCGTCGTGGTGGCAGTGGACCCGCGACGGGCGACCCGAGTTCGACGAGTTCCTGCGCCACGTCACCGAGCGCTTCGGCCCCGTCGACGATCCCATGTGCTGCCAGTTCATCGGGCTGGTGGCGCCGCGCCCGTTCTTCGCCGCCTACGCCGGCATCGAGCGGCCCGAGCTCGGCTTCCTGGAGTACAAGATGCCCATCTACGCCCAGGCCTTCGGCACCTCGCTCGTACCCGACACCTGCTTCCGCCCGTGGTGGCCCGAGGACCCGGCCACGTCCGGGGCGCCGCGCACCGAGAAGCTGGTGCACGCCTGGCGCACACCGGTGCGGCTCCCGGTGATGCTCTACGAGGCGCACCGGCCCGGGGGCCGCCGCCTCTTCCACCCGTACCACGGGATCTACCCGCACGACCCGGCGTCGGCGGCCGAGGCGCTGCGCCGCCGTCGTGCCCGGCGCCGGTCGCACGCAGCCCTGAGCGCGTCCTCGACCTGAGCGGTCTCGTCCTCGAGGGACAGGTGGTCCTCGGCGTGGTGGCGCAGCGCGCCCTCGAGGCCGGGCTGGGCGCGGCGCCAGCCCCGCAGGGCCACCACGCGCCGCGCCAGGGCGGGGGCGTCGTCGGGCTCCACGAGGTACGACGACAGCTCGCCGGTGAGGATCTCGGGGTTGCCGCCCACGCGGGTGGCCACCACCGGCACCCCGCACGCCAGCGGCTCCATGACCGAGCGCGACAAGGGCTCGGGCCACAGGCTCGGGGCCACCGCCACGTCGGCCGCCTGCAGGAGGGGCACGACGTCGCGCTGGGCCGGGGTCCACGACACCGGCTGGCCGGCGCCGACGGCGTGCAGCTCGGCCTCATAGCGCGCCGAGTCCTCGGGGTCGGCCCCCAGCGACGGGGAGCCCGCCACCACCACGTGCAGCTCGGGCACGGCCGCCGCCATGGCCGGCACGGCGCGCACCAGGACGTGGACCCCCTTCTCCCGGCCGATGCGCCCCGCGTAGAGGACCACGAAGGCATCGGCGGGCACCCCGAGGCGCCGGCGCGTCGCCGTGCGGGCGGGGGCGTCGGCGGGGCGGTAGCGGTGCAGGTCGATGCCGGTGAGCGCCACCGACAGCCGGTCGGGGTGCAGTCCCGTGCCCGCCCAGCGCTCGGCGGTGTCGCGCGACACCGACAGCGTCCACGCCACGCGCCCCAGCGCGGCCCGCAGCCACACCGGGACGGCGGTGGGCGGCGGCAGGCACAGGTGGAAGACCACGGGCGCGCCCACGAGCGTCCCGATGGCGACCGCCAGGGGGAGGTCCCAGTAGCGGTACACGTAGAGCACGTCGGGTCGCAGACGGGCCCCGGCCGCCAGCGCCGCCACCACGCCCGCCGCGGAGCGCAGGGGCCGCTGCCGGCGGGGGAGCGAGCCCGCCATGGGCACCATCGACCCGGCGAAGGCCCGCCAGTCGTCGGCGAAGTCCCCGGCGCTCACGTACAGGACGTCGACACGGTGGCCCCGGGCCGCCAGCGCGCCGCAGTTGGTGAGCTGGGTCCGCTCGAGGCCGCCGCGTGCACCGAGGTGGTTGGCGACGGTCAGGATGCGCACCGGCGACGACACTACAAGGGCGCTCCGCGGGCGCACGGTAGTCTGTCGCCCGCCGCAACCGGCCGTGGCGCACGCGGAGGACTGGTGGTTCAGCGTCGACTGCTCGAGCTCTTTGCCTGTCCGCGTTGCGGAGCGGGGCTTCTCCCGCCGGGGGGCGAAGCCGGCGCCGTGCTCGGGCCGGACGTGGTGTGCGCCAACGGCCACCGCTTCCCCACCTCGGGCGGCTATCTCGACCTGTCGGACGCCGCCGGGACCGACGAGACCACGGCGCGCACCCTCGAGAGCTTCGGCTTCGAATGGAACACCTTCGACGACGTGCGCGAGGAGGACGCCCAGTTCGCCACGGTGTACTTCCGCGACGTGGACTTCGACTCCCTGCGCGGCAAGACCGGGGTGGACGTCGGGTGCGGCAAGGGCCGCTACACGCGCTTCCTGGCCCCGCACCTCGACGGGCTGGTCGCCCTGGACGGGTCCCGTGCCGTGGAGGCCGCGGCGCGCAACCTGCGGGAGTTCCCCAACGTCCTAGTGGTCAGGGCCGACCTCCAGCGCGCCCCGGTGTCGCCGGGGAGCGTCGACTTCGTGACCTGCCTGGGGGTCCTGCACCACCTGCGCGACCCCCGCCAGGGCTTCGCCGTCCTGGTGCGCATGCTGGCCCCCGGGGGGCGCCTGCTCGTCTACCTCTACAGCCGCCCCGCTTCGGCCGGGGCGCGCGCCGCGGCGCTGGCCGCGGCGCGGTGGCTGCGCGCCGTCACCGTCCGGCTCCCCCATCGCGTCCTGCGGGTGGTGAGCGCGCCGGTGGCCGCCGTCCTGTACCTCGGCGTGGTGCGCCTCGGCGCGCTGGGCGAGCGCCTGGGCGTCGGGCCCCTGGCCGGCCTGCCCATGGCCGGCTACCGGGGCAAGCCCTTTCGCAGCCTCCTGCTCGACACCTTCGACCGCCTGAGCGCGCCCGTGGAGCACCGCTACGTCTGGGACGAGCTGGCTCCCTGGTTCGCCGAGGAGGGCCTCGAGGTCCAGGCCGTGCGGGAGGAGGCCGGCTGGTTCGTGCTCGCCCGCCGGCCCCCGGGCGCCCGGGGCCCGGGGCGGGGGCCGGCCCCGGTTTGACCTGGGCGGCCTGGCTGGGTACAAAGCACGGTCATCAATTGTGACGATGTGAAGTCCCCGGGGCGCATCCCATACTTGGTGCCCAGGGGGTTCGGGACATCCACGTCGGTCGCCGTGCTGCTGCGCGGCGGGACGCCTGGGGGGGCCGGGCCACATCGGGGGGGCGGGACACCAAGGGCGCCCCGTGGACGAAGGGGGTAGGTGGCCAGGATGCGAATCCTCGTGTTGGGGGGCGACGGGTACCTGGGGTGGCCGACGGCGTTGCACCTGTCACGCCGGGGCCATGACGTGGGCGTGGCCGACAACTTCTGCCGGCGTGGCTATGACCACGAGATGGGCG
>DATJBC010000197.1:0-14055 GCA_035515515.1 Acidimicrobiales bacterium
CGGCAGGCCGGGCCCGTGACAGGGCCTTCCGTGCTGGTGGAGCGCCTGGCGACCGCGGGGGCGCCCCCCACGGTCCTCATCGGCGTGCGCAACGCCGTCGAGCGTCGCAGCGCGGGCACAACCGTGCCGGCGGGAACGGCGCTGCTCGGCACCGTCCTCGCCGTGCTGGGGTTGTGCGCCACCGGCGTGTTCAGCGCCAGCCTGTCGCACCTCACCGCCACGCCCCGGCTGTACGGCACGGCGTTCCAGCTCGACTTCTCCAACCCCAACGGCGGCCCGCCCGACCCCGCCCTCGTGCGCCGGCTGGGGCAGGACCCGGCCGTGAGCGCTGTCACCCGCGGCTACGCCGTCGAGGTCGCCGTGGACGGGCTCCCGGTGGGCGCCTTGGCGGGGACGCCGGTCCGCGGAGCGCTGCTCATCCCCGTGATCGACGGCCACGACCCCACCGGTGACAGCCAGATCGGGCTGGGCACGACCACCATGCGGGCCATCGGGGCACACATCGGCTCGGTGGTGCGCGTCTCTCTGACCACGCCGTCGGGGCAGCGGCGCACGGCGCCGTTCACGGTGGTGGCCCGGATGTCGTTCCCCGTGCTCGGCGGGGCCACCAGCCTGGGCAACGGCGCGGCGATGACCCTCGATGGCTACGAGCACGCCGCCTGCGCAGCGGGACCGGGACGGCCCCGGTGCGAGAGCGAGGTGCTCGGCAGCGCGCCGACCGGCGGCCTGCTCGCCAGCGTGGTACCCGGCCCCCGGGGGCGGGCCGCCGTCCAGCACTACCTCGACGCCTACCAGGCCATCACGACGCTGCCCGTCACCCCGACCTCGCTCGTGAACTTCGGTGAAGCGGTCAACTTCCCGCTCATCTTCGGCGTGTTGCTGGCGGTCTTCGGGGCCGGAACCCTCACACACCTGCTCGTCGTGAGCCTGGCGAGGCGCCGGCGCGAGATCGGGTTGCTGAAGGCCCTGGGCTTCCTCAGCCGTCAGGCGGCCTGGGCGGTGTCGTGGCAGGCCACGACGCTGGCCGTGCTGGGCTTGGTGGTCGGGGTCCCGCTCGGCATCGTCATCGGCAGGGCGGTGTGGAGCACGTTCGCCGACAACCTCGGCGTGCTGGCGGTGCCGGTCGTGCCCGTCTGGCTCCCGACCCTGGCCGTGGCGGTGGTGGTGGCGGCCAACCTCATCGCCGTGGTCCCCGCGCTGGCCGCGGGGCGGGCCAGGCCGCAGGCCCTGCTGCGCACGCAGTGACCGGCGCCGCCCTCCCCACCGCCTGCAGCGTACGGAGGGCGCGGAGCAGGTAGAACAGCGCTATGCACGTCGACCTCCACGTCTCGCGCTTCGACTGGGCAGGGTCCCCCGAGCGCATCGGCCCCGGCATCGGGGACCTCGCCCGGCGCGGCGAGGCCATCGGCATCCGGACGCTGTCGTTCATGGACCACTACTTCCAGATGGACTGGATGGCCCCCGCCGAGGACCCCATGCTGGAGGGCTACACCGCCCTCGGGTTCGTGGCGGGCCGCACCGAGCGCCTGCGGCTGCGCCTGCTCGTGACGGGCGTCACCTACCGCCATCCCGGGCTGCTGGCCAAGGCCGTCACCACCCTCGACGTGCTGTCGGGCGGGCGGGCCGAGCTGGGCATCGGCGCGGCGTGGTACGAACGCGAACACCGCGGGCTGGGCGTGCCGTTCCCGCCCACCGCCGAGCGCTTCGAGCGCCTGGTCGAGGTGCTGCAGATCTGCCTGCAGATGTGGAGCGACGACGACGGCCCCTACCGCGGGGTGCACTACCAACTGGAGGAGACGCTGTGCCGCCCGGCGCCCGTCAGTGTCCCGCGGCCGCGCATCCTCGTGGGAGGCGGCGGGGAGCGCAAAACGCTGCGCATCGTGGCCGAGTACGCCGATGCCTGCAACTTCTTCGGCGGGCCCGAGGAGGTGACCCACAAGCTCGGCGTGCTCAAGCGCCACTGCGACGCTGTGGGGCGCGACATCGGCGACATCGAGGTCACCGCCATGTTCCGCAACCTGCCGCCCGACCCCACGGTCGACGACGTCGTGCGGGCCGCCGAGGCGTTCGCGGCTGTGGGCGTCACCACCCTGGTGGTGGGCGCCGTAGCCGACGACCCGGCGGGATGGCTCGAAGCGCACATCGCGCCGGCGATGGAGCACCTGGGCGCCATGGAGCCGGTGGCGCCCTGAGGGCACGACGCGGCGGGCGCAGCCCGGCGGGGCTGGGCCCGGTCAGACCACCGTGTGCGCAGACCACGGAGTGCGCAGACGACGCTGTGCCTCAGACGACGCTGTGCCTCAGACGACCACGCCCTCGGGGCGCAGCTCGCCAGAGCGGATGGTGCGGCGCCGGGCGCGCAGCGCCCACACCGCCACCACGGCCAGGGCGGCGGCGGCCCCGCTCACGGCGAGCACGGAGTTGGAGACCTCGACGAGCTTGAGCCCCGACAGCAGCAGCATCACCCCGATGGCCCCCCGCAACAGCCCCGTGGGCGCCATGGACGACAGCTTGGCGCCCAGGTAGACGGCGGGCATGGCGCCGAGCAGCAGCGACGTGGTCAACGCGAACTGGACGTCACCGAAGATGAGCTGGCCCAGGGCGGCCGCACCCACCAGCGGGACGGACTGCACGAGGTCGGTCCCCACCAGCTGCCCGCCCGTCAACGTGGGGTACAGGAACATGAGGGCCACGATCATGAGCGACCCCGAGCCCACCGAGGTCATCCCCACGATGAAGCCGCCGACCACGCCCACGATGATCGTCGGCACCACGCGCACGGCGGGGAACCGCTCGGGGGTGGCCGGGGGCTGCGACCCGCTGGTGAGGGCCCGGGCGACCAGGCCCACCACCGCCACCAGGAGGGCCGAGCCCAGCGCCCACTTCACGACGTTCTCCAACGATTTGCCGTCGGCGAAGAGGTGGAGGAACCACGCCCCGGCGAAGGCGGCGGGCACCGCTCCCAGGCACAACCACTTGGCCAGCTGCAGGTGGACGGTGCGCCGGCGCAGGTGCACGGCGCCGCCCACCGGCTTCATGAACACCGAGGCCACCAGGTCGCTCGACACCGCCGCGGCCGGCTGCACGTGCAGGAACAGCACGAGCACGGGCGTCATGAGGGCGCCGCCCCCCATCCCCGTCAACCCCACGGCGAACCCCACGATGGCGCCCGCCAGGACGATGGCTCCGTCGAGATGCACCTGACCTCCTTCTGCCATAAATCCTAGAGATTGAGTGGGATTTAGGCAAGGGGGCCGCCCCTACGGGCGCCGGGCACCGCTCGCCCTCAAGTGCCCGCCCGCTTGTGCCGAGGATCATCCGTGATGACCGTGGTCCCCCCGCGCCACCCCGCCGGCGCCCCCCCGGCGCGCCGTGGGGACGATGCCACCGCGCTCCGCCGGCGGCGCGCCCTGGTGGCGACGTACGGCACGCTGGGCGCCCTGCTCGTGGCCTACGTGGTCTCCCTCCTGGCGCGCACCCCGGCCCAGCAGTGGACGTGGCTCGACGGCTGGGGCGTCGCCGCCTTCGAGGTGCTCGCCTCGGGCGCCTGCCTGGCCCGGGCCCTCCTCCGCCGGCCGGGGCGGGCCGTGGCCCTCTTCCTGGGCGCCTCCCTCCTGGCCTGGGCCCTGGGCGACGTCTTCCTGACCGTCGAGTCCCTGGGCGGGGCCAACCCGCCCACGCCCTCGACGGCGGACGCCTTCTACCTCGCCTTCTACCCCTGCGCGTACGTGGCCCTGGTGCTGCTGCTGCGGCGCCAGGCCCGCACCATCGCCCCGCGCAGCTGGCTGGACGGCGCCATCGCCGGCCTGGGCGCGGCCGCGGTGTGCGCGGCGTTCGCCTTCCACGGCATCGCCCACAGCGCGGGCGGCCACGCCGTGTCGGTCGCCACCAACCTGGCCTACCCCATCGGCGACCTGCTGCTGCTGGCGCTGGCCATGGGGGGCGCGGCCGTGGTGGCGGCCAAGGCCCGCGTCCCGTGGGTGCTCCTGGCGGCCGGCATCGCCTGCAACGCCGTGGGCGACACCTTCAACGTCTTCCCCGCCGGGGGATCGAGCCAGGTCGGCGTGGTCTTCAACGCCGGCGCCTGGCCGACGGCCACCGTGCTGTTGTCCCTGGCGGTGTGGACCGTGCCCGAGCGCTCCGAGCTGCTCGCTCCCGAGCGCACCCCGGGCTTCGCCCTCCCCGGGCTGGCCGCCACCGCCGGCCTGGTCGTCCTGCTCGTGGGCGGGCTCCACACCGTGAGTCGGGTGGCCCTGGGCCTGGCGGCCGGGACCCTGGCGGTGGTGGGCGTCCGCCTGGTGGTGTCCGTGCGGAGCCTGCGGGCGCTCACCGTGGAGCGCCACCGCCAGGCCGTCACCGACGAGCTCACCGGGCTCGGCAACCGGCGGCTCCTCTTCGACGTCCTCGACCGGTTCTTCGCCGACCACGTGGAGGGCCGGGGCGCCGCGGACGAGCCCGCCTCGGCGCTGGCGTTCCTGTTCATCGACCTCAACCGCTTCAAGGAGATCAACGACTCCTTTGGCCACCCCGCCGGGGACGAGCTCCTGCGCAAGCTGGGCCCGCGCCTGCGCGCCTCGCTGCGCCCCGGGGACGTCCCCATCCGCCTGGGGGGTGACGAGTTCGGGGCGCTGCTTCTCGACGCCGACGCCGCGGCGGCCGTGGCGGTGGCCCAGCGCGTGGCCGACACCCTGTCGGAGCCGTTCGTCCTGGGCGGGGTGACCGCCCACATCGGCGCCAGCATCGGGGTGGCGCTCGCCCCCGGGGACGCCGTGGACGTCGCCGGCCTCATGTGGTGCGCGGACGTGGCCATGTACCGGGCCAAGCTGGGCGGGTCGGAGGTCGCCCTCTACGACCAGGGGCTCGACGAGGGCGAGGACCACCTCAGCCTGGCCGCCGACCTGCGGGCCGCGGTGGAGGCCGGCGCCTTCGTCATCCACTACCAGCCCCAGCTCGACCTGCGCACGGGGCGGGTGGTGGCGGTCGAGGCCCTGGTGCGCTGGCCCCATCCCCGCCTGGGCCTCATCCCGCCGCTCAAGTTCCTGCCGCTCGCCGAGGAGGCCGGGCTCATGCGGATCCTCACCATGTGGGTGCTGGACTCCGCCATGGCGCAGGCCGCGGCGTGGCGCGCCTCGGGGCACGAGCTCACCATGTCGGTGAACGTGGCGGCCAGCGACCTGCTCGAGCCCGGCCTGTTCGACATCGTGGTCGAGGGGCTGGACCGCTACCGCCTGCCGTCCCATGCGCTCGTGCTGGAGGTCACCGAGACGGGCATCATCAAGGACTTCGAACGATCGCGCCAGGTCATCGAGCACCTGCGCGACGCCGGGGTGATCGTGTCCATCGACGACTTCGGCGCCGGCTTCACCTCGCTCGCCTACCTGAGCGGCCTGGCGGTGGGCGAGCTCAAGCTCGACCGCACCTTCGTCACGGGGCTGTCCGGCACCGACAAGCAGCGCGACCTCGAGCTGGTGCGGGCCACCATCCACCTCGGCCACGCCATGGGGCTGCGGGTGGTGGCCGAGGGCATCGAGGACGACGCCACGCTCAGCCTCCTGAGCGAGCTGGGCTGCGACCTGGCCCAGGGGTACTTCATCGGCCGGCCCCTGCCCGCCACGGACCTGGCGTTCCGCGCCGGCGACCCCGCCGCGCACCACGCGGCCGCCATCTGAGCGCCGCCGCTCCCCCGCCCCGCCGGAGCGCCCGCGCGGGCCATCGCGTAGCGTCTCGGTGAGTGGCGCGCGCCCGTCCACGACGGCGTGCCGGGGAGGCGAGCCGTGCAGCTGTGGGACGACGACATGGAGGCCGCCCGGCCCCGCATCCGCGCCGAGTCCGCGAAGTTCGTGGCGCAGATGGCCTTCGAGGCGCCCACCGGCACGGTGCTCGAGCAGGCGCGGGCCCGGCGGGCCGCCGAGTCGGCCTGGGTCATGCGCTCCGAGCTGGGTGTCGACCGCACAATCGACGGTCCGGCGGGACCGCTGCGCCTGCGGGAGTTCCGACCCGCACACCCCGCCGGCGCCATGCTCCACATCCACGGCGGGGGGTGGATGGCGGGTGAGCCCGAGGCCACCGACCTCCTCAACGAGGCGCTCAGCACCAGCCTGAGCCTGGCCGTCGTGAGCGTCGACTACCGCCTGACGCCCGAGCACCCCTACCCCGCCGGCCCCGACGACTGCGAGGCGGCGGCGCGCTGGCTCCTGTCCAACGCGGCGGCCGAGTACGGCACCACACGCCTGCTCATCGGGGGCGAGTCCGCCGGCGCCCATCTCGCCGCCGTCACGCTCCTGCGCATGCGCGACCGCCACGGGGCGGCGGGCGCCTTCCGCGGTGCCAACCTCGTGTTCGGCGCCTACGACCTCACCGGGACCCCCAGCGCGCGCGGCGTCGGCGCCCACCCCGCCACCGACATGCTCGACCCCGCCGACATCGCGTTCATGGTGGGGCAGTTCGCCCAGGGCCTGGCACCCGAGGAGCGGCGCGACCCCGACGTCTCCCCCATGTTCGCCGATCTGTCGGGCATGCCCCCGGCCATCTTCACGGTGGGGACGGCCGACCACCTCCTCGACGACACGCTGCTGTTCTCGGCCCGATGGGTGGCGGCCGGCAACCGTGCCGAGCTGCTCGTCTACCCCGACGCGCCGCACGGGTGCATGGGCGTGCCCACCGTCCTCGAGCACTGGTGGCCACGCCTGGAGGCCTTCCTGCGCGCCTGTTTGTCCGACGACTGACGCCGGGCGCCGGCACGCGGGCGCCGGGCACGGCGCCTCCCGCTCAGGCGGGCGGCACCCGCATCCGGCGGTAGAGGCACTGGCCACCGCCCGAGGCGTGCAGCCGCCCTCCCGGCGACCACACGCGCGCCGTCCACCCGAAGAGCCCCCCGGTGGACAACGGCGCGGCGCCGTCGCACAGGAGCCACTCCTCCCCCGTGGTGGGCCGGTGGAAGGCCACGTTGAGATCGAGGGTAGGGGCCGTGAAGGGGGGGTGGAGCCAGGCGTGCGGGCGGTGGGCCGAGGGCCAGCTGGGCAGGTCGACGAGGATCACGCTGCGCGCCGCGTCGGCCCAGGGGTCGTCGAAGGTGGCGGTGGGCGTGAAGCGCAGCCACTCGCGCCAGCGCGCCGGCCGGGGACCGTCGGGGGGCCACGGCACCTCGAAGTCGAGCGGCTTGGCATCCAGGTTCCGCCAGAAGGGGTAGGGGGGCTCGGCGTCGGCGGGGAGGAGCGAGGCGACGTCCGGGAGGGTGTCGGGGTGCGGCACGTCGGGAGGCGCGGTCTCGTCGTGCTCGAGGCCCTCGCCCTCGGCCGCGCCCCAGGCCATGGCGTCCAGGATGGGCCGCCCCTCCTGGGTCACCTCGACGCGCTGGGCGCGGGCGCTGCGGCCCGCCTTGCGCTCCTGCACCGTGATGTCGACGGGGGCGAAGGCCGCCACCCCCAGGTAGTGGCAGGAGAACGCCGCGGGCCGCATGCCGGGGCTCGAGGCCCCCGCCGCCCGCAGGGCGCAGGCCGCCACGTAGCCCCCCATCGGCCCCCAGATCTCCCACTCCCGGCTGAGCGTGGCCCGGTAGCGGCCCTCGCCGAGGGCCTCCACCGCCGTGTCGGCCCCGAGATCCCCCACGACGGGCAGTCTGCCGTCGGCCCGGGCGCCCTGCCACCGCAGAGGCCGCGTCCGACCGGCGCCGGGCCGCGCCGAAAATGCCTGGTTACGTGGGGGAAACCTGACGGTGCGTGGGATCACGTGCGTGGCGAATGGGTGGCCTCACGCTGGACGGCCCACCCAGGGTGGTTCAGTGTCATGCAGAGCGATGCCCACCCACCCGCGCCAGACAGCCGCCCCGGACCTCCACGCCGTTCCCCAGGTGCTCGTGGTCGAGGACCAGCAGGCCCTGCGCGAGACCACCACCGCCATCCTGCGGGCCGCGGGGTTCGGGGTGGTGCCCGCCGCCGACGGCGTCGAGGCCCTTGACGTCCTGCGCCAGCAGGACGTGGACGTGCTGCTGCTCGACCTCGGTCTCCCCCGGCTGAACGGGCCCGAGGTCCTCGAACGCCTCGTCGACCCGCCCCCCGTGGTGGTGGTGTCGGGCTTCGAGCACGACGACGAGACCGAGATCCGGACCCGCTTCGCGGCCGTCGTCGTGAACTGCCTCCACAAGCCCGTGCCCCCGGCGCGCCTGGTGGACGCCACGTCCGACGCGCTGCGCCACGCGGCCGGGTAGGGCGCCGCGCCGGGGGGCTCAGCCCCGCGGGTCGCGCCACATGGCCCACACCACCGGGCCCCGGGGGATCTGGATCTCGGCGGTGACCTCGAAACCGTGGCGCTCGTAGAAGGGGATGTTGCGCTTCTTGGACGACTCCAGGTAGACCCGCTCGCCCTCGTGGTCGCAGCGCTCGAGCACGGGGGCGATGATGGCCGAGCCCAGGCCGTGGCCCTGCTGGGCGGGCTCGGTGCCCAGCATCTGCAGGTACCAGTGCGGCTCCTTGGGGTGGTGCTTGGCGAAGTAGAGCAGCCCCGCCGCGCACCGCACGATACGGGGGCCCACCAGGCCGGCCGTCACCGCCCCCACGCGGGCGTCGCTGGCCCACCCCAGCGGGAACGTGCCCGGCGGGTTCCAGATGGCCGCGCACCGGCCCTCCCCGGCGCTGTAGACCTCGCCCAGGGGGAGCGCCGTCCGCAAGAGGGAGCGGAAGAAGCGGGGCAACCGGCGCCGACGCCGCACCTCGTCGGGGAACAGCCACATGGTGAGGGGGTCGTCGTCGAAGGCCCGCGCCAGCGTGGTGGCCAGGGTGCGCACGTCACCGGCTGTCGCCTTGCGCACCGCGTGGTCCGACACGCACCGACGATAGCGAATCGACCGGGGTCGCCCCGGCGGCGAGCAGACAGCGCGCCGGGAGGCGACGGAACGTCCTCGTCGACCCCACACGCCCGGCGCCGGGGACGGTGCGGCGACTGATGCGAGAATGGCGGGTGTCGTCGGCCGGGTCCGTCCCCGCGGGCACGCCGGAGTGCGTCGCAGGGGGACGACCCCGGACGCACACCAGGGGCACCGAACGTTCACACCGCGGGCGCGCAAAGTTCATCGGGACGTCGCGGTGAGTTCGTCTGGCTCTGCTTACCTTCGGTGCTGAACACCAGTCGCCCCGACCGCCGACGTCGATGCCCGGGCGGCGGGGCGCACAAGCCCTGGAGGAGCATTGCGCACGCGCCCCCGTCGATTCGCCCGCCGCCTCCTCGTCCGTTCCGCCACCGCGTTGGCCATCGTCGCGGGGCCGGCCCTCGGCCTGCCGGCCGCCGCCTCGGGCGCCACGGCCTTCACCGCGGGGGACGTCGCGGTGTACCGGGTGGGCGCGGGCTCCGCCGGCCTGACCAGCGCGGGGACGGCGGTCTTCCTCGACGAGTACTCGCCCACCGGGACGCTCGTGCAGTCCGTCCCCCTCCCCACCACGGCCAGCGGCTCCGACAAGCCATTCGTCGACAGCGGCACGGCCACGTCCGACGGCCAGCTCACCTTGTCGGCCAACGGGCAGTACCTGGTGACCGAGGCGTACGACGCGTCGGTGGGGACCGCCGGCGTGGCCAGCGCGACCTCCAGCACCGTGCCCCGGACGGTGGCGCTCGTCGACCAGAACGCCACCATCGACACCACCACCGCCCTCTCCGACGCCGAGAGCGGCAACAACGTCCGCAGCGCGGTCACCGTCGACGGCACCACCATCTGGGTGGCGGGGGGCGTGGACATCCGGGCCGCCGCCGACGGCGCCTCGACCTCGAACCTGCTGGCCGCCCAGAACACCCGCGACCTGCAGATCGCCGACGGCCAGCTCTACTTCTCGTCCTCCTCGGGGAGCGTCAAGGGAGTGGGCACGGTGGGGACGGGCCTGCCCGCCTCGGGCAGCCAGACCCTCACCCTCCTGCCCGGCAGCCCCGACGCCGGCAACGCGCCGGTCGGCTTCGCGCTGGTGACGCTGGGCGCCGGCCCCGCCCCCGACACCCTCTACGTGGGTGACACCTCCTCGATCCTGAAGTACGGCCTCTCCAGCGGGAGCTGGGTGGCCAAGGGCTCGATCAGCCTTCCGGGGATCGGGTCCGACACGCTGGAGGGCCTGGCGGTGTCGGTGAGCGGCGGCACCGCCACCCTGTTCGCCACGGCCGGCGGTGGCAGCTCCGGAGGCGGCGGCGTGCTGTGGAAGGCGACCGACGCCACGGGCGCGGGCGGCACCGCCAGCGGGTCGGCGACCTCGGTCGCCACGGCGTCGGCCAACGAGTCCTTCCGGGGCGTGGCGTTCGTCCCGAGCGGTCCGCCGGCAGGCGCCCCCGAGTCCCCCATGGCCGTCCTGCTCCCGGCGGCGGGTGTCGGCGCGCTGGCGGTGGGGTGGCTCACGGTGGCCCGGCGCCGCCGGGCAGCACCCACCAGAGCCGCGTGACGGGGTTCCGCGCCATGGCCCCTCCCCCGAGGGCCGCCCGCACCGCTGCAATGCCCACCGGCCCGGCCTCGTGAGGACGGGCGCGGCCGTGACGGGCGCCGCCGGCGCCGCCTCCCGTCGGGGACGGGCGCGGCGCGGCGCCTGGATGGCGGCGCTGGCGGTCGTCGGCGCGGCGCTGCCCGGCGTCTTCCACCCGGCACGCGCCGACACACCGCTGTTCACCCCCGGCGACGTGGTCGTGTACCGGGTGGGCGACGGCGCCGCGCTGTCCAGCGCGGCCGCGCCGGTGTACCTCGACGAGTACACGCCGGACGGCACGCTGGCGCAGTCGGTGGCCCTGCCCACGACGGCCAGCGGTTCGGACAAGCCCCTCGTGGCCAGCGGCAGCGCCTCCTCCGAGGGCGAGCTCACCCTCTCGGCCGACGGGCGCTTCCTCATGGCCACCGGCTACGACACCTCAGTCGGCACCACGGGCGTGTCGGCCTCGTCGGCCTCGTCGGTCCCCCGCACCGTGGCCCGGGTGGACGCCGCCGGCGACGTCGACACCACCACGGCCCTCGACGACTTCGCCGACGGGAACAACCCGCGCAGCGCCTCCAGCAGCGACGGCACCGACATCTGGGTGGGCGGCGCCGCCGGGGGGGTGCGCCACACCACCCTCGGCGCGTCGAACTCCACGCAGATCACGAGCTCGGCCGACAAGAACGTGCGCGCCGTGTCCATCGTCGACGGCCAGCTCTATGTGTCCGCCGACCCCACCAAGGCCGGGGTCACCGTGGGCACCGTGGGCAGCGGGCTCCCCACGTCGGGGAGCTTCACCGTGAGCAACCTCCCCTTCGCCTCGGCGCCCGGCGAGCCGTACCAGTACGCATTGCTGACCCTGGGCGCGGGCACGAGCCCCGACACCGTGTACGTGGCCGACAACTCGGCCTCGGCCATCGAGAAGTACAGCCTGATCGGAAGCACCTGGAGCGCGGAGGGCGACATCTCGGTCCCCGGCATTACCGGGCTCACCGCCAACGACGACGACGGGACCGTGGTGCTGTTCGCCACGAGCAGCGGGTCCTCGGGCGAGCAGGGCACTCTGTACGAGGCCACGGACACGAGTGGCGCCGGGGCGACGATGAGCGGCTCGGCCGACGTGCTCGCCTCGTCGGCGTCCGAGGCCTTCCGGGGAGTGGCCTTCGCCCCGGGGACGTCCATCGGATCGGGGGGCTCGGGGGGCTCCGGCGGGGGTGGCTCGGGCGGGCCCACCATCACGACCGCCGACAGCGTGCTGGCCAACGCCATCGGCGACCCCACCAACCCCGGCCTGGGGGTGACGGTGGGCGACGCCTCCTACACCCCGAGCCAGCTGACGGTGTCGGCCACCTCGTCGAACCAGTCGGTGGCCCCCGACAGCGGCATCCAGGTGAGCGGCAGCGGCGCGGACCGGGTGCTCACCGTCACGCCCGACGGCGTGGGGGACTCGATCATCAGGCTCACCGTGACGGCGCCCGACGCCACCAGCGCCACCACGACGGTGGGCTACGGCGCGTCGGCCGACGACGGTGACACCAGCGACCGCTACTACGCGGGCGCCGGCAACGGCTCGACCGAGATCGACGTGGGCGACGGGTACATGGTCGTGGGCGACGACCTGAGCAACGTCCTGCGCCTCTACGACGAGAGCCGGTCGGGGACACCCGTGAAGACCTTCGACTTCACCGGCGACCTGCCCTCGGGGGCGGCCACCCTCGACATCGAGTCGGCGGCCGAGTCCGACGGCGTCATCTACTGGTTGGGGTCGATGAGCAACAGTGACAGCGGCGCCTCGCGGCCCTCCACCGACACGCTCTTCGCCACCAGGGTCACGGGCAGCGGCGCGGGCACCTCGCTCACCTACCTCGGCAGCTACACGCACCTGCGGGAGGACCTGGTCGCCTGGGACACCGCCAACGGCAACCCGCTCGGGCTGAGCGCCTCGTCGATCGGTGACTCCAAGACCACGAGCGGGCTCAACGTGGAGGGGCTGGAGTTCGTGGCGGGCTCCTCCACGTCCGCCTACCTCGCCTTCCGGGCCCCCATCGAGCCGCCGTCGGACCGGACCGACGCGCTGCTCGTCCCGGTCACCAACCTCACGTCGCTCACGGCCGACGGCAACCCGGGCACCTCCCCGGCGACCTTCGGGACGCCCATCGAATGGGACCTGGGCGGCGACGGCATCCGGGAGATCCGCAAGAACGCCGACGACCAGTACCTGGTGATCTCGGGCAGCGCCGACGGGTCCGACAGCTCCTTCGGCCTCTACGCCTGGGACGGGGACCCGGCCGACCCGCCCGTGCGCACCACGACCTCCGTGCCGCCGGTCGAGGCCGGCGCGTGGGAGGGCATCGTGTCGGTGCCCGACCCCCTGGCCGAGGGGGACAGCGTGGAGCTGGTGGAGGACAACGGGGACACCGTCTGGTACGCCGACGGCTTCACCTCCAAGAACGGCCTCGCCCCCGACCTGCAGAAGGACCTGGGCCGGACCTTCACGCTGTCGGGTGTGGGGCCGCCCTCGGGCACCCCCGAGGCGCCGCTGGCCGTGCTGCTCCCGCTGGCCGGCCTGGCCGGCCCGGGCGCCGTGGTCCTGGTCGCCTGGCGGCGGCGCCGGCGCGCGCCGTCGGTGCCCTGCTAGCCGCCGGCTCCCGCACCCAGCCCCTGGCGGGCAACCTCGAGAGGGTCACGACGGCGTGGCGGCGATGCCGTCTCCGCCCGCGCCGAGACGGTGTGCGGGCGCTCGCGGGCGAGATGCTCCTGGACGAGCCGGATGGCGATCGATCCCTCGCCTACGGCCGACGCCACGCGCTTGATCGACGAGCGTCGCACGTCACCGGTGGCGAACACACCGGCCATGCTGGTCTCCAGGGAGCGTGGCGGGCGCTCGAGCGACCAGCCGGCGGCGGCCGACACCTCGTCGCCGGTGAGGAGGAACCCGCCCGGGTCCCTCATGATCGCCGCCGGGAGCCACTCGGTGTGGGGGTAGGCCCCGATGAGCACGAACAGGGCGTCGGCCGCGACCGTCTCCCGTGCACCGGTGCCGGCGTCGCGCAGCACCAGTCGCTGGAGCACCCCGTCGCCGTTCCCGTCCACCACCTCCGTGCTCGTCCGCACCTCGATCGAGGGCGTCGCCTCGATCTCCTGGACGAGGTAGTGCGACATCCCGGCCCCGAGCGACGCCGCCCGGACCACCAGGGTCACGTGGCTGGCGTAGCGCGCCAGGTGGAGCACGGCCTGGCCCGCGGAGTTGCCGCCTCCCACGACGTAGGCGGTCTTCCCGCTCAGCGCGGGGGCCTCGGCGACGGGGCCGCCGTAGAAGATGCCCGCCCCCGTCAGGGCCTCGAGCGCCGGGAGCCGAGACGGCGGTAGGTGGCGCCGGTGGCGAGGACCACGGTCCTGGTCGTGACGCTGCGGTCCTCCACGGTGAGGGCGAAGTCGCTCCCCGACCGGGCCAGCCCGGTGACGCGATGCATGAACACGAAGCTGGCGCCGAACACCGAGGCCTGCTCGTAGGCCTGTTCGGCCAGCCGGCTGCCGCTCACGCCCTTGGGAAAGCCCAGGTAGTTGCGGATGAGCGAGCTCGAGCGGGCCTGCCCGCCGATGCCCCCCTCGTCGAGGACCA
>DATJBC010000198.1:0-29506 GCA_035515515.1 Acidimicrobiales bacterium
GCCGTACTACCTGGCCCTCGGGGACTCGGTGCCCATGTGGAACGGTGGGGAGTCGTATCCCTTCGACATCGCCGCGCGGTACACCGTGCCCCCCACCTTCCCCGAGGTCATGGACCTGGCGTGCTCCGGTGAGACCACCACGAGCATGCTGGACGGCCCGGGCTGCGCGCCGGCCCCCTTCACGTCCCAGATGCAGGAGGCCCTGTCGTTCCTCGGGCAGCACCAGGGCTCCGTCGCGCTCGTCACCATCGACATCGGCGGCAACGACGTCGTCAACTGCGTCTCGAGCACGGGCATCGACACCCAGTGCGTGACCGACGCCGTGGCAACCATGACGAGCAACCTGCAGTCCATCCTCAGCCAGCTGCGCCAGGCGGCAGGCCCCTCGGTGCCCATCGTCGGCATGAACTACTTCGACCCCTTCCTGGGCGACTGGCTGGCGGGCGGGGCGGCCCAGGCGACGGCCCTGCAGACGGTGACCGACCTGTCCACGTTGAACGGCGTGCTGACCCAGACTTACGCCGCATTCAGCGTGCCCGTGGCCGACGTGTTCGACGCCTTCAAGACCTCCGACCTCACCGATACCGTCTCGTCGGCATGGGGGGACGTCCCCGTGGCCGTGGACGACGCCTGCACGTGGCTGGACATCACCTGCAGCCCGGGGCAGCTCGAGGGATTCGGCGACGACCCCGTGGACGCTGGCGCGGTGGTCATCGCCCAGGCCTTCGACGAGGTCATCGGGGCCTCGATCGGCCCCACCCCCACCACCTCGTCGACGACGTCGTCCACCACGTCGACGACCTCCACGTCGACGACGTCCACCACGTCGACGACCTCCACCACGGCGACGACCTCCACCACGGCGGTGTCGGGCACCACCACCTCGACCAGCGCGCCGACGGTCCCGGGGACCACGTCCTCGACCCTCGCCCCGGCCACCAAGGGCACCGGCCCGCCGCCGGTCACCGCCGCCGCGGTCCGCGCGCCGTCGTCCGCCTTGGCGTTCACCGGCCCGTCCGCCGGCATCCGGGTCATTGGCCTCGTGGGGGTGGTCGCCGTGATCGTCGGCGTCGCCATGCTCGTGCTGATCGACGCGCCGCGGCGCCTGCTGGCGCGCCTCAGCCGGTCAGGAAGTCGACGAGGAGCGCGTTGACGGCGTCGGGCGCCTCGAGCTGCATCCAGTGCCCGGGTCCGTCCAGGCGCTCGTAGCGCCACGGCCCGGCCACATGGGCCCCTGACCCCGTCATCTGCGCCTCGGTGAGGGCGATGTCACCGGAGCTCCACACCCCCATGGTGGGCGCCTGCACCGGCGGGAGCTCCAGCGGCGGGTCGACGTAGGACTGCGGCGGGATGTTGGCCCGGTACCAATTGAGCGCCGGGGTGAGCGAGCCCGACTTCTCGAGCTCGGCGATCACGTCGGCCGCGTCGGGGTGCTGGGCCCAGCTGCGGAAGTTCTCCCAGTCGTTCTGCGACAGCCACTGCTCGGCGATGCCCTCGAACTGGAACAGGAGCATGTACCACGACTTCTCGCGCTGCGGGGTCCCGGCCGCCACGAACGACGCCGGGTGGCCCACCGACAGGGCCACCAGGCGCTCGACGCGGTCGGGGAGCAGCGATCCCAGCCCCCAGGCGAGCGCCGCCCCCCAGTCGTGGCCCACGACGTGGGCGCGCTCGACGCCCAGCGCGTCGAGCACGGCCACCACGTCACCGGCCAGGTAGGGCAAGGCGTACGCTTCGACGTCGGCGGGCTGGTCCGATGCCCCGTAGCCGCGCAGGTCGGGCACCACCACCGAGCACCCCGCCTCGACCAGGGCCGGCACCTGGTGCCGCCACAGGCGCCCGGAGTCGGGGAACCCGTGCAGCAGGACGACGGGCGTCCCCGTGCCGGTCACCTCGTACGAGATCCCCACGCCGTTCGAGTCGACGCGCATCACGGCCTCCTTCGGTTGCCCGGCCCCGGCGGGTGCCGGCGCCAGATGAGATCAGGCCGCCACGATCGACAGCAGCCCGGCGCGGTCGGGTCCGAGCAACGGGGCGTCGCGCCACCCGGCCCCCAGCGTGACGATCTTGTCGAACACGGCCGGGTCGGAGACGACCTCGTCGGCCGGGCGCAGCAGCCCGAAGATCTCCAGCACGGCGCGCAAGCAGTCGGGGTCCTGGCCCGACGCGAACTGCAGGCCCTGGACGACGTCCCAGTACTCCCCGTCCGGCCGGTACTCCTCGCCGCGGATCTCGGCGTCGATCTCCTCCAGGCGGTGGCGGTCGAAGTCGACCGTGGCCCGGTACCAGGGCTCGAGCGCGCGCATGGTGACGTCCTGCCAGGCCGCCGCGGTGGTGCCGGGATCGTCCACCCCGACGTCGCGCAGCGTGTCGCGCAGCGCCAGGGCGTGCAGCAGCCCCAGGGTGGCGCCCCGGCCGAGCGACGGATTGGTGCACGCCCATGAGTCCCCCACGGGCGCGATCCCCGTGGCCACCGGCGAGCCGTCGACGAAGAAGTCGCGGTGGCGGTCCTCGATCTTGGCCATCACGGCGATCCCCTCGTCGATGGGCTCGCCGTCCAGCCAGTGCGCCACCAGCGGCAGGCTCTTGATGACCGCCGTCCAGGTGTCGGTGTGGCGGGCCTGGCGCATGGCCTTGTCGCCGGCGCTGGTGATGAGGCCCACCCCCCAGGTGCCGTTGTCGGCAGGGAGGGTGAGCGTGGACACGCTCCCATAGGCCTGCAGGAGCGGGCCCATGACGGGCGGGGTCGAGCCGTCGGGCGAGCGGAAGTGCCGCCCGTAGTAGACGAAGCCCATGTCCTCGAGCTCCTCGGTGGGCGGCCGGGCCCCGATGGCCGTCAGCCACCCCGCCACCGGCGAGCGGCGGCCGCTCGTGTCCACCACCAGGTCGGCGGCGATCTCCTCGCCGGACTCGGTGCGCACGCCGGCGACGTGGGGGATCCCCGCCACGTGGCTGGGGCCGGTGGTGAGCCCCTGCACCGCCACGCCGCGCCGCACGGTCAGCCCGGGGGTGTCCAGGGCGGCCGCCGCCAGGGCCGCCTCCATCACGGGCCGGCGGCCCGTGATGGCGGTGAAGGCCTCGTCGCTGGGCCGCGCCCCGCCGGTGACCTCGTCGGGGGCCCCCGACAGCGGGTTGATGCGCAGGGCGCCCGCCGCCTCCAGGTGCTTCACGACATGGGGCAGCTCGCGCTCGAGCTCCTGGCGGAAGCGAGGGGTGAAGAAGTGCAGTAGGCGGAACTGGTTGACGCCGCGGCGGTCCCAGAGGTCCCACGCCTCGGCCGGCGGCGGCGGCTCGGCCCCGTCGCGTTCGAGGAGGATGACCTCGTGCCCGTCCTGGGCGAGGGCCATGGCCCCCACCAATCCCGCCACGCCCGCGCCGGTGACCACGATTCGTGCCATATGCACCTCGGTTCGGCGCCGGGGAGGGATCTGGACCACATGGCCCGGCTCGCTCGGCACGCTACCAGCGGACTGTCCCCGCGGCGAAGGGCCGGGTCGACGCGCCGTCCATCTGGGATGATCGGAACGACAGCCCGGCAGAGAGGAGCGAGCCGATGCACGTCGCGCTCACGATCGGGGACTTCCTGGAGCGGGCCGCCCTGGTGTACGGGGAGCGGGTGGCGATCGTCGACGAGCCCGGCGTGGCCGGCTCGCTGGGGCGCCTGACCTACGCCGAGATGCACGACCGGGCCCGCGGCATGGCGCTCGCCCTGGACGCCATGGGCGTCGGCGCCGGTGAGCGGGTGGCCATCGTGAGCCCCAACTCGGCGCGCTTTCTGATCTCGTTCTTCGGCGTGAGCGGCTTCGGGCGCGTGCTCGTCCCCGTCAACTTCCGGCTCAACGCCGACGAGGTCGGCTACATCGTGGAGCACTCGGGGGCCTCGGTGCTGCTCGTCGACCCCGAGCTCGACGAGGCCCTGGCCACGGTGCCGGCCAAAGTGCGCCTCGTGCTCGACGGCGAGCAGGACGCCGAGCTCTTCGCCCCGTCCCCCGCCGGCGCCGACCCCGCGCGCTGGGAGGCCGACGAGGCGGCGACGTGCTCCGTCAACTACACCTCGGGGACGACCGCCCGCCCCAAGGGCGTCCAGCTCACGCACCGCAACTGCTGGCTGAACGCGGCGGTCTTCGGGTGGCACACCACCGTGAGCGACCGCGACACGCTCCTGCACACCCTGCCCATGTTCCACTGCAACGGCTGGGGCATGCCGTACGCGGTGACCGCCATGGGTGCCAAGCACGTGGTGGTGCGCAAGGTGGACGGCGAGGAGATCCTGCGCCGGGTCGACGCCGAGGGCGTGACGCTGTTGTGCGGCGCCCCGGCGGTGGTGGCCGCCATCCTGGGCGCGGCGGCCGAGCGGCGCCGGCGCGGCGAGCCCGTCCCCGGCGAGGGGCGCGTGCGCATGGTGGTGGCGGGGGCTCCCCCGCCGTCGCGCACCATCGAGGCGGTGGAGACCGATCTCGGCTGGGAGTTCATCCAGATCTACGGGCTGACCGAGACCACGCCGCTGCTCACGGTCAACCGCGCCCCGGTGGAGTGGGACGCCCTGGACGGCCCCACCCGGGCGGCCCGGCTGGCGCGCGCCGGGGTGCCCGCCGTGGGGGTGCGCATCCGCACCGACGCCGACGGCGAGATCCTGGCCCGCACCAACCACGTCTTCGCCGGCTACTGGCAGCAACCCGACGAGACGGCCAGCGCCCTCGAGGGCGGGTGGTTCCACACCGGCGACGGGGGGTACCTCGACGGGCCCTACGTGGTCATCGCCGACCGCAAGAAGGACGTCATCATCACCGGCGGCGAGAACGTGTCGTCGATCGAGGTGGAGGACTGCCTCTACCAGCACCCCGCCGTGGCCGAGGCGGCCGTCATCGGCGTCCCCGACGACAAGTGGGGCGAGACGGTGAAGGCGCTCGTGGTCCTGCGCCCCGGCCAGGAGGCGTCCGAGGCCGACCTCATCGAGTTCTGCCGGTCGCGCCTGGCGCACTTCAAGGCGCCCTCGTCCGTCGAGGTGCGCGACGCGCTGGCGCGCACCGCCACCGGCAAACTCCAGAAGTTCAAGCTCCGCCAACCCTACTGGGAGGGCCGAAACCGCAACGTGAATTGAGTGAACGCCTGGGCGTCGCGGTGGCTGCGAAGCAGGAGAGGACCGAAGGCGCCCCACCACCAACGCTCAGCCAGCGAGATCTGAGCGGTCTGCAGTCCACGCCGGTGCCCGTCCGACCACCCGAGCCCGACACTTCCCGGGATGCTTCCTCCCCAGCGGTCAGCGCCCGAGATTTCCTTATGGGGTGGGTTGTTGAACACGCTCGTTCGTTGTCCCGTCGACGATCGTGCCATAGAACCGAGTCATGTCGTTGCCCTGGGCGTAGCTGGCGAACCAGGTATCCACCCAGGCAGGGATCGGCTGGTGGGCGTGGTCATAGTTGCGGCGGATCGATGCAAGGGCTCGTACCGCTCCGCGGAGTCGGAAGCGGACAGGGATCGTCGCGAACGGGTTCGCACGTCGGCCGAGCAGGCGCGCCGATCTCGATCCGTAGTGGTCGGCGCCAGCCTCACCGGGTACGTGTGCTTGGAAATGCTGCAACAGCATCTCTCCGCCTCGGTCGACGTGCTTCAGCACCGATGGGAACACCCGCAGCTTGTAGCCAGGGTCCCCGACCACGTGGTCGTACACCATGACGGCTGAACTCCGGTGCTCGATCTCTTCACAGAAGTGCCAGAGGAGGAGCGAGGCCACGCGGGCATCGCCGTCGCCAAGCAATGTTTCGCGGTTCTCCATGATCATGCTGAAGAGTGGCGTGAACGTTCCTTCGACGGCCGCGGCGTATGCGAGGTGGTAGCGCAGGTCCCGCCGATCGTAGAGGTCGTCGAAGTCGGCGACGACCAGGTCGACGGTGGCCTGCAGCCCAGGGTAGCGATCGATGAGAGCCTTGACGTGCCGGCGGTGCATCTTCGAGTGGACGGCTTCCTGCTGCATGAACAGCCTGGCTTCTTGTCGTACTTCCGGGTCTGCGATGTGCGCGTCGGCATCCTTCATGATCCGCACGAGGTAGCGCTCGAACCCGATCACCCAGAACGAGACACTGTTCGCGAACACGGAGTACGCGAGATTGGCCGGGTTCCACAGGAACTCCACACCTTCGAAGGTGAAGGGGGGTTGGCGGATCTGCAAGTCACTCATGCTTCCCTCTTGCGCCGGCGGACCTGACGAGCTCACTCTAAAATGTGAGTGACTGCTCATGTCTATGCCACCGAGGCGCTACCGAGGCGATGCCCAAGCGTTCACCCCCACACGCACCCCGACCTGCACGAACACGCCGTCGGGCTCCATCGCAGGAGCGCTCCGTTGCGATGGTTCGGACCCTGCTCGACGCGACTGCTCAGGTTTTGACCGAGGTGGGAATTGAGAAGCTGAGCACGAACAAGGTCGCGAGACGCGCGAACGTCGCCGTCGGATCGATCTACCAATACTTCTCGAACAAGGACGCGCTGGTCGATGCCCTCGTGGAGGATCGGATGCTACGCCTGGGCGACTTGGTCCGAACCAGGATGGGAGCCCTCGAATCGCAGACTTTCCCGGCGGCGGCGGAGGCGATGTTGCGGGCGGGCATCGACTTCCTGGCGGATGAACCCGGATTGGCGCCAGTCCTGTTGAGCCATGCGTTCTTCGCCTCGGACAAGGCCGTCACGAGCCGACTGCGCATCGAGGCCCAAACGTTGGCTCGCGCCTTCCTCGAGCGGCTCGACGGTCCCGTCTTGCCCAAGCTCGACATCGCGGCCTTTGTCTCAACCAACGTTGCCGGACTCTTCGGGATCCTCCTGGCGGACCCAGGCATCGATGACGAACGACGCGAAGAGATCATCATGGAGGTCGTCCGGATGCTGTGGTCTTGGATGAGCACGACGCCATGACGCCCTTCTGAACGCCTTGTGTTGGTCAAACGCCCCGATTCGACGATCGGGCCTGGCGGCATCGAGGGGTAGGCGCGAACTTCACACGGCTGCGCTGCCTAACTGCAGGGACGAATCGTCCGAACCTGCCGGATCCCGAGCCACCGCCCGGGCGCCATGCCCGGACGCAATCTGCCCCGTATCGCCGACGGGCCCGTGGCGACCAAATCGGCCACCTTCCAGCGGAAGTCGGTATCGGCTCACGGCTCGTCTAACGAGGTCGAGGACTGCCTGTACCAGCTCCCCGCCGTGTCCGAGGCAGCCGTCATCGGCGTCCCCGACGACAGGTGGGGGGAGACGGTCAAGGCCCTCGTCGTCTTGAAGACGGAGGGCGCGGCGACCGAAGCGGAGCTCATCGAGCACTGCAGGTCCCGGCTCGCCCACTTCAAGTGCCCGACGTCGGTCGAGGTCCGAGGGGCCCTCGACCGCACGGCCACGGGCAAGCTCCAGAAGTACAAGCTGCGCCAGCCCTACTGGGAGGGCCGGACCCGCAACGTGAACTGACGCAACGCCCGGGAGTCCCCGTGGCAGCCGGACGGCGCAAGCCGCCAGGGCGGGCCGCGGTCGACCCTCCCGCCATCCGGACGTACGCAGCCCGACGCCCTGCCGAGCGGTCGTCGGTGGACGCCGCGCCCTGGCTGACGTCCCACGTCCTGGCAACCGTGCGGAAGGATGGTTGGCGTGACCGCGCCCACGACCGACGTCGCCCCGGACCAGCTGACCGATCGCGATCTCGGCTGGCTGCGCTATCTCTACCGCAAGGCCACGACCCCCGACAGTTGGGACCGCGACGGCCACCCGCACGAACACTGGGACACGACGAGCGATCCTCCGATGTTGTGCTGGTATCGCTTCGACCTCATCGACTCGACATATGCCGTGGCGATGATGGCCGACATCACCCCGGCGTGGCGCGAGGTCTACGGCCGCATCCTCGACGAGCTCGTCTTCCGGCACACGGGCTGGTGGGCGGCCGAGGACTGGCTGACCCAGATCGGCCACGACCCCAAGCGTTCCGAGTACCCCGACCTGTATCGCCTCCTCATCCCCGAGCACCTGTGGGGCAACTACGACGTGCCGGGGTGGACCGCCAACGGCATCGAGCCGTGGGGACTGCAGATGGACCCCATCGGCGCCACCGGAAACCTGTTCTTCAAGGGCTTCTTCCTGGTCATGCTGGGGCTGCACCTTCGCACCACTGGCGACGAGCGGTGGAACCAGCCTTTCGAGATGATCCGGGACGGCGAGAACACCTTCACATGGTTCCATTCCGCCATCGCCGAGCACCTCCACGGGCAGTGGACCCAGGCTCCGGCTGGGTGCCACTGCGAGAACACCAAGGTGTGGCCGTTCTGCCTGGCCGGAGCCGGGCTCGGCCTCAAGCTGCACGACCTCCTGCGTGGCACCGACTACCACGACGTGTTCCGCCGCTGGTGGCGGGAAACCTGCCGGACCGGGTACCTCCACCTCGAGGGCGCCGACCTGCCCGAGATGGTGACCCTCTACTACGACCCGATCCTGGACGTGCACCACGAGGTCCCCGTGATGGTGGGCTGGATCCCGTCCATCTACCTCGCACCCCAGGTTCCTGCCGAGGCCCGTCAGCTGTTCAGAGCCGGGCTCTCGCAGACGGGGATGTGGGAGAACAGGAGTGCGATCAGCGCCGCCCCCAACCGGTTCTCCGCCCTCAATCTCTGGCTCGCCAAGGAGTGGGCCCTCGATTGGTGCATCGAACCGTTGGCGGCGGCCATCGACGAGACGTGCGAGCCGACCTGGGACACCAGCCGGGGCGAGTTCACGTGGCGATTCCAGCTCGACGAACCGCACCCGCGGGGCCAGTACAACGGGACGATGGCTGCTGCCCAGGTCGCGTCAGAGGGCGCATGGTGGCGGCTGGCGAACGTCGGTCCGGGCGAGCGCTTCAGGGAACCAACGGTTGTCGACGTCGACTTTCCCGCGGTCGCGCTCAGCCGAGCACGGTGGGACGCCGCCCTCTCGTCGCTGACCGTCACACCCGTGGGCATCGGCTCAGGCGCAGATGCCCGCACGACGTTCCGGGTCACGACGATCGGTGACCCGTCACAGTGGTCGGCCGAGGGCCCTCTCGCCGACGAGGTCCTGGTACGCATTGTGGGTGAGGACATCGAGGTCGACGTGCCCGTACGCGGGGAGCCGGTGGTGTTGCGAGGCCCGCAGCGCCGCTGAGAGGGCGCCCGGTCCTATCGAAGAAAGGGGCGCACACCGTCGGAGATGGCGTCCGCCACCACGGGGCGATCGGGCGGGAAGAGGCGCGCAGGGATTGCATCGGGGGCGAAGAGCCCGACGGCGACGATCTCGTCATCGGGCCGGCGGCGCAGCTCCCCCTCCGTCGCGCCCTCGAACACGACGCCCACGAACTGCACCTCGGCGTCCCCGGGGTAGCGGTGCCGCTGGGTCGCCGGGTCGCTGTAGACGCCGAGGAGCCCGCTGATCCTGGCGGCCGATCCCGTCTCCTCGGTGAACTCCCGGAGCGCGCAGGCCGCCCAGCTCTCGCCCGGCTCCACGTGGCCGCCCGGCACCGCCCATGCGTCGTCGTGCGCCCGCTTCACGAGCACGAGGCGCCCGGCGCTGTCCCGGGCCACGAGGCCGGCGCACGCCACGACACGCACCCGTGCATGGTCCCACGAGGAGCCCGTCGGGCTCCCGACGTCCTGCCCGGCTCGGCCGGCCTCAGGTGTAGGGGTCGCGCCCGGTGTAGGCGAGGAGCTGCTCCTGGCGCGTCGCATCAGGCGGCGTGGCCACGGCGGGCTTGAACACGCCCACGCGCTGCTCGTCGGTGAAGCGGCCGTGGATCATCTGGTAGGCGGCGTCGGCCAGGCCCTCGGGCATGGTCGCGTCCTGCCCCGTCGCCTTGGCGAGGTCCCAGCCGTGGAGGAGCTGGTCGGCGAAGGCGATCCCGAGAGCGGGTCCCGTCTTGTCGATCACACCGGGCTCACCGAAGGCTCGCAGCAGCTCGGCTCGACCGCGCTCGAAGGCGCCCACCGGGTCCTCGCCGGCCAGGCTGGGCGGGGTGGGGGCGGGCAGCGAGACGTCCTCACCGCGCGCCGCGCCGATGAAGTAGCGCTGCGTGTCGAGCATGTGGTCCAGGAGCGCCCGCACGTCCCACTGGTCGCAGGGCGTGGGACGGTCCATCTGGCCCACCGCCCCCCGCACCGTGGCCAGGGTCCAGGAACTGACACGCTCGTAGAGGTCCAACAGGTCGGGCATCTCCATGGCTCCACCTCCGGGTGCGACGACCTTACCGATACCCCGGGGCCCCGCCGGCATGCCGGAGGCCCGACGCCCGTGGCCCCGTCGGGGGCACGCCGGCGCGGGGCGGAGGGGCGGCGCGGGCCCCGTTATGGTGCACGCCATGGACGCCCGGCACTTCCTCGGCCTCGAGGCCACCGACGACCCGTTGCGCTGGCGTCTTCCCGTGACCCCGGCGGTGTGCACCCCGGGGCGGTTCCTCTACGGCGGCTGCGGCCTGGCGGCCGGCATCGTGGCCCTGGAGGAGGCTTCGGGTCGGCCCACGGTGTGGGCCAGCGCCCAGTACCTCGCCTACGCCCCCACCGGCACCGTGCTCGAGTGGGAGGTCGTGCTGGCCGCCTCGGGCCGCAACACCACCCAGGGACGGGCCATCGGGCGTCGTGACGACGAGGAGGTGCTCACCGTCAACGCCGCCCTGGGGCGCGCCGAGATCGAGATGTCGGGCACGTGGGTGGAGATGCCCGACGTCCCGGACCCCGAGGACTGCCCGGTGCAGCAGATCCCGCCCATGTTCGCCGACACCGTGCTCGTGCGCGTCGAGCACCGACTGGCCTACGGCCGCATGATCGGCGACCTCGACGGCACGCCGGGCGAGGCCCGCTCGGCGTTCTGGACGCGCGTCCCGGGGCACCTCGAGCCCTCGGCCGCCACCTTGGCGGTCATCGGCGACTACGTCTCGGGCGGGGTCTCCCAGCCCCTGGGGGTGCGGACCATGGGCCGCAGCCTCGACAACAGCCTGCGGGTGGCCCGCCTGGTCCCCACGGAATGGGTCCTGTGCGACATCCACATCCACGCCCTGGCTCACGGCTTCGGCCACGGCATGGCGCACCTGTGGGCCGAGGACGGCACCCTCCTCGGGACGGCCAGCCAGTCCATCAGCGTGCGCCCCTGGCCCGGTGACGCCGCCGTCCTGGCGGGGGCGGCCCTGTCGGGCGCGACCTCGACGGGGCCGGCGCCGGTGCCGGGCGGGCGCGGCGACGAAGGAGGACGATGAGAACCCGTTCGATCGGCTCGCTCGAGGTGTCGGTGGTGGGCCTGGGATGCAACAACTTCGGCGGGCGCCTCGACGCCGAGCGCACCACCGCGGTGGTGCACGCCGCCCTCGACGCCGGCATCACCTTCTTCGACACCGCCGACGTCTACGGCGGCACCAGGAGCGAGGAGTTCCTGGGCCGGGCCCTGGCGTCACGGCGGAGCGAGGTCGTCATCGGCACCAAGTTCGGGATGCAGGTGTCGGAGGGGAAGAAGGGTGCCCGCCCCCAGTACGTGCGCGCCGCGCTGGCCGACAGCCTGCGCCGCCTGGGCACCGACTACGTCGACCTCTACCAGCTGCACGCGCCCGACCCCGACACGCCCATCGCGGAGACCCTGGGCGCCCTCGACGAGTGCGTGCGGGCGGGCACCGTGCGCGAGATCGGGTGCTCGAACTTCACCGTCGAGCAGATGCGGGCCGCCGCCGAGGCGGCGGCCGCGGGCTCCACGGCCCGGTTCGTGAGCGTCCAGAACCACTACAACCTGCTGCACCGCTCCCCCGAGCGCGACGTGCTGCCCGAGTGCGAGCGCACCGGCACGGCCTTCGTGCCCTACTTCCCGCTGGCGGCGGGGGCGCTCACCGGCAAGTACCGGCGTGGCGCCCCGCCTCCCGAGGGGGCGCGGCTGGCGGGCGCGGCCGCCGACCGCAGCCAGGGCCCGTTGTCCGACGCCAACCTCGAGGTGGTGGAGCGGCTCGAGGCGTGGGCCCAGGGCCACGGCCACAGCCCCGTCGAGCTGGCCGTCGCCTGGATCCTGGCCCATCCCCCCGTGGCCTCGGTCATCGCCGGTGCCACCACCGCCGCCCAGGTGCACGCCAACGTGGCCGCCGCCGACTGGGCGCTCGACGCGGCCGCCAAGGCCGAGGTCGACGCCCTGGTCCCCTCCCCCACGTAGCGGCGCCCGCCGGGCGCGGGTGCTCAGGTGCCCGGCGTGGCCACGATGCGGCCGTCGCGCGCCGCCCGCACGAGCGCGGCGTGGTCGCGCTCGGTCTGGTCCGCGTAGGACAGCGCGAAGCGGGCCACGGCCTCGTCGAGCACGGTGCCGCTGCCGGCGTAGCCGGCGATGGAGGCGGCCGCCCCCGACCTCGCATGGGCGCGGGCCAGGGCCCAGCCGCACAGTTCGGCGTAGTCCGCCAGGTCCCGGGCCTGCAGCCGGCCGGGGTCCACCGAGCCCTTCATGTCGCGCAGCTGGCGCAGGTAGTAGTCGGTGCCGTCGGTCGTCACCCAGCCCAGGAAGATGTCGCTGGCCGCCTGCATGAGGCGTTGCCCGCCCACCACCCGGCGCCCTCCCGAGCGACGCGCCTGCGTGGCGCCGCGGCGCGCCTGGGCCGCCACGCGGGCGTGCGCCCGCAGGCGCGGGACGTGGGGGGCCACCGCCGAGGGACGGGCCTCTTTGACCTGGAGGAAGAGGGGCTCGCGGTCGTCGCTCATGAACAGGGTCACGAAGCACCGGGTCCCCACGCTGCCCACCCCCACCACCTTGGCGGCCACGTCCACGAGCTCGAACCGCTCGAGCAGGGCGCGCCGGTCGTCCTCCAGCGAGGCCCGGTAACGCTCGAGGGTGTCGGCCAGGGCCGCGGCGTGCTCCTCGGTGCCGGCGTGCGTCACCAGCGGCGGGTGGTCGGCGATGCGCCGCCGGCCCCCGTCCTCGAGCACCGTCAGCGCGGGGAGCGCCGCCCAGGAGGTGCGCTGGCGGGCGGCTGCGAAGCGGTGCTCGACGGCGGCGGGGCGCCCCACGGCCCGCAGGGCCGCCTTGGCGTCCACCCGCTCGTACCAGACCTCCAGGGTCCCCATGCGGGCGAAGCGGGCCATGTGCCGCCGGTAGGCGCGGGCGGCGGCGCGCGCCGCACCCCGTTGGCCCACGGCGCGCACCTCCGCCTCGCGGGCCGCCAGCACCACGCTCGTGGCCAGGCGCTTGAGGTCCCATTCCCAGGGGCCCGGCGTCGTCTCGTCGAAGTCGGTGACGTCGAACAACAGGCGCCGCTCGGGCGAGGCGAAGACCCCGAAGTTGGCCACATGGGCGTCGCCGCACAGCTGCACGTGCACGCCCACGGTCGGGGTGGACGCCAGGTCGCCGGCCATGACACCCGCCGCTCCCCGCAGGAAGGCGAAGGGCGACTCGAGCATCCGCCCCCACCGCACGGGGACGAGGGCGGGGATGCGCCCGGCGTTCTCGGCCTCGAGCACCGCCAGCGGGTCGGCGCGGCCGGCGGGAGGCTCCCATTCCCCGTGGGCCGAGCGGGGCACGACCTTGCGCAGCCGGCGCCCCAGGAGGCGCTCACGGTCCCTGGGGGTCTCGGGCATCGGGCGGGGCTCCCTCCACCGAGCGTGCCGGGAGCCCCGCGAAGCGGGGCGGGGGCACGGCGGTCGCGCCGCGCCCCAGGCTAGTGCTCAGGCGGCGCCGCGCTCGGTGCCGGCCTCCTCGGCGCCGGCTTCCTCCAGGACGGCCTCGACGTTGAGCTCGATGCGGACCTTCTTGCCCACCAGGACGCCGCCCGCCTCGAGCGCCTGGTTGTAGGTGAGGCCCCAGTCCTCGCGGTCGATCTCGGTCCACGCCGAGAAGGCGACCGCCCGGCTCCCCCAGGGCGTGACGCTGCCCCCTTCGAACGCCGCCTCGAGCACCACGGGCCGGGTGGTGCCCCGGACGGTGAGGTCGCCCGCCACCTGCCAGTGGCCGTCGCCGGCGTCGGCGACGCCCGTGCTCGTGAAGCGCAGCGTCGGGTGGTGCTCGACGTCGAGGAAGTCAGCGCTGCGCAGATGGGCGTCGCGCTGGTCCTGGTTGGTGTCCACGCTGGCGGCGTCGATGGTCACCTCCACCGACGACTCCTCGGGCACCTCGGCGACCTGGACGCTGCCGCCGAACTGGGCGAAGCGCCCCCGCACCTTGGTGATCATGAGGTGCCGGGCCACGAACTCGACCGTGGTGTGGGCGGTGTCGAGCTGGTACGTGCCGGCCACGGGGACCTGCCCACCCCGGTAGGGGCGGGTGGGGGCCGGGACGGCGGCGGGGGTGGTGCTCATGGGACCCTCCTCAGGTGCTTGTGCTCACAAACTTGTGTATACAAGCATTGTACCTGAGGTACTTGCGCTGTCAAGTACTTGTCGGGCCCGGGGCCCACCGGTGACCCCGACGGGTACAGGCGGAGGGGCTGGCGGCCGGATGATGGCCCCGGCCCCAGGGTCAGGCGCCCGGCGCAGGGGCAGGCGTCCGGCGCACGGTCAGGCGCCCCGGCGCAGGGTCAGGCGCCCAGGCGCAGGGGGAAGGTGTCGACGAGCTCGTGGGCCGGCACCGGCCGGGAGAAGAGGTACCCCTGGGCGAGGTCGCAGTCGAGGCGGCCCAGGGCGGCCAGCTGCTGCTCGGTCTCGACCCCCTCGGCGATGACCTGGAGCCCCAGCGCGTGCGCCAGCTTGACCACGGCGGCCACGATCTCCTCTCCCCCGCGGTCCGCGCCCAGCTCGTCCACGAAGCTCTTGTCGATCTTCAAGATGTCGAGCGGAAACCGCTGGAGGTGGCTGAGCGACGAGTACCCCGTCCCGAAGTCGTCGATGGCGAGGGTCACGCCGAGGTCCTTCAAGGCCCGCATGACGCGCAGCGCCGAGGCGGCGTCGTGCATGAGGGCGCTCTCGGTGATCTCGAGGGTGAGGCTGGCGGGGGGCAGCCCCGTCTCCTCGAGGATCCGCCCCACGGTGTCGACGATCTCGGGATGGTCGATCTGGCGGGCCGACAGGTTGACCTCGACCGCGCCGTGGGGCCCGCCCACGTGGTCGGCCTGCCACATGCGCAGCTGCCGGCACGCCTCGTGCAGCACCCACGCGCCGATGGGGATGATGAGCCCGCTCTCCTCGGCGACCGGGATGAACCGTCCCGGGGCCACCAGGCCCTGGTCGGGATGCTGCCAGCGCAGCAGGGCCTCGACACCCACCGCCCGGCTCCCGTTGATCTCGACCACCGGCTGGTAGAAGAGACGCAGCTCGCGTCGCTCGAGCGCCCGGTGCAGGGCGTGCTCGGTGTTCATGCGGTCGAGGATGCGCATCCGCATGATCTCGCCGAACACCTCCACGGTGCCGCCGCCGCGTTTCTTGGCCTGGTACATCGCCGCGTCGGCGTTGGACAACAGGGCGGTGGCCTCGGTCACCCGGGCGGAGGTGGCGGCGATGCCCACGCTGGCCGTGATGAAGATCTCGTTGCCCCCGGCCCGGACGGGCGTGGCCAGGGCGTGCAGCACTCGCTGGGCATACGCGCTGGCGTCGCGCTCGGCGTCGTCACCGTCGAAGAGCACGAGGAACTCGTCGCCGCTCAGCCGGGCGATGACCTCGGCGGCTCCGTCGGCCGCTTCCAGACGCTCCGCCACCGCCACCAGGACTTCGTCGCCCACCTCGTGGCCGAGCCCATCGTTGATGGCCTTGAAGCGGTCGAGGTCGAGGACGAGCACGGCCACGGTGCCCGGCGCCCGGTTGCCCCTGGCCAGCGCGTAGGCGAGGCGGTAGGTGAACAGCGTGCGGTTGGGCAGTCCCGTGAGCGAGTCGTGCAGGTAGGCGTGGGCCAGCGCCTCCTCGGCGGCCCGCTCCTCTTCGTGGTCGTGGAGGAAGCCGCCGATGCGCAGGTCCGGCCCCGAGCCCACCACGTACGCCGATCCCGACACCGGGATCTCCTGTCCCTCCCGGTGCAGCAGGCGCAGCTGCCGCGGCCGGGTGCGCTCGGTGCCGTGCACCGAGGACCGGGCCGACTCCAGGTCGTGCAGCACCCGACCGTGGAAGCGGGGCGGGATGAGGAAGGCGGTGATGGGGCGGCCGAGCACCTCGTGGCGCGCCCAGCCGAAGAGCACCTCGGACTGCCGGTTCCACTCCGTGACGACCCCGTTGCCGTCGGTCTCGACGAAGGCGTCGCGCGCCATGTCGAGGACGTGCTCGATGCGCGAGCGCATGCGGCTCACGACGAGCTCGTGTCGGTGCGGCGCGTGCCCGGCGCCGTCGGGAGAGACGTTCACCACCCGCTCTCGCACCGTGGAACCCCCCGTGTCGTCGTGGCGGACGTCGGCGTGGCGTCGGCGCCGTGGGCGCCGTCCGGCCGGGTGCGCCCCGTGGTGTGCGCCGTGTGGCCGGGTGCGCCGGCGGAGGCCGGCGGGCCGAGCCCGTCATGGTACGCACGTGTTTCTGCTGTGGTCAATGCAACCGGAGTGAAAATAGTGAAGATCCCGGCTCTCGGCACGGATACCGGCCGGCCCCCCACCCTCCGTCTCGGGCGGGGCGGCCCGGAACCGGAGGGCGGGAGCGGCGGGCAGGTTGGTCGGTGCGGGGGGTTCCGCCTACCGTGCCGGCATGGTCGTCGTCACGGGCGTGCGCCAGAAGGAGGCGTGGGACCGCGACGTCATGCCGCCGGTGGAGCGGGTGCGCCCCGGGGTGTGGTCGATCCCCGTGCCCATCCCCGACAACCCCCTGCGCTACGTGCTGGTGTACGCCTTCGAGCTCGACGACGGCGTGGCCATCGTGGACGCCGGGTGGAACACCGACGACGCCTGGGCGGCGCTCAACGCCGGGCTGGTCGAGGCGGGCGGGTCGGTGGCGGACGTGCGGGCCGTGCTCGTCACCCACATCCACCCCGACCATTACGGGCTGGCGGGCCGGGTACGCGAGGAGTCCGGCGCGTGGATCGGCCTGCACCCCGACGACGCCGAGATGCTCCAGGCCCGTTACATCGACACCGACAACCTCCTGGCCCGCATGCGGGAGTTCCTCCAGGACGCCGGGGTGCCCGCCACCAAGCTGCCGGACCTGAACTTCGCGTCGATGATGATCCGCGGCCAGGTCACCATGGCCGAGCCCGACGTGCTCTTCGAGGACGGCCGGCAGGTGGAGGTGCCGGGATGGGACCTGCGCACCGTGTGGACGCCGGGCCACTCCCCCGGCCACGTCTGCTTCTACAGCGACCGGCACCGCTTCTTGTTGTCCGGGGACCACGTGCTGCCCCGCATCACGCCCAACATCGGGGTGCACACCCAGCAGTTCCCCAACCCGCTCGGTGAGTACCTGGAGTCGCTGCTCAAGGTGCAGAACCTGGGCGTCGACGAGGTCTTCCCCGCCCACGAGTACCGGTTCTCGGACCTGCGCGCCCGCCTCGACGGGATCATCACCCACCACGCCGAGCGCCTGGCCGAGATCGAACGCCTGATCGCCGAGCGCCCCGGCTCCACGGCCTGGGACCTGTCGGTGAACCTCACCTGGTCGCGCCCCTGGCACGAGATCGCCGACTTCATGCAGCGCGCCGCGGTGGGCGAGACGCTGGCCCACATCGTGCTCCTCGAGAACCACCAGCGGGTGCGCCGCGAGGGGGAGCTCCCGGCGCGCTTCTACCTGCCCGAGCAGCGCTGAGCGAGCGACGCGCCCACCCTCAGGGCGCGCCGTCGCCGCGGGTGGCGGACCCCCAGCGCCGGTGCTGGCGCCGCCGCCGCAGGAGCGCCGCCACCACGAGCAGCACCACGGCCACCCCCAAGACGACGAGCGCCCACTCCCCCACCGACCGGGCCACGGCCTCGTAGGAGGTGCCGGCCGCGTAGCCGATCATGACGAAGGTCGTCCCCCAGGCGATGCCGCCCAGGGCGTTGAAGAACAAGAAGCGCCGGTAGCCCATGCCGCTCATGCCGGTGAGCCCGGGCACCAGCGCCCGGGCCAGGGCCACCCACCGGCCCAGGAACACGGCGGGGCCGCCCCACCGCACGAGCAGGGCCTGGCCGCGCCGCACCCCGGCGTGGCCGCGCAGGGGCCGGTGCTCGAGCAGCCACGGGCCCAGGACCTTGCCCACCTCGTAACCCACCGAGTCACCCACGATGGCCCCGACCACCACCGTGACGAGCATGAGCACGAGGTCGACGTGGTGCGTGGACGCCAGCACGCCCCCGATGAGCGCGGCGGTCTCCCCCGGGATCACGAAGCCGAGGAGCACGGCCGCCTCGCCGAACACGAGCAGCCCGCACAGGATGTAGGCCCACGGGCCGTGGAAGTGCTCGAGCCACGACCCCACCCCGCCGCTCACGCCCGCGCCGGCCGGGACGGCGGCGGCGACGGCGGCGGCGGGGACGGCGCTCAGCGCGCCCAGGGCGCCCATGACGCGCTCACCCAGGTCCGGCGACGGCACGAGGGGCACGTCATGAACCGGGTGTGGCCCCGCCCCGGCCACCACAGCCAGACGGGCAGGTGGAGCAGCGCGAACTCCGCCAGGTGGACGTCGCGGCGCACGCCGCACGACGAGCAGTGCACGGCGACCTCGAGGACGCCGCGCCGCACCTGGCGGAGGGGGGGGACCGCACGCACCGGGGAGGCGGCCAGGCCGGGGCGCCCCCGGGCCCCGGTGGCCCGGGCCTCGGCGGAGAACAGGGCGTGCTTGCCCGCCACGGTGAGCTCGCTCGGCCGGCGCGGGCCGTCCTCGTCGCGCTCGGCCGGCGCCCAGAACAGGGCGCGCTTGCCGAGGGGGTCCGGTGCGTCGGTCATGCGCGGGCGCCCCGTGCGCTCACGGCACCGGGTGGCGGTCGGCGTCCAGCTCGCGGGCGATGGCCCGGTACGCCTCGGCCCCCGGGGAGGCCGGCGCGTGCTGGAGGATGCTGCGGCCCCGGGCGGGAGCCTCGGCGAAGCGGATCGACTTGCGCACCGGCGGCTCGAGCACCTGCAGGCCGTAGCGGGACTTGACGTCGTCGAGCACCTGGCGGCCGTGCCGGGTGCGCTCGTCGTACATGGTGGCGATGACGCCGCGCACCTCGAGGTCGGCGTTGGCGAACATGCGGACGTCGTCGATCGTCTCGAGCAGCTGGCCCACGCCGCGGTGGCTGAGCGCCTCGCACTGCAGCGGGATGAGCACTTCGCCCGCCGCCGTCAGCCCGTTGATGGTGAGCACGCCCAGCGACGGCGGGCAATCGACGAGGACGACGTCGTACTCTTCGGTGACGGTGCTCAACGCCAGCGCCAGGACGTGCTCGCGCCCGGTCCGGGTGAGCAGGTGGACCTCCGAGCCGGCCAGGTCGATGGTGGCCGGGAGGATGTCGAGCCCGTCGACGCCCGCCACCACGCGCCGGGCGTCCGCCGCCTTCATCTTGCGCACGAACACGTCGTGCAGCGACTGGTGCAGGTCGTCGGGGTCGATGCCCACCGAGTAGGTCAGGCAGGCCTGGGGGTCGAGGTCGACCAGCAGGACGTGTCGGCCCATCTGCGCCAGCGCGACACCGAGGGCGTGCACCGACGTCGTCTTGGCGACGCCACCTTTCTGGTTGGCCACCGCCATGATCCGGGCCACCGGGGGAGTCTATGCCCCGGCCTGGTGGGTCGCGCCCGGGGGCGCGCCGTGTCGGCCGTCACGCGCCGGGCGTGCCCGGGCCTCCCAGCTTGGCCAACAGCGTCCGCAGCCGGCGGAGCTCGTCGACGCTCAACGCCGCGAACGACGACGGTGGCTCACCGAGGATCTTGCGCACCTGGGCCCGGGCGTCGACCCCGCTCGGCGAGAGGGCGACCATCTTCACGCGGCGGTCGGTGGGATGCGACTGGCGCTCGGCCAGGCCCGCCTGCTCGAGGCCGTCGACCAGCGACGTCACATACGACGGATCGCAGCGGAAGCGGTCCGCCAGGTCACGCATGGGGACGGGCTGGCCCGGGGCCAGCTGCAACAGCGTCTTGAGCACCCCCGGGGCGAGCCCCGTGGCGTCGCAGGCCTCGTGGAAGCGCTCCTGGCCCTCGCGCTCGAAGACGAGCTCGTACATGGCCTGCCACGCCTCGCCGGCGGCCGCCTCGCGCTCGCGGCGGTCGTGCTGGTCTCTCGCCCGGTCGTTTGACATTTTCCTACCTTTTAGTAACCTTAACGATCTCGGGGAGAAATCTCAACTGTTGACTGGAGTCTACAACCGATGGAGCAGCACGGGGACGAGGCCACCACGCTGAGCGAGCACCGGCACACCGGCCTCGCCCTCCTCGTGATCTGCGCCGTGCAGATGATGGTGATCCTCGACGGCACCATCGTGAACATCGCGCTGCCCTCCATCCAGCGCCAGCTGCACTTCTCCTCCACCAACCTGGAGTGGGTCATCACCGCCTACGCGCTGGCCTTCGGCGGGCTGCTGTTGCTGGGCGGCCGCAGCGGCGATCTCTATGGCCGCCGCCGCATGTTCACCGTCGGCGTGGCGCTGTTCACGGCGGCCTCGCTCCTGGGCGGGTTCGCCCAGGACCAGGTCGAGCTGATCGCGGCGCGCGTCCTGCAGGGCGTGGGAGGCGCCATCGCCTCGCCCACCGCGTTGGCGCTCATCCAGAACACCTTCCCCGAGGGCCCCCGCCGCTCGCGGGCCATGGGGGTCTACGCGGCCATGTCCGGGGCGGGCGGGTCGCTCGGGCTGCTGCTGGGCGGCGTCCTCACCGACGTCGCCTCGTGGCGCTGGGTCTTGTTCGTGAACGTGCCCATCGGGCTGGTCGTGGCCCTCACCGCCCCCCGGGTGCTCGGGACCACCCCGACGCGCCGCGGCCGCCTCGACCTCCCCGGCGCCCTGTCGGTGACCCTGGGCATGGTGTCGCTGGTGGGCGGCCTGTCGCGCGCGGCGACGGCGGGATGGGGCGACTCCCTCACCCTGGGCGCCCTGGGGCTGGCGGCCGTGCTCCTCGTCACCTTCCTGGTCATCGAGAGCGCCAGCGAGCACGCGCTCATGCCGCTGCGGATCTTCGCCGAGCGCCGGCGGGCGGGCTCCTACGCCATCATGCTGTGCCTGGCGGCCGCCATGTTCTCCACCTTCTTCTTCATCACCCAGTTCGTCCAGAACGTCCTGGGCTACAGCCCCCTCAAGGCCGGCATCGCCTTCCTGCCCATGACCGTCGGGATCGGCGGCACCGCCACAGTCATGTCGCGCGTCGTCGGCCGGATCGGCACCCGCCGGCCCATGACCGTCGGCCCCCTGATCGTCACGGCCGGGCTGCTGTGGCTGTCGTTCGTCTCGGTGCACTCCTCGTACGTGACGGTGCTCGGTCCCCTGCTGTGCCTGGCCGTGGGCATGGGATCGACGTTCGTCCCGCTCACCTTGACCGTGATGTCGCGGGTGCAGCACGGCGAAGCCGGCCTGGCCTCGGCGCTGCTCAACACCGGCCAGCAGATCGGCGGGTCGCTGGGGCTCGCCATCCTCGTCACCGTGGCCACGAGCGTCACCCGCGACCACGTCGGTGCCGGGCATCTCGCCCACCGGGTCGCCACCCACGCGGCGGTGACCGATGGCTACGACGCCGCCTTCCGCATCGGCGCGCTGATCGCCTTCGGCGCCTTCGTGCTGGCCGTCACCGTCATCCGGGGCCCGCGCGCCTCGGCCTCGGTGGGCGCGGTGAACCCCGACGCGCAGCCCGAGGCGGCCGTCGCCTGAGGCCCCCACCCGGCGAGGCCCCCGGGACCTCCCCGGTGTCCCCGGGGACGACGGGACTGCTCCCTGGTACCTTGGCCCCTGGCGCAGCCATCGACTGGGGGGAGGTCGATCCTGATGCACCGGGGCACGTGGTCCAACGGTGTCCGGCGCGCCAGCGTGGTGCTGGCGGCGACCGCGGTGCTGGCGGCGACCGCGGTGCTGGGCGTCGTGAGCGGCCCCGCCCAGGCCGCCAACGGGTATCTGGGCAGGCCGCCGGTGTCCAACCACGGTGGCCCGGTGCTCGGGACGGGGACCACGCCGGGTTCGGTGACCGTGACGCCCATCTACTGGGACCCGGCCGGGTCCCTGGCGTCGACCTACAAGGGCGTCATCGACCAGTTCCTCACCGACGTGGCGGCCGACGACGGCACGGACGACAACGTGTACTCCGACGAGCTGCAGTACGGGATCCACTACGACGTGCACGCCGGCACGCCCCTGACCGACTCCGACGCGTTCCCCTCGAGCGGTTGCACACCCGACACGGGGAGCATCTACGCCGACACCTCGGGCTATTCGGCGTGTCTCACCGACGCCCAGGTCCAGTCGGAGCTCTCGGCGGTGCTCTCCGCCAACAGCCTCCCGAGTGACCTGGCCGACCTCTACGTGCTGTTCCTTCCCAAGGGCGTGGAGGCGTGCAAGACGGCCTCCAACGGCGCCCACAACGGGCTGTGCTCGATCAATCCCAGCAGCACGACCGTGTTGTGCGGCTACCACAGCAGCGTGTCGGGCAGCCCCCCGATCTACGCCGCCCTGCCCTTCCCGATCTACGACTCGGCCACGCACCGCACGTGCGGGACGTCCCGGACGCCGGGGTACGAGGCGCCCAACGGCCAGCCGGACGCGGACGTGGAGGTGTCGTGGGTGAGCGCCGAGACGATCGGGGCCACCACCGACCCCGAGGGAACTGCCTGGTACGACCGGGCCGGACGCGAGGTGAACGACGACTGCCGCTTCATGTACGGGTCGGTGCTGGGGGGGACGACGCCGGGCGGCCTCTACAACCAGGTCGTCGACGGGCACCACTACTTCCTGCAGGAGGAGTTGAGCAACGAGGACTATCGGTTCAAACGCGGCCACTCCTGCATCCAGCGCATCGACCTGCCCGTCCTGTCATTCCGGGTGAATCCCCCCTCCCCCACCCACGGCCACGCGGTCAGGCTCAACGCCAAGCGCACGCGCGGGACGATCACGAACTACGCCTGGAACTTCGGGGACTCCTCGACCGGCTCGGGCAAGATCGTGACGCACACGTATCACAGCACCGGCACCTACACGGTCACGCTCACGGTGACCGACACCGACGGCCTGGAGAGCTTCATGCGGTCGTTCTCCAAGACCGTAACCGTCCGCTGACCGGCGCGCCGAGCCCGCCATCCGTCAGGTACCCGGCGACACGGCGCGGGTGTGCGTCACCACCGAGATCGCCGCGCCCCTGGCGCGTGTGTGGCGGGCGCTCACCGTGCCCCACGAGGTGTCGGCCTGGGACGGCGTGGCGCCCCTCGACGTCCCCGTCGGGTACCCGCAGGTCGGGCAGCACGCCCGCTGGCGCAGCCGCTTCGGCCCTCTGCGCCTGACCCTGCACGACCGGATCGAGGCGGTGGAGGAGGGCCGGCGCCTGGCGGCGTCCATCGACGTCGGCTTCGTCCACGTGGCCGAGGAGTACCGGCTGTCGCCGGGCCCGGGCGGGGGGACGACCCTCGTCACCGACGACGACGCCCGCTCGAGGGTGCCCGGCCTCACCTGGCTGGCCCTGCGCCTGACGCAGGCCAACGTGGCGGCCTCCATGGCCCGGCTGCGGTCCTTCTGCGAGGGCGCGCCGCCGGGCTAGCGTCCGCCCTGGCCACCGGTCCCACACCGACGCTCATGGCGATGGAGCTCCCCGGTGCGCGGCCCTCCCAGGGCCTCACGCGGCCTTCCCGGTGAAACCGTCGGGATCGACGAAGGGCCCGCCTGCGGCGCCGATGACGATCCGGTGCGATCCGCCGCCGTCGGGGGGGGACTCCGGCGTCCCCGGCCAGGGCCCGGCGCCCGCTGGTGCGCCGGGGTGACGTGGCCCGGCGCCCTCTCGAACCGGACAGTCTTCGGCTTCACCGTGCGCGCCGGGCGGGTGACGGGGATCGAGCTGCTCGCCGACCCCGAGACGCTCGCCGTCCTCGACCTGACGCCGGTGCCGAGGTGAGGCTTCCGTTCGGACGCCAGGCCGCAGCTACGCGAGGATCATCGGGTGAACCGTGCGCTCCCGCCATTGGTTGTGACCGCGCAGGCCAACGCCGATGCTGCGGGCTTCGGCCTCTCGTGCGAGCCAGAGGTGGGGTGGCTCCTCGCGGCACTCGCCGCGTCCGTGCCCCCCGGCGGGCGCATCTTGGACCTCGGGACGGGAGTCGGCGTGGGGCTCGCCTGGATGGACTACGGGCTGGCGGTGCGCCGTGACGTGGCAATCGTCTCGGTCGACATCGACGAGCAGATCCAGGCATCTGCGAGGGCTCTGGAATGGCACGTGCCCGTCCAGTTCGAGACGGGCGACGCCGCCGAGCTCGCCGGGGCGCTCGGGCAGTTCGACATGATCTTCGCGGACGCTCCCGGCGGAAAGATCTTCAAGCTTGGGCGGACGATCGGAGCCATGGCGCGTGGTGGGATCCTCGTCGTCGACGACATGGACCTGACCCGGCATGAAGACGCCGACCTTCGCCAAGCCCTGACCCTCGTCCGTGAGCGCCTGCTGTCGAACAACGAGCTCGCCTGTTCGGAGCTGACCTTCTCGAGCGGAGTGATCCTTGCAGTCAAGAGGCGTTGAACAGGCCGCTCTGTGCCCGCCCGATCTGACGGTCGGGTGGCTCGGAACCAGGCGGCGGGCCTCGAACCGTCCCACCGCAGAGGACTCGGCCACGAGGGCGCCATCCCGCATCCCGTGGCTGCGATCCGCGTGTCATGCGCGCTTCGAGGCATCGAGTCGACGACACAGGTCACCTCCAACCCGGCGTGCGGCTCGCCTCCTCGATCCACGTGCGCAGCTCCGGTCCCCGTACCTCCTCCAGGGTGGTCACCTTGACGTAGCGGGTCCGATCGGTGGTTCCGAGTGGCGGCGGGTAGTCGAAGTCCGCACCGCCGAGGAAGACGACGTTTACGGAGACGTCGTAAGCAGCCATCTCGATGATCCACCCGAGTCCTGGTAGCCCGTAATACGGCCTCTTCCACTTGACGGCGTACTGAAGGCCCGGGATCGTCGCTCGAATCGACTCGTCCAAGAGCTTGACGATGGGCTGGAGATGCGGCATCTGGCGCTGCGTCCAGTCCTCGATGTCGGAATGGCTCGCCGATGGCTCTGGCGGCTTTCGCCCTGCGTTTCCCTTGATTGCTTTCGGCATCGCGTGTCCTCCTCTGACGGGTGGCTGCACCCGATGACCAAGGTGTGAAGACCAAGATGACTAACTCGGACCGACCGTCAGGGGTCGTTGTCGCACCTCCCAGATTGACAGAATCGTCGGGATGCGCGGGTGACCCCCGCCGTCGGCGTACGGGCCCCCTTGACGAGGTCAATCGCCGCGCCGGCCATTCGTCCCCGAAGGCCGCGCTCAGATACCAACACGCCACCCAGCGACGCGACAGCGTCCTCGCCGAGGCGCTCGCCTGACTACGTCGCGCCCGCCGCCGTGGTGCCGCTCAGGGAAGGTGCCGCCGAACGATCACGCCGAGGTCGCGCCATCCGGAGGCGAGCCGTGCGGGCACAGGCCCTCACCTGGGCCAACGTGCCCCCGGCAGGACTCGAACCCGCAACCTGGTGGGTAGAAGCCACCCGCTCTGTCCAGTTGAGCTACAGGGGCGCGTGCGCATGTGAGCCTGGCGTGCGCAGGACAAGGGTAGCCCGTGGTCCTTCTCAAGCCGGCTTGCGCCATATGTCATGCTGGCCCCGTACACGGTGGCCGTAGCTCAGTTGGTTAGAGCGCCAGGTTGTGGCCCTGGAGGTCGGGGGTTCAAGTCCCCTCGGTCACCCCGACGCGCGGGCCCGGCGCACCGCCAGGACGCGGGCGATGGCGCTCCGCTCCGAGGGGGCCCTCTCGGTGCTCGGTGCACGGCCCGGTTCGGCGGCGCGCTCGTGCGCGCACCACCGGGCCTCGCCGGGCGGAGACCCAGGATCCCTTGTGTAGAGTCCTGGTCGCGCCTCTAGCTCAATGGCAGAGCAACGGACTCTTAATCCGCAGGTTGGGGGTTCGAATCCCCCGGGGCGCACGCACGTAATGCACGCACGCGACGCGAGTGTGTGACCTCGGCCGGCGTGGGACACATCTCGTTCGCCTTGCGCCGATGCCGACCTGGGCGCTCGGTGGACCCCGTCGCGCCGGTCCGTGCCGACTGGCGCGCTCGCCGTCGACTCGATGAGCGGCATCATGCTCAACGCCCGGTGGTGGGCGGCGCCACCGATCCGGTGACCGGTGGCGACTGGGGGGCGAGGGCCGCCGGCGGCGTCTTCAGCTTCGTCTCGCGCTTGGTGGGGCTCCACGGGCCGGCAACAGTTGGCCCAGCCGATCGTCGCCATGGGCGCGCAGCTCTCGCGAAGGTCGTCTTCCGGGGCCACCTGTGCACGCTGGCGCTCGTGCGGGCGACGTGACGGGGAACCAAGTCACCAGGCGATTCACGCCGAACGCAATACGTTGTCACAACGACCTCACAAATCACGTCTTAGTGCTGCCCCCTTCCGTAGGATTTTTCACGCAGTGGGGGCACTTGGCCGCGTCCTACGGCCGTCAGCGGTGACCGAGGCACATCCCTTCCGTGCGCACCGATCTGACGGACCGCGCGACAGCTGTGGCATCGTCGCGTCCGGGGTGGAGCTGGCCCGCGCCGGCCCGCGGGCGACCCCGATGGCGACCGACGTCCTGGTCGGCGCGGACATCGACGGACCCCCGCGGACGGTGCCACGGCACGAGCCCCGGCCGTCGGATCCGGGGGCGGCCGGTCGCGTACCGGGCCCCGCGCCGCATGACACCGGAGCGCCGGCCGACGGCAGGGCCCTGGGGGCCATCGACGAGGTACGCCTGCAGTCGGTCCGCATCGGCATGGCATCCACCGGTGCCGTGCTCCTCGTCGTCCTGCTCTATGCCCTGCTGCCGGGACACGGACCCATCTCGCGGGTGCCGTTCTTCGCCGTCATCGCCGTCGCGGGCGCAGGCACGGTGCCCCTGGCCCTCATGCCCTGGGAGCGCCTCGTGCGGCGGGGACTGGCCTTGCCCATCCTCTACGTGTGGTCGGTGCTCGACGTCATGCTGGTGTCGATCGGCATCGACGTCACGGGGGGAAGCCGGTCGGACCTCTATCTCGTCTATCTCCTGCAATGCATGTTCATGGCCAACGTCTCGTACCCGCGTGCCGGGCGGCTGGCCCTGACGAGCATCACGGTCACGGCCTATGTCGCCACGCTGGCCATCTCGGGCTGGACCATCGGCACGGCCACCTTCGTCTTGCGGCTGGGCATGATCCTGGCCACGGCGGGCGCCGCCGACCTCATCGCCGTCCAGCTCACGAGCGAGCTCCTCTTCCGGGAGCGGGCCACGACGGAGCACGAGGCGCGCGCCCGGCTGTGGAGCCGGGTGGCGAACATGGGCCGCCAGCTCGACACCCTCGGTGAGGCCACCATCATGGCGGGGGCCGTCGACGCCGTGGCCGAGCTGGGCTTCGAGGCCGCCGGCGTGTGCCAGTTCTTCGACGACGGGGAGCGCTACCGGGTCGTGCACGGCCGCGGCCTGCCGGCCGCCTTCGTCGAGGCCGTCCACCGCTCGGACCGGGGGATGCCCGCCCTGGTGCGCGAGCGCCGCCGCACCGTCGTCGTCGACAACTACGACGTCCGCCCCGACGTGCACCGCAGGCTGCAGGCCGACGGATTCCGCACCGTGGTGGCCACACCCCTGTGGGCCGAGGGGCAGCTGGCCGCGGTGCTCGTGGGGGGCACCCGCGACCGCCGGGCGGTCGAGGACCACGAGATCGCCGCCTTCGAGCTCCTGGCCGCCCACGCCGGGCACGGCCTCGAGAGCGCCCGCACCCTGGAGCACCAGCGCCGTGACGCCGCCCATTTCCGGTCGCTCATCCAGTCCGCTCCCGACGCCATGATCGTCATGACGGGCGAGGGCACCATTCTGGAGGCCAACCAGCAGGTGGGCCGCCTCTTCGGCTACGAGCCCCGCCAGCTCGAGGGCTTGACGATCGAGACCCTCGCCGCGCTGGCGTCGCGCCATGCGCTGCGCGGCCACCGGGAGGACTTCCTGCGCAACCCCCGGACCCTGTCGCTGGGCGACGTCGAGGAGCTGTCCGGGCTGCACCGCGACGGCAACGAGTTCCCCATGGAGCTCGTGCTGGGGCCGATCCAGACCCCGGAGGGCCTCGTCATCACGGCCACCGTCCGCAACATCACGGAACGGCGGGAGTTCGAGCGCCGCCTCGCCCACCAGGCCACCCACGACCACCTCACCGGTCTCCCCAACCGCGCGCTGTTCGTCGAGCGCCTCGCAGACCGCATGCGTCACGCCACGATGACGGGCCCTGCGCTGGCGGTGTGCTTCCTCGACGTCGACCACTTCAAGTACGTCAACGACAGCCGGGGCCACACCATCGGCGACGAGCTCGTCGTCGAGGTGGCGGCCCGCATCGCGTCCTGCGCCCGGGGCGCCGACCTCGTGGCCCGCTTCGGCGGCGACGAATTCGCCGTGCTGGTCGAAGGGCTCACGGACAGGACGGGCGCCGTCGCCTACGCCTGGCGCCTGCTGTCGGCGTTCGACCGCCCCTTCGTGCTGGACGGGGTGGAGTGCTTCGTCACCGCCAGCGTGGGCATCGCCTTCGGCGTGAGCGGGGACGACCCCGACGACGTGCTGCGCCAGGCCGACGCCGCCATGTACCACGCCAAGCAGAGCGGGCGCGCCCGCGTGGAGGTGTTCGACGAGACCCTCACGGCCCGGGCGGCCGAGCGCCTCGAGATGGAGTCGTCGTTGCACCAGGCGCTGCTCGGTGACCAGCTCGCCGTCTACTACCAGCCGGTGGTGACCATCGACACGGGGAGCGTCGTGGGGGTGGAAGCCCTCGTGCGGTGGCAGCACCCCGAGCGCGGTGCCGTGCCACCACTGGCCTTCATCCCCGTCGCCGAGGAGTCGGGCCTGATCCTGCAGATCGGCCGGTGGGTGCTCGCCCGGGCGTGCGCGCAGGCGGCGCGGTGGATCACCGAGGGGGGTGACGCGTCGGAGTTCACCGTCAGCGTCAACGTGTCGAACCGCCAGCTCGAGCACGATCGCATGATCTCGGAGGTGGCGGCCGCGCTGGAGGACAGCGGCCTCCCCCCGCACTGCCTCGTGCTGGAGATCACGGAGAGCTTCTTCATCCGCGACCTGCCCGCCGCGGTGCGGCGGCTGCAGGCCCTGCGACGGCTCGGCGTGCGCATCGCCATCGACGACTTCGGCACGGGGTTCTCGTCGCTCAACTCGCTGTCGCGCCTGCCCATCGACGTGGTCAAGATCGACAAGTCGTTCATCGACGAGTTGGGGACCCGCTACGACGCCGTCATCGGCGCCGTCGTCGAGGTCGCCGGGGCCTTCGACCTCAAGGTGGTGGCCGAGGGCATCGAGCGCGAGGAGCAGCGGGCCCGCCTCGAGGAGCTCGGGTGCCCCTTCGCACAGGGCTACCTCTTCGGGCGGCCGGGGCCCCCGGACCAGGTGGGCCCCTTGATCCTCGGGGCGCGCTGACCGGAGCGTCCGGGCGCGTCGGGCACCGTCACCGCCCGACGCGCCTCAGCGCGGGGTGATGCCCCAGCGGCCGGTCCACGAGGCCCCCGGGTCCAGGCGGATG
>DATJBC010000199.1:0-4245 GCA_035515515.1 Acidimicrobiales bacterium
CAGACCCTGAGCGCGCTGGTCTCGAACCCCAAGGTGTGGTCGAAGACCGTCCTGTTCCTCATGTACGACGAGAACGACGGCTTCTTCGACCACGTCCCCCCGCCCGTCCCCCCACCCGGGACGCCGGACGAATGGCTGGACGCGCAGCACCTGCCGCCCAACGCCAAGGGCGTCGACGGCCCCGTCGGCTTCGGGTTCCGCGTCCCGCTCATGGTCGTGTCGCCGTTCAGCCGGGGGGGATACGTCTGCTCCGACGTCTTCGACCACACCTCGCAGCTGCGCTTCCTGGAGGAGCGCTTCGGCGTGAGGGCCCCCAACATCTCGGCGTGGCGGCGCAAGACGGCCGGCGACCTCACCTCCACGCTGCAGGTGTCGGCCCACCCCGATACCTCGGTCCCGGCCCTGCCCGCCACCGACGCCCGCAGCGCGCTGGTGAAGGCCCAGTGCAGCGCCAGCCAGCTCTTCGAGCTCGACGTGACCCACCCCGTGCCCTACCCGGTGCCCTCCACCCAGGCCCAGCCCACGCAGGAGCCCGGCACGGCGCGCCGCGTCCGACAGGCCTGAGCGCGCACGCCGCCGCCCGCCGCGGGCGCCCGAGTAGCGTCGGCCCGTGCCCGAGAAGCTCGAGTGCGACGTGTGCGTCGTGGGCGCGGGGTACGCGGGGCTGAGCGCGGCACGGGCCCTGCACCAGGCGGGGATGTCCGTCGTGGTCCTCGAGGCGCGGGGCCGCATCGGCGGCCGGGTCTGGACGGACCGCCTGTCGGACGGCACGCCCGTCGACCGGGGGGCGGCGTGGCTGGCGCCGCGGCACGACGCGGTGTTCGGGCTGGCGCACGAGCTCGGGGTCTCCACCTACAAGACGTGGGTGAAGGGGTCGCACCTCCTCATGGACCACGGGCGAGCACGGCGCTACAGAGGCCTGATCCCCAAGATCAGCCCCCTGGCGGTGCTCACCATCGCCCGCACCCAGGGGCGGATCGACCGCACCGCCAAACGGGTCCCCCTCGACGCCCCGTGGACGGCTCCGGAGGCCGCCCGGTGGGACAGCGACACGGTGGGCGCCTGGCTGGGCCGGACCCGCATCCGCACCCAGATCGCCCACGACCTCTTCGAGATGGCGGTGCGGGGCCTGTTCACCGGCGACCTCCACGACACCTCCTTCCTGCACCTGCTGTTCCTGGTCCACTCGCACGGCAGCATCAACACCTTGTTCTCGATCGAGAAGGGGTCGCAGGAGAACATGGTCGACGGGGGCGCGGGCACCATCGCGGACCTCATCGCCGCTTCTTTGGGTGACGCCGTCCGGCTGCACGCGCCGGTCCGCTCGGTCACCCAGCGCCCCGACCACGTGGTGGTCGGAGCCGACGACCTGTCGGTGACGGCGCGCTACGTCGTGCTGAGCACGCCTCCCGCCCTGACCCTGGACATCACCTTCGACCCCGCGCTGCCCGACAACCGGGCCGAGCTCTACCGCCTGGCGGTGGCCGGGCCCGAGACCAAGACCCTCGTCGTCTACGACGAGCCGTTCTGGCGGGCAGAGGGCTTCAGCGGCCAGAGCGCCGAGCCCGGGTCGGCCGCCGAGGTCACCCTGGACGCCTCGCCGGCGTCGGGGCGCCCGGGCGTGCTCGCCGCGTTCTGCTTCGGTGCGGTGGCCGAGCGGGTGCGCGCCCACGACGAGGGGGAGCGTCGCCGGGCGCTGCTCGAGGCGCTGGCCGGGCGCTTCGGGCCCCGGGCGGCCTCGCCCCAGGAGGTCATCGAGACGGCGTGGTGGACCGAGCCCTGGACCCGGGGGTGCTCGATGGCGCACTTCCCGCCGGGGCTGCTCACCACGCACGGGCACCTGCTGCGCCAGCCCCTGGCCCGGGTCCACTGGGCCGGGACCGAGACCGCCACGGTCTCCCACGGCGCCATCGACGGCGCGGTGCGATCAGGCCAACGCGCCGCGGTGGAGATCCTCGACCGCTACTCCTGAGCCGTCCACGCCGGGGCCCTCCGGACCCCGGACTCCGACGCGCCGCGCCGGCGCGCCGCAAGGCCCTACGCGGCCCGGCCGCCCCGCACGAGGTGGACCGGGCTCCGCATGACGTGGTCGGCACAGCGCCGACAGCCGTTGGCGACGTAGATGAGCCGGCACGACGCGATGGAGCGGTGCCGGGTCAGGTCGTAGTCGCCGCAGGGCCGGCCGGCGATCTCCTCCGAGCAGTACACCGGGACGCTGTCCCGGTGCACCACCAAGGTGCCCCTGCACAACATCATGACTGCCGCCCAGTTGCCGTCGGTACTCGGGGGATCGGGCCCGCCACGACGGCTCCGGCGGGCCTGTCGTGATCATCGGCTCGCGCCCGGCCCCGATCCATACGTGATCACACGTACGTGGAGAGTCCCATGCGCGCGCCCTGCCGGGAGCCCGACCCCCCGGGACGCAGCAGCGCCCGCCGTCGGGGACGCGTCGGCGGTCAGGGGAGGGTGACCGAGGAGTCCCCCGGCGGCGGGGACCAGGCGAGGACGGAGACGCCCGCCCGGGCGACCAGCGCCGTGGCGTGCAGCCGGTGGCGGACGAAGCCGATGGCGGCGGCGTCCCCGTAGGCGGGGCCGTCGCAGACGCCCTGGGTGGCGCTCAGCACGAACACCACCTCGGGGCGGACCACCGGCAGCGTGGCGCCGGCGGTGAGCTTGGCGTAGAGGGCGTCGCGCTCGGCGAAGCGGCCCACCACGCCCTGGGAGGCGATGACCTCGGCGCCGGCGGGGATCAGGGCCTGCGCCCGGGCCAGCGCGGCCGCCGCCGGCGGGTCCACCGCCAGCCACTGGTGGGCCAACCCCGGGAGGTTGCCCAGCGCGTAGGAGCCGAACAGCGGCGCCCCCAGCGCCCCCGCCCCCACCAGGGCGGCCGTCACCAGTCGCCTGGCCCTGGCGCGGCGCTCGACGAGCCACACCACCACCATGACCGACCCGACCACCACGAAGGGGATGGCCGGCCACGACTGGAACGAGGCCGCGTAGCGCACGAAGGCCCCCGTCGAGTCCAACAGCTCGGGCCCGAAGACCACGGCGGCCATGCCGGCGCCCCACGGGGAGACCACGCCCACGACGCCCCCCGCCACCAGGAACCCGAACACGACCGCGCCGTGGGCGCCGACCATGTGGGCCACCGCTCCCGGGTGGGTGAGCGCCCCCAGGGCGACGGCCGCCGGGCCCACGTGTCCCCGGTGCGGGCCCACCAGGTAGCCGAAGGCGTTGCCGAGGGAGAACCCCCCGACGCCCAGGGCGCCCAGCCGGTCGAGGAGGGCCACGTAGGCCAGGCCGACGGCGGCCAGCACGGCCCCCGGGGCCCGGGTGCGGCGCCCGGCCAGCACGCCCGACAGCCCCACCCCGACCAGGTAGACGCCGCCCAGCGCGCTGCACACCAGCGTGGCGGGGACCCACCCCCACCACCGCCGGTCGCGCCGGCGCCAGAGCCCGCGGCCCACGAGCACGGCGAAGAGCGCGGTGAGCGCCTCGAAGTGGAAGTCGAAGGCCGTCGTCTCGTACGCCCAGGGGTCCAGCGCCAGGACGGCCGCCACGCCCACGGGCATCCACCGCCCGACGGCCGGCGGCAGGCCGGGCCGGTGGCCGGCGACGACCTCGGTGGCCCAGCGCAGCGTCACCCACTCGGTGACGACGACGGCCACGTCCTGCACCCACAACAGCGTGAGCGGCTGGGGGAACACGTGGGACAGCAGGGCCAGGGGCCACATGGCGAACTCGGCGTTGTTCCTCCAGAAGGCGATGCCGAACTGGCTGCTGGTGGGGTTGAGCTGTCCGTGCCCGATGGCCCACCACGCCTGGGCGTAGTTGGCGAAGTCGCGTGTCAGCGCGAAGCGCTGGTACTGGACGGTGCTGAACACGAGCATGGCGGCCAGCTGGCACGCCAGCAGCGAGAACCCGATCACGGCCACGGGTGCCGGGGCGCCGCGGCGCACGCCACGCCCCGCCGTGCCCGGTCCGGCCGACGCCGCCACCGGTGCTGTCGGCGGTGCCGTGGTGGGCGCGGCGAGAAGCGTCACCGACGGCCCCGCCGGCACGGGTCCCACCCCCTCCGCCACCTCGGTCATCTTCGCTATATCGGCCGAGGGGGTGCCCGGGCTGAGCGGCCCGCCGGCGTCCTCGCGCTCGGCCCCCCGGGCCGGCGGGCAAGGGCTGGTCAGCCGGCTGTCTGTGCCCCCGGTTCCCCGGGGATGGATCGAGGGTAGGGCCGCCGGAGGAGCG
>DATJBC010000200.1:0-26209 GCA_035515515.1 Acidimicrobiales bacterium
CCCCTCAGGCCTTCTGCGGGGACGTGATCGCGGTCCTCCACGCCTTGGAGCTCGGGCCGGTGCACCTCGTCGGCCAGAGCTTCGGCGGCCACATCGGGTTCCTGGTGGCCGCCACCGCGCCGGCGGCCGTGGCCTCGCTGACCGTGATCGAGGCGGACCCCGATGCGTCGCCGCCCGCGGTGATGGACCGCGTCCGCGCCTGGCTCGCGTCGTGGCCCCGGCCATCTCCGACGGAGAAGGCGGCGCTGGCGTTCTTCGCGACGAGCTCGTCACCCGAGACCTGGGTGGCGGGGCTCGAGGCACGAGACGGCGGCTACTGGCCCCCGTTCGAGGCCTCCGTCCTGACGGCCGCCTTCGAGGGCCTCTCGGGTCGTTCGTGGTGGGACGACTGGAGGCGCATCGCGTCGCCGACGCTGGTGATCCGGGGTGACCGAGGCGAGCTCGCCGCCCCCTTGGCAGAGGCGATGGCATCCAGCCTCGAGCGCGCCGAGACCTGCACCGTGGCCGACGCCGGCCACGACGCCCACCTCGACCAGCCGGCCGCCGTGGCGGAGGCGATCCGGCACTTCGCCGCTCGCCAACTGACGCAGGATTGAAGCCCGCCATGCGTCGAGGCGCGCCCCGGGGGGCCGTGCGACCGGGCTACCAGGACGGCCAGTTGGCGGGGAGCACCCCGGTGGGAGGGTTGTTCTGCATCACGCCGGCCGGCGCCCCCACCGAGGCCAGCAGCTGGGAGAAGTTGGCCCCGAAGGCGGTCGAGTTGGCCCCCGAGAACTGCCCGGCGTCGTTGGCCATGGACACCCCGTCGCCGGAGGGGTCGGCCCAACCCGTCTCGATGCCGTCGGGCCCCTCGTACATGGCGCCCAGCGCCGTGCCCGGCGTGACGGCCTGCCCCACGCTGACCATGGGGTCGATGTCCTCCGCCGCGTACACGGCCAGCCCGGCGGCGGGCCCGTCGGTGAGGCGGTAGCTGATGAAGGTGCCTCCGGGCCAGCCCGAGTTGACGGTGCTCAGGATGACGCCGTCGCCGACGGCGTAGATGAGGCCGAAGCCGCTGTAGTCGACCCCCTGGTCGACGCGCTCGGGGTTGAGGCCGTTGATGGCCCGCAGGGGATTGGAGTAGGTGCCCGGCGTGGGGTTGAAGGTCACGTTGACGGGCCGTTGCGTGGCGGCCTGCGCCGCGGCGAGCTCCTCTTCTTCTCGCTCTTCGGCCTCCTGGCGCTGCTTGGCCGCGATGGCGAGCAGGTTCTGCAGGTCGCCCTTGGTCTGGCTGAGCAACGTGTCGTCGCGCGTGAGGGCCCCCTGGGCGGCCTGGCGGGCGCCGGCCAGCTGCTGCACGCTCGCCTGGGCCTGGACCTGCGCGGCACGGAGGGCGGTCTCGGCCTGCTCGGTGTGCTGCGCGTCCACCCGGACGGCGTCGATGGCCGCGCTCACCCCCTGCGTGGCGATCTTGTTGTACTCCTGCTCGCCCGCCCACGAGTCGGCGTCGCTGGTGTCGAACAGCGCGAGGAGCGACCCGTCGACGGCACCCGACATGTAGTTCTTGATGGCGATGGCGCGCAGGACGGCGCGGTCGTGCGTCTCGTTGGCGCGGTCCTGCGTGAGGTGGTCCTGCGCCGCGGTGACCTGCGCCTCGATGGCGGCTTCGTGCGCCTGCGCCCGGTCGTACTCGACCACCAGCGTCTGCACGGCCTGGCCGTCGATGGCGATCTGGCGTCCCAGCTGGGTCACCCTCGTCTGATCGGACTTGATGTCGGCCGAGGCTGGGCCGCTGCGCACCACCAGCGCGCACAGCGCGGCGAGGAGGGCGACGGCACCGAGCACGCGCGCCGAGGGCCTCCGCAGACCTGATTTCCGCCTGGGGGCGCGTGCGCCCTGACCGCCGTCCCTGGGCATGACCCCCGCAAGGCTATTCGTCCCCGAGTGCAAAGGTCCACATACGTGCGTGCCGGCGTGCGGGCCGGTCTGTGCAGGCGGCGTCGTCGTGTCGTTGTGGTCACCCGGAACGGCGCCGGCGGCGTCGATGTGAGGCCCCCGGGCCGTGCCTCAGGGCCGGGCCACGAAGCGCGCCAGGTCCTTCAGTTGCTCGGCGGTGCCGACACCGATCAACACGTCGTCGGCGCGGATGATCGCCTCAGGGGAGGGGTTGGTGGTGAAGCCCCCGTCGGGACGGCGGATGGCGAGCACGAGCGCGCCCGTCCGCTCGCGCAGTTGCGCGTCGCGCAGGCTGCGGCCCGTGAGCGGCGACGAGGTCGACACCTCGAACTCCTCCAGGCGGAACTCGAGGGTGCCGTCGTGCATGACGACGTCGATGAAGTCGACCACGTGCGGCTGGGTCACGAAGGCCGCCATCCGGTCGCCGCCCAGCTGCTGGGGGTTCACCACCCGGTCGGCCCCGGCCCGCCGGAGCTTGGCCTCCGACGACTCGTTGCGCGCCCGGGCGATGATCTGCAGGTCGGGCCGCATGGACCGGCTCGACACCGTCACGAAGAGGTTGTCGGCGTCGGTGTCCAGGGCGGCGACGAGCGTGGCGGCGCGCTCGATCCCGGCCTCGAGCAGCGTGGCGTCGTCGGTCACGTCTCCGTGCACCGATGCGAAGGGGATGTCCTGCAGCCGCTCCGTGTCGCGGTCGACGACGACCACCTGCCGCCCCGCCTTGGCGAGGAAGGCGGCGACCTCGCGGCCCACGCGTCCCCAACCGCACACGAGCACGTGGTCCGACATGCCGGCGATGTCCCTGTCCATCCTGCGCCTCCTGACCAGATCCCGCATGTGGCCCTCGATGAGCACCTCGAGCACGGCCGAGAACGTGTAGAGCGCCGTGCCCACCCCCACGAGGATGAGCACGATCGAGAACACCTTCCCGGCCACCGAGAAGCGGTCGATGGTGGTCGACCCGACCGTGGTGATGGTGACGATCGTCCCGAACAGGGCGTCGAGGAGCCCGAGGCCCAGCCCGAGGAATCCCACCGTGCCCCCCACGATCACCAGGGCCATGGCGCCGAGCCCGATCCTGACGCGCCGGAAAGGGTCCCTCACCTGGCCAATCATGGCCCAGCGGCCCGCGCGGCGCGCGGCTCGCCCGGGGCGGCCGGAACCGCCCCGCCCCCCGGGCCCGGGGTAGCGTGCCCGCCATGTCGGACTACGACGCCATCGTGATCGGGGCCGGCCACAACGGCCTCACGGCGGCGGCGGTCATGGCCCGCGGCGGGATGCGGGTGCTGTGCCTCGAGAAGAACCACTTCACCGGAGGCATGTGCTCGACGACCGAGCTGGCCCGCGGCTATCGCTTCGAGCTGGCCGGCTCGATCCAGTTCCCCGTGCCCAACCAGATCTTCGAAGACCTCGGGTTCGACGCCTGCCCCATCTACGAGCCCGAGATTCAGTCCGCCAGCATCGGGCCGTCCGGGGAGCCGCCCATCCTGCTGTACTCGGACCCCGAGCGCCTCCTCGCCCATCTGGGTGAGACCCTCGGCCTCGACGCCGTGCTGGGCATGGCCGAGATCGCCGCGTGGGCGGAGGCGCCGGCCCGTGCCATCGGGCGCTTCGACGTGCGCCGTCCGCCGCGCACGCTGGACGAGATGTGGGCGTGCGCCGCCAACGAGGCCGAGCGTCAGGCCATCCGCACCGCCATGTTCGGGAGCGTCATGGACGTGGTGGACCGCTTCCTCCCCGAGCGCGACAAGCACGTCCAGGTCCGCTCGATGCTGAGCTTCCTGGCCGTCAACTCCACCTACCTCGGCCCCTACTCGCCGGGCAGCGCCCTGTGCCTCGCCTTCGCCCTGGCGTCGCCGGGCGGGGCGACGATGTCCAAGGTGCGCGGGGGGATCGGCACCCTCGCCGCCCACGTGCTGGCGCTGTTCGAGCACCACGGTGGCGAGCTCCGGCGGCACGCCAAGGTCTCGCGCATCGTGACGGCCGGCGGGCGCGTCGAGGGGGTGGCGGTGGGCGACGGGGAGGTCGTGACGGCGCCGGTGGTGGTGTCCAACCTCGATCCCACCGCCACCTTCACGCAGCTCGTGGGCCGCGACGAGCTGCCCGAGGAGTTCGTGCGCCGGGTCGAGGCCATCGACCACCGGGCGGCGTACTTCCAGGCCCATTTCGCACTGGACGGCCTGCCCGAGTTCGCGGCTCCCTACGACGTGCTCAACGAGGGCGGCTACCGCCGCAACGTGACGCTGTTCGGGACGCCCGAGCAGATGCAGCGCGACTACGAGGGATGCGTGCGGGGGCTCGTCCCCGAGGCGCCCTCGTTCAACCTCGCCATCCCCTCGCTGGCCGAGCCCGAGCTCGCCCCGCCCGGGAAGCACGCGGCGAGCAGCTTCGCCTTCTACTTCCCCATCGCCGGCACCCGGGCCGACCAGGCCCGGCTGCGCGACGAGATGGCGGCGCGCATGGTGGCCAAGCTCGCCGCGGTGGCGCCCAACTTCCCGGACCTCGTCGACCGCCAGTTCAACTACCCCGCCTACACCTACGAGCTCATGTTCGGGTGCACCGGCGGCGACTTCACCCACGGCCTGCTCCAGCCGGCGTTCATGGGCCCCTTCCGTCCCGGCCCCCGCGGCTGGGCGGAGCAACCCGTGCCCCTCGACGGCCTCTACCTGTGCGGCGCCGGGTGCCACGGCGGCCCCGGCATCACCTTCATCCCCGGCTACAACTGCGGGTACGCGGTGCTCGAGGCGGCGGGACGGGCCCGCGCGTAGCGCACGCTGCGCTCCACGAAGGCGAGGTAGAGCGCCATGGCGAAGGCCAGGCTGGTGAACAGGCTCATCACGAAGAAGATCCACGGGATCCTGATCGAGCGCCTGCGCCCGTCGACGATGGTCCACAGCGGGAGCAGGACCACGTTCACGATGGTGTAGTCCTGGGCCGCGGAGTCGGCCGCCCAGTTGGTGAACAGCATCTTCGTGTAGTTGACGTAGCTGGCGTCCGCGTAGGCGTGCACGTAGCGGACGTTGAAGTACCACCCCAGGACGAGGGACCCCACGCCCGCCGCGTAGAAGACGCCTTCGAGCGCCGACACCCGCCGGGCCGCCCCCGGCTGGAGCAGTGCCCGGTTGGCGGCGAAGGCCGCCGCCGTGCTGAGCACGCCCAGCGCCCCGAACAGCGCCAGCGATGTCGTCATGGCCGTCCCCCTGTCCCTCGGCGGGCGCCGCTCCCGACGCGCCGCCGATGCTGGCACAGGGCTCGTCAGCCCGGGCGGGGGACCACCCCGGCGCGGGCCCGGCCCTTGCCGGGCACGGCCCGGACGTCACGGGCGCCCACGGGCTCGCCGCACGACCGGCACACGAGGTCGAACTCGGTCGTCGCCCCGCAGCCCTTGTGGACCACCCGGACCGGAGGCCCGCCCGGCGCGGCGTGGCGGTCGCCCCACTGGCGCATGGCGGTGAGCACCGGCCACAGGTCGTGCCCCCGCTCGGTCAGGCGGTAGTCGTAGCGGGGCGGGTGCTCGGAGTACGGCACCCGGGTGAGCACACCCTCGTCGACCAGCTTGGTGAGCCGCTGCTGGAGGATGTTGCGCGAGATACCCAGGCGCTCCTGGAGCTGGTCGAAGCGGGTGACGCCCAGGAAGGCGTCCCGGATGATGAGCATCGACCACCGGTCGCCCACCACCTCCAGGCACTGGGCCACCGAGCAGTCCATGCCGGCGAAACTCTTGAGCTCCACGCTCCCAGCCTAACGGGTTGCATCATAGAACTCAATGCGCGTATAGTCCGTTCTATGACGGAATCCACTGGGGTGTGCGACAGGGAAGGGGTCCCGGGGGCGCTCCGGCGCCCCGCCGCCGGGGCGGGGCCGTTCGGGAGCCGGCATGCCGCGGGGCGGGGGGCACGGGCGCCCGGGGCCGGCGCCCGTCGGCTGGTGTTCGCCGTGACCGCGCTGGGCGCCTTCATGGCGTCGCTCGACCTCTCCATCGTGAACGTGGCCTTCCCGGCGCTCGAGCGCTCCTTCCCCCACGACGGCGCGGCCTCGCTCGCCTGGGTCATCACCGGCTACAGCATCGTGTTCGGCGCCCTCCTCGTCGTCGCCGGGCGCAGCGCCGACCGCCTGGGGGGCCGGCGGGTGTTCTTCGCCGGCCTGGCCGTGTTCTGCCTGGGGTCGGCCCTGTGCGGCTTGGCCCCGTCGGTGGGGCTGCTCGTCGCCGGCCGCCTCGTGCAGGGCGCGGGCGCCGCCGCCCTGCTGCCCTCGTCGCTCGGCCTGCTCCTGGCGACCTTCGCCGAGCGCCAGCGGTCGCAGGTGGTGGCCCTGTGGGCCGGCATCGGGGCGCTGGCCGTGGCCACCGGGCCGTCGCTCGGCGCCATGCTCATCACGGCCTTCGGCTGGCGCGCCGCCTTCGCCGTGAACCTCCCGGTGGGCCTGGTCGCCTGGAGGGCGGGCCGCCGGGTGCTGCGCGACACCGCCGGCGACGCCGGCCACGCCCCGGACTACCCCGGCGCCCTCATGCTGGCGGGTGCGCTGGCGCTCGTGGTGCTGGCCATCTCGCAGGGGCCCGCCTGGGGGTGGACGAGCGCCCCCGTCGTGGCCTCGTTCGCCGGGGCGGGCGCGGTGGCCGCCGCCTTCCTGGCACGCTCGGCCCGCCACCGCGACCCCGTGCTCGACCTGACGCTGTTCCGATCGCGCTCGTTCGCCGTCGCCAACGCGGCCGTCGTGGTCTACGCCATGGGCTTCTTCGCCATGTTGCTGGGCAACGTCCTGTTCCTCACCGGCGTGTGGCACTACTCGATCCTGCGCGCCGGCCTGGCCATCACGCCCGGCCCGCTGGTGGTGGCGGCGGTGTCGGGCCCCGCCGGCCGGCTGGCGGGGCGCGTGGGCTTCCGCCGCGTGACGCTCGTGGGGTTCGCCGTCTTCGCCGCCGGGCTGGCGTGGTACGTGGCGCGCGTCGGGCTCGAGCCGAGGTACCTCTCGGTGTGGCTGCCCGGCACGCTCGTGGCGGGGCTGGGCATCGGGCTCACCTTCCCCATCCTGGGGGCGGCGGCGGTGTCGAGCCTGCACCCCGAGCGTTTCGCCGTGGGCAGCGCCGTCAACCAGACCGCCCGCCAGGTGGGCGGCGCGCTGGGCGTGGCCGTCCTCGTCGTCGTGCTGGGGACGCCCCACACGGCGCAGGCCGCCCTGGACGGCTTCCGCCACGTGTGGGAGTTCGCCACCGCCATGGCCCTCGCCTCGGGAGCCATCTGCGCGCTGCTGCGCCCGGGCGTCCCCGTGCCCGCCTGACCCGAGGGCCCGCCGGGCGTCGGCCCGCGTGCTCACCCCAGGGCGCGCTCGGCCAGCTGGCGGAAGGCGTCGGGGACCCCGCCGCCCTCGGCGAAGGCCACGGCGGCGTAGCCGATGGCCTCGGGGCCGAAGCGCCGCCGCACGGCGTCCACGGCGCGGTCCGCGCTCCAGCGGGCCGCGCCGGCGGCCGTGCCGGGGCGCGGCGCGTCATCGGGGCCGAAGGGGAGCTCGAGCTGCAGCGAGGCCTCGGGCACGAGCCCCGACACCGACACCCCGAGCAGCGTGACGGCGGGCTCGCGGCGGTGCGCGGCCAGCGCCGCGCCCGCCAGCCCGATCCCCACCTCGGCCAGCGTGCGCGTGGCCGAGACGGCCGCCGGCAGGGTGCGCGACCGGGTCACGGCGCGCAACTCCGTGAAGCGCACCCGCACGGTCACCGTGCGCCCCGCCCTCCCGGCCGCCCGCATGCGGCCCGCCACCCGGTCGGCCAGGGAGCCGATGGTGCTGGCCAGCAGCTCGGGGGTGGGACGGCGTCGCCCCAGGGCGGCCTGGGCGCCCACCGACCGCGCCGCGCGCGCCGCCGTGACGGCCCGGGGGTCGACGTTGGCCGCCAGCGCCAGGAGCTTGTCGCCCGCGGTCCGCCCCAGGAGATGGTCGAGGAGCCCCCGCTCGGTGTGGGCCAGCTGCCCGATGGTGCGGATGCCGCGCCCTTCCAGCCGGGCACGGGTGGCCGGGCCCACCCCCCACATGAGCTCCACGGGGAGGGGCGCCAGGAAGGCCTCCTCGCCGGCGGGCGCCACCACCGCCATGCCGTCGGGCTTGGCCACCTGCGAGGCGATCTTGGCCAGGTGCTTGGTGCGGGCCACCCCCACCGAGATGGGCAGCCCGGTCTCGGCGCGCACCCGCCGGCGGATGGAGGTCGCGATGTCGGCGGGGGAGCCGAAGAGCTGGCCCGCCCCGGCCACGTCGAGGAACGCCTCGTCGATGGACACCCGCTCCACGAGCGGCGTGAAGGAGCCGAGGATCTCGAGCACGTGGTCGCCCAGGCGCCGGTAGTCGGCGAAGTGCCCGGGCACGAACGACAGCCCCGGGCACAGCCGGCGGGCCCGCCGGGCGGGCATGCCGGCGCCCACCCCGAAGGCGCGTGCCTCGTAGGAGGCGGCCAGCACCACGCCCCCGCCCACGGCGATGGGCCGGTCCCGCAGCGCCGGGTCGAGCAGCTGCTCCACCGAGGCGTAGAAGGCGTCGAGGTCGGCGTGCAGGACGGTGGCCGCCCCGCCCCGTGCCCGGTCGCCTCCCACCGGGCCCACCGTAGTCGAACACCTGTTCGCCCTCCCCGGGCGGGCGGGGTCAGGCTTCGGCGGGCGCCGGGGCCAGGGGCCCCGGCGCGGGCTGCTCCACGGTGACCTCGGCGCCCAGGCTGGGGACCACCCGGTCGAGCCAGCGGGGGATGTACCAGTTGGCCCTGCCCAGCAGCTCCATCACCGAGGGCACGAGCACCAGGCGCACCAGCGTGGCGTCGATGAGGATCGAGGCCGCCAGGCCGAAGCCGAACACCTTGAGCACTCGCAGGGGGTCGCCGATGACGAACGAGCCGAAGACGCAGATCATGATGGCCGCCGCCGCGGAGATCACGCGGGCCGTCTTGGCCAGGCCGTCGGCCACCGCCGTGGAGTTGTCGGCGCCGCGCTGCCACTCCTCACGGATCCGTGACAGCAGGAACACCTCGTAGTCCATCGACAGGCCGAAGAGCACGGTGAACATCATGAGCGGGATCCACGGGTCGATCGGCCCCGTGCTCCCGATACGCAGCACCGAGCCCGCCCACCCCCACTGGAACACGGCCACGGTGGCGCCGTAGGCGGCGCCCACCGACAGCAGGTTCATGACGGCGGCCTTGACGGGGATGACGATCGAGCGGAACACCGCCAGCAGGAGGAGGACGGCGAGGACGATCACGGCCCCGATGACCCAGTACAGCCGGGACGACAGGTAGGCCGACGCGTCGATGCCGCCGGCCGTCTCGCCCCCCACCAGGACGCGCAGCCCCGACCCGGCGGTGGCGGAGGGGACGACGACGTGGCGCAGGTGCGTCACCAGCTGCGCGGTGGCGGCCGCCTGGGGGGCGCTCGCGGGGTAGGCGATGATCACCGCCGTCGAACGCGAGGCGTTGGTGCGGGGCGGGGCGACGGCGGCCACGCCCGGGGTGCCCGCCACGGCGCGGGCCAGGCCGTCGAGCGCCCCGGTGCCGCCGCCGGCGGGGAGCTCCACGGCCAGGACGAGCGGCCCGTTGAACCCCGGGCCGAACCCCCGGGCCAGGAGGTCGAAGGCCTGGCGGGTGGTGAGCGAGGGCGGGTCGTTGCCGGCGTCGGTGAAGGCCAGGCGCATGGAGAACAGCGGCACGATGAGCAGCCCCAGGGCGGCCAGGGCGGCGCCACCGGTCGTCCACGGGCGGCGCTGGATCGTGCGGCTCCAGCGGAACCAGAACGACCGGGGCCCGGGCCCTGCCCCGCTCCCCAGAGACCCGGGGAGGTGCCAGCGGTCGACGGCGCGGCCCGCGAAGCCGAGCATGGCGGGCACCAGCGTCAGCGACCCCGCCATCACGAGGACGACGGCGGCGATGGCGCTCACGGCCAGGCCCTGCATGAAGGGCAGGTTCATGATGAACAGGCCGCACAACGAGATGAGGACGGTGAGCCCGGCGAACAGCACGGCCCGCCCCGAGGTGGCCAGGGCCACGGTGACGGCCGTGCGGGGGTCGCGGCCCTCGGACAGCCCGTGGCGGTAGCGGGTCACGATGAACAGGGCGTAGTCGATGCCCACCCCCAGGCCGATCATGGCCAGGAGCTCGGGTGAGAAGACGGGCACCACGAGGCGGTGGCTGACGAGGTCCTCGAGGCCGAAGCCGATGGCCACGCCCACCAGGGCGGTGAGGATGGGAAGCCCCATGGCCACCACGGACCCGAAGGCGACGAGCATCACCACCATGGCCGCCATGATGCCGATGCCCTCGCTCGACCCGGGGTTGGCCGTGACGGCCAGCCCGATCACCGGCCCGCCCAGCGCCACGCGGAAGCCCGGTGCGGCGTAGGACTCGGCCGTCTGCACCACCGCCTTCACGGCGTGCACCGGCACGGTCCCCTCGGGCTGGTCGAACTGCACGATGGCGAAGGCGATGTGGCCGTCGGCCGAGACCTGGTGGTGGGCGCCCGGGCTGAAGGGGTCGACCACGCCCGAGACGTGGGGCTCGGTGCGCAGCGCCCGGGTGATGCGGTGCATGCGGTCCACGCTCGACGCCGCGCCCACCGGGCCCGTGGTGTCCACGACGACGTAGCCCTGCGCGCCCGCCGTCTGGGGGAACGTCTGGTCGAGGAGGGCCTGCGCCTGCTGCGACTCCGAGTTGCCGCCCTCGAGGTTCTGGCTGAACCGGCTGCCGGCGACCTGGCCCGCGGCGGTCACCGCCACGATGAGGCCGATCCAACCCACGAGGACGCGGCGGCGGTGGTCGTAGCACCACCCGGCCACGCGGCCCAGCCACGAGTCGGTGGCCGAGACCGCAGCGCTCGTCTCCGGAGCCCTGCCCGTCGCCATCGGGCCCCGTTGTAGCACACGGCACGACGGTCGCCCCCGGCCCGCCGAGGCGCCGTGCTGCGCGATCATGAGCCGGCACGCCCGCCGACGAGGAGTGGCCCATGGGATCGCACGTGCAGGTGCGGGGGTTCGACCATCTCGTGTTGAACGTCGCCGACACCGAGCGGTCGCTGTCGTTCTACTGCGGGGAGCTCGGCATGACGCCGGTCCGGGTGGAGCAGTGGCGGCGCAAGGAGGTGTTCTTCCCCTCGGTGCGCGTCGACGACGGCACGATCATCGACCTCGTCGAGGTGCCGCGCACAGGGGAGAACGCCGACCACTTCTGTGTCGTGGTGGAGAGGACGGACTTCGACGCGTTGAAGGCCAGTGGCCGCTTCGAGGTCGTGGACGGCCCCGACCGCCGTTTCGGCGCCCGTGGGGAAGGCACCTCGCTCTACATCCGCGACCCCGACCGCAACATGGTCGAGCTCCGGTACTACGACTGACCGTGCCCGGTGGCGCCCTCGAGGGCCGGGTGGCCGTCGTCACCGGGGCCAGCGGCGGCATCGGCGCGGCCATCGCCGTCGAGCTCGCCCGGCTCGGGGCCGACGTCCTGGTCGGCTACCTGCGCGCCGGGCCCGGCGCCCCCGGGCCGGACGCGGTGTTGGCCGGGGTGCGCGCCTGCGGGCGCCGTGGCGTCGCCCTCGAGGCCGACCTGCGCCTGGCGGCGTCGGCGGCCCTCCTCTTCGACGCCGCCGAGCAGGAGCTGGGGCCGGTGTCGCTGCTCGTCAACAACGCCACGGGGTGGAGCCTGCAGGACACCTTCTCGGGCGCCGACGCCGACCGCTTCGGCCGCCCGCTCGTGGCCGTGGGGGCGGAGTCCTTCGACGCCCACGTGGCCGTGGACGCCCGGGGCGGCGCGCTGCTCATCGCCGAGCTGGCCCGGCGCCTGCCCCGTGACGGGGCGGGGGGGCGCATCGTGAGCATTTCGTCCGGAGGCCCCGGCGGGTTCCCGAGCGAGGTGTCCTACGGCGCCGCCAAGGCGGCCCTCGAGCACCTGACCATGTCGGCGGCCGCGGAGCTGGCCCCGCTGGGGGTCACCGCCAACGTGGTCCTCCCCCCCATCACCGACACCGGGTGGGTGACCGACGCCGTGCGCCACGCCGCCGCCGCCGCCGGCCAGCGCGTGGCCGAGCCCGCCGAGGTGGCCCGGGTGGTGGGATGGCTGTGCACGGACGCCGCCCGGCTCGTGACCGGCAACCGGATCCGGCTGCAGTAGTCGGCGGTAGCATCCCGTGTGGTGCGCGACCTGTCGGCCGTCTGGACGTACTTCGCCGACACCTCGTGCGGGACCTACTCGCCGCTCTACGACCGCATCGCCCGCGCCGTGGCCGCCGACGACGACGTCCTCGACCTCGTCGCCGAGGCGCCCGCCCACGCCCACCTGCCCACCGACCTCATGGCGTGCGTCCACTACCTGGTGCTGGGCGGCGGCGACCACCCGCTCGTCGACGTGTACGCCGGTCGCTCCGGGGCCGATCCGGGCCCGCTCTTCATCGACTTCTGCCTGGGGCGGCGCCAGGAGCTGCTCGCCCTCCTGGCCGCGCACCACACCAACACCAACGAGGTGGGCCGCTCGGCGGTGCTCGCCCCGGCCGTCACGGCCGTGGCCCGCCGCCACGGGGAGCCCGTGGCGCTCGTCGACGTGGGCTGCAGCGCCGGGCTCAACATGTTCTGCGACCGCTACCTGCTCGACTACGGGCCGGCCGGCACGACCGGCGACGCCGGCGCGGCGGTGCGCATCTCGTGCACGATCACCGGCGGCGCGCCGCCCATCGCCCCCCGTTTGCCGCCCATCGCCACCCGGGTGGGGATCGACCTCGACCCCGTCGACCTGTCGGTGGACGACAACGTGCGCTGGCAGCTGGCGTGCGTGTGGCCCGACACCGGCCGCCTCCCCCGCACCCGCCTGGCCCTCGACGAGGCGCGCAAGGACCCGCCGCGCATCGTGGCGGGCGACGCCGCCGACGTCGTGGGGGAGGTGGTGGCCGGGCTGCCCCCCGGGGTGGTGCCCGTGGTCACCACCACCTGGGCCATGGCCTACCTCCCGCCGGAGCGCCGCCAGGCGTTCCGCGCGGCGCTGGCCGGCGCCGCGCCGGACCGCACGGTGGTCTGGATCAGCGCCGAGGGCTCGGGCGTCGTCGACATCCCCGGGGGAGCCGACGCGCCGAGCGACGACCGCGGCATCCACGCCAGCGTGCTGGGCCTCGTGACCGTGCGGGGCGGCGCCGACGCCGCCGAGCTGCTGGGCTTCTGCCATCCCCACGGCAGGTGGCTCGACTGGCGCGCCTGAGCGCGCCTCAGCAGCCGTCGTCCCGGCAGACGCAGAACTCGTTGTCCTCGGGGTCGGCCATCACGATCCACGTCATGTCGTGCTCGGTGACGACATCGGCGCGGGTGCGCCGGGCGCCCAGCGCGGCGAGGCGCGCCGCCTCGCCTTCGATGTCGGCCGCCACGATGTCGAGGTGCATGCGGTTCTTGACGCGCTTGGGCTCGTCGACGCCCTGGAGGATGAGCCGGGGGCCCTCCCCCTCGGCGGGCACCAGCAACCGGTAGCCGCCGGCGCCGCCGAGGAGGCGGTAGCCGAGGGCGGGCGCCCAGAACGCCGCGAGGCGGTCGGGGTCGCGGCAGTCGAGCACGAGCTCGAGGCGGGCCGTCACGGCGTGCCGGTGGCCGCGGCCTGCAGTGCCCGCTGCATGTCGCCCAGGTGGTGGTGGGTCTCGTGCACCGTCTGGCGCCCGAGCCAGGTGATGTCGCGCTCGGCGCGCTCGGGGAAGTTGTAGATGCAGCGCCGCGCCAGCTGGTGGGGGGACAGGGCGGCGAAGACCTTGGCCGTGAGGTTCCCCGCCACCGTCAGCTCGACGGCCACCTCAGCGGCGTCCTCGCCGCCGTAGGCCACGAGGTCCACCCGCTGCTCGCGGTACATGGGGACGAAGTCCGGGACGTCCTCGACCAGGGCCAGGATGACCCGGTCGCGCTGGACGAGGAGCACGTCGCGCACGTGGCAGGCGTACTCGAGCGGCGACCACACCGCCGGGCCCGGCCGCACTTGCGCCCTGCCCAGGGCCTGGGCGTGCTCCAGCGCGCCCCGCACGGCGCCGGCCCCGCTGCGCAACGCCGCGGGGAGCGAGCCCGGGTCGAGCTGGGCGAACACGAACCCGCACTCGGTGCAGCCGTCCACGTCGCCATTGTGCCAGCCGGCACCGGTGCCGGCGGCCTCAGGCCAGCACGCGCTTGGAGAAGGCGCGGATGCCCACGGCCAGGAACAGGGCGCAGAAGGCGATCAGCACCGGGTACACGACGTAGAGGTGCATGTGGGAGATGTCGGTGAGCCCGCCCCGCAGCCCCTCGTTGACGTAGATGAGCGGGTTGAGGCACACCAGGGTCTGCAGCCAGCGGAACCCGCCGACCTGCACCGACTGCAGGCGCGTCCACTGGTAGTAGGTGCCGCCCAGGAAGGTGATCGGCAGCACGATGAACCCGAACATGAGGCCGATGTTGCGCGGCTCGAACACGCATCCCAGGAGCAGGCCCAGCGAGCTGAAGGCCAGGCACGTGAGGGGCAACAGGGTCAGCACCACCCACCAGTGGACGCTCAGGTGGGCGTGCACGCCGCTGGCGTGGATCACCGCCGCGATGGGGAACACGATCACCGCCGCGATGATCCCCTGGACCACCCCGGACAGGACCTTGGCCGCCGCCACGAGCCACACGGGGCACGGCGCCTGGACGCGGTCCTCGATCTCGCGGGTGAAACCGAATTCCTGAGACAGCTGCAGGGCCACCGACTGCACGCCCTGGAACATGACGGTGATGCCCACCACCCCGGGGACGAGCACGGTGGCGAACGACGACGCCCCCCGGCCCGCGCCCCCCACCGACTGGCCGATGTGGGGGAAGACGAACAGGAACACGAAGACGAGGAGGAAGGGCTGGATCAGGGTGCGGGCGATGAACTCGACCAGGTGCTTGCGCAGCACGGTGAGGTCGCGCAGCACCAGGGCGTAGAGGGCGGCCCGGCTGGCGACCGAGGCGGAGCGCAGGGGCTCGGCGCCGATCCGGACGTGGGGGGCCACCTCACCCGCGGGGGGCGGCGAGGCCGGTGCGGGCCGCGGGGGCGAGGAGGGCGGGGTGGGGGAGCTCGTCACGTGTCGCGCAGGTGCTTGCCGGTCAGGTTGATGAACACCGTCTCGAGGGTGGGCTCGGCCACCGACAGGTCGGCGACCTCGAAGCCGCCCTTGTCGGCCGCCGACAGCACCCGGGGGAGGACGGCCGATGCACCCTTCACGTGCAGCTCCACGCCGTCGTCGAGGTCGCGCACCCGGGTGAGGCCCTCGATGTCGCGTCGCAGGACGTCGGCCAGGCCGCCGCTCGGGCCCGGGGTGCGGACGGTGACGATGGTGTCGGCCCCCACCGAGTCCTTGAGGCCGGCGGGTGTGTCGAGGGCGAGGATGCGGCCGTGGTCCATGATCGCCACGCGGCCGCAGAGCTGGTCGGCCTCCTCCATGTAGTGCGTCATGAGGACGATGGTCTGCCCGTCACGGTTGAGCTCCCCGAGGATGTCCCACAGCGCCAGACGGCTCTGGGGGTCCAGGCCCGACGTCGGCTCGTCCAGGAACAGCACGGCGGGGCGGTGGAAGATCGACCGGGCCACCATGAGGCGCTGGGCCATGCCCCCCGACAGGGCGTACACCGAGGCCTTGGCCCAGCGGGCCAGCTGGAACTGCTCGAGGAGCTCCTCGGCCCGTTGGCGGCTGGGGCGGGCGGCCATGCCGAAGAGGCGCCCGTGGAAGTAGAGGTTCTCGAAGCAGTCGAGCTGGCGGTCCAGGGTGTTCTGCTGGGACACCACGCCCAGCAGCTGCTTGGCCAGCGCGGGGTGGGCGACGACGTCGATGCCCCCCACCAGGGCCGAGCCGGCGGTGGGCACGACCCTGGTGGTGAGCATCCCGGCCGTGGTGGTCTTGCCCGCCCCGTTGGGCCCGAGCAGGCCGAAGATCTCTCCGGCCTGGACCGTGAGGTTGAGCTCGTCGACGGCCCGGAAGTCGGTGCCGGGGTAGACCTTGGTCAGGCCCAGCGTGTGGATCATCTCGCCGCCGTGGCCGGCGGCGCCCGGCGCCAGGGAGGGCTCGGCGCTGGTCACTGCCCGGCCCCCATCACTGCCCGATCCTTGCACGCCAGAACGGTTGCAGGGTGTACAACAGGTGGGCAGAAGGGGCGCCGGCGCCGTTCGGCCGCCCGTCCGGGGGGCATCGAGGGTGGTGGCGGTGCCCCGGCACGCTGGGGGTCACGTGGGACGAGTCCCGATCGCATTCGCCCGGGCCGGGGGCGCCGCGCTGGCGGCGCCGGCGGCCATGCTGACGATGCCGGCGCCGGCCTCGGCCCAACCCGCCCGCCTGGCCGCGCTGGTCGCCCCCGTGGGCTCCGCGGGGGTGGGGTGGGCGCCGGTGGTGGGCGTGGTCCTCATCCTCGTCGGCGTCGGGCTGCTCGTCCTGGTCGACGCGCCCCGGCGGGCCCGGGCGCGGCTGCGCCGCTTCTTCGCCCACACCCCGGCGCCGTCGGCCGATCCGGGGCAGCCTCCGCCCGTGGCACCCGCGGCACCCGCGGCACCCGCGGCACCCGCGCCGCTCCCGCCGCGCGCGGCGCCGAGGGGCGTCCCGCCGGCGCCCGCCGACGTCGCCGCACTCCTGGGCGACGCACCGCCACCCCCGCCACCCGATCAAGCCGGGCCGGCGTCACCCCAGGCGCACCCACCGGAAGGTGGGGGGCTGTGGCTCACCGGCTCCGAGGACGACGCCGGGCGATGACCCTCGGCACCGCCGCCGGGCGACCCGCCGGCGCGTCCTACCTGCGGGTGTTGTTCATGGAGATGGCGGTCTTGCCCACGTTGTAGGCGAAGGCGTACTCGGCGTAGGACCCCACCTTGCCGTTGGCCATGGGATCGGGCGAGGTGGCGATGCCCGCCGCGTTGGTCACCGTGTACGAGGATCCCCACAAGATGGCGGACGCACCCACCATGGGGGTGGTGAATCCCACGAGCACCCCGGCCACGCCCCGGCCCGAACTGTCGGTCACGATGACCTGCGGGACGGCCGGGAAGAAGGTGTTCACCCTGGCGGACTCGCTCGCCATGCCGTAGGGGCGCACGGCCACGGGCACGCCCGGCAGCGACCCCGCGGCCCACGACGGCGAGGACGCCGCGTCGCCCGAGTACGACGCCAGGGCGGCGGGGGCCTTCAGCGGGCCGGCGGTGCACGTGGCCGTGCCGTTCACCAGCGTGGCGCTGCACAGGGGGTTGAGCCCCGCCGAGAACGTCACGCTCCCGGTGGGGGACGTGGAGCCCGTCACGGTCGCCGAGTACGACACCGACGTCGACGACAGCGGTGTCAGCGTGAGTTTGGTCGTGGTGGCCGGCAACGACGGGTCGGTCTCGACGACCCCTTCCCGTCCCGAGGTGCCCACGTACTCGCCCACGACCACGCACGCGCCGGCGGCGGGGCAGGTGATGGGGGCGAAGGCCGGGTCCGAGTTGGTCACGGCGTCGGCGGGCAGGGGCACGGCGGCGGCCGTCCACGTGCCGCCCACGAGGTTCCAGAACACGCCGCTGGTGTTGCCGTTGACGTCGGACTGGCCGTCGGCGACGCAGCTGCCCGCGGCCGGGCAGGCCACGTTGTGCACCTCGACCTGGGCGTTGGTGGGCGTGCCGGCGGGCGGCGCCGCCACCGACGCCGCCCAGGACCCCGAGGTCAGCGTCTCGATCACGCCCTCCTCGCCGCTCGACACCGCAGCCAGGCCGGTGGCGACGCAGTTCCCGGCGGCCGGGCAGGACACCCCGTTGAGCTGGACGTCGCTGGAGGAGGCGCCTCCGGGCACCGGCGCCGCCGCGCTGTCCCACGACGCCCCGTCCTGGGTGTCGAGGAAGCCCTCGAAGCTGCCGTCGAAGGTGGTCCCGGCGATGACGCAGGGCCCCGTCGAGGGGCACGACACCGACAGGTCGTTGTTGGCGACGGACGCCCCGGCTGCGGTGCCGGACGGCAGGGGCAGCGTGGCCGCGCTCCACGACCCCCCGGTCTCGGTGTCGACGAGGCCGGAGCTGGCGCCGCCGCCCGAGACCGTCCCTGCCGCCACGCACGTGACGGCGGCGGAGCACGACAGCGCGAAGAGCTGCGAGCCGTCAGCGGCGCCGGGAAGCGGGGCGGAGGACACCGTCCAGGTGCCGCCGCTGTCGTCCGCCACCACGGCCTGCTCGGCCCCCGAGGCCTGGGTGTAGAGGCCCACCGCGCTGCACGTCCCCGTGGCCGGGCACGACAGGGCGGTCAGCTGGGCGTCGGCGCCGGGCCCGCTCGTGAGCGCGTCCGGGGGGAGGGTCACACCCGACGGCGTCCACGTGCCGCTGGAGAGCTGCTCGACGAGCACCTGGGTGGCGCCGGTCTGGTCGAGATAGCGGCCCACCGCCACGCAGCCGCCCACCGCCGGGCACGACACCGCGTCGAGGTTGGCCTCGGGGTCGGCCGTCGAGGCGTCGGCGGGAAGCGGAGCCGCCAGCGCGCTCCACGTCGAGCCCGACTGCGAGTCGATCACGGCCGCGCCGTAGTCGGTGGTGCCGTTGGTGCCTTGATACTGGCCCACCGCGATGCACCAGCCCACGACCGGGCACGACGCCGACTCCAGGGTGGCCCCGAGTCCGGGGACGGCGTCGGCCGGCATGGCCGGGTTGACGGCGCTCCACGACACCGCGGCAGAGGCGAGGCGCGGGCTCGCCACCACCAAGAAGACACTGACACCGATCAACGCCGCCGCTGCCGCGAGGACAGAAGGCCGCCGACCCACCCCGTTCGTCATGTCGCCCCCAAGGTTCGGCAGGTCGGAGCCGCCGGTGGGTGATTGGAGCCACCCACCCCCGCGTACCCGCCTCCGTCGCCCACATAGTCCAGCCAGCGTCGCCGCGCCGCATCATCACGATTGATGAATCACACAATGTGGCCGTTTCACTGCGTCCTCCCAGGTCGCGGGGAGGACGAGGCTCCTGAGCCGGTGCCGTCAGGCGGGAGGCCGCGCCGGGGGGCCGAAGCACCACCTGTAGCGAGATACCTCGACGAACCCGATGCCGAGGTAGACCGGCTCGCCCGCCTCCGACGCCTCGAGCACCACGGCCTGCGCCCCCGCCGCGAAGCCGGCGTGCACCGCCCACCGGGTGCAGAGCCCCCCGAGCCCGCGCCTGCGGGCGGCGGGCACCGTGCCCACGAGCTGGATGCCGGCGACCGCCCCGCTGGCGACGGTCATGGCCGCCGCCACCGCCCGGCCCTCCAGGTGGGCCACCACGGCGCGCACGCCCGGGCCGGCCAGGGCGCCCAGCGTCGCCAGCTGGGCCTGCGCCGCGTGGCGGGGGAGGGAGGAGTCGGCGTAGGCGTCGACGGTGACCGCCAGGTAGTCCTGCCGTCCCCGCTCGTCGGCCACCTCGTGGAGCGCCACGTCGGGGGGTACCGTCCCCAGGCCCACGTCGTGGTCGATGGCCATGCGCGGCGCCCCGCGCTCGGACAGCGCCGCCAGCCCCGCCTCCAGGGCCGCCCGCTCGAGGTCGGCGTCGGCGTGGGCGCCGATCCAGACGCAGTACCCGGGGGTGCGCCCCGCGAAGAAGGCCTCGGCGCGCGCCAGCACCTCGGCCGGCTCCACGCCGCGGTCGAGGCGCAGGGCGCCGTTGTGGTACGGGCCGGGCCACGTGTTCGACGTGGACACGAGCACCACCCGGCCGTCGTCCTCGATGGCCGCCCCCGGGGCCGTCGCCGCGTACAGGCGCAGGGTGTCGGCGAGGTTGCGGTCCCCGGCGGCCAGCAGCTCCTCGCGCTCCATCACCGGCAACGTAGTTTGCTGGCCATGGTGCGCATCGGCTTCGTGGGCGCCGGGGTCATCGCCTGGGCGCACGCCCTGGGGATCCAGGCCATGATCCGGGCGGGGGTGGTCGACGCCGCCGTGGTGGCGGTGCACGACCTCGACGCCGGGCGCGCCGCGGGGTTCGCGTCGGCCAACGGCGCCTCGGTGGCCGCCTCGGTCGACGAGGTGGTGGCGGGGTGCGACGCGCTGTGGGTGTGCACCCCCACCGCCTCGCACCGGCCGGTGGTCGAGGCGGCCGCCGCCGCCGGGGTGGCGGTGTTCTGCGAGAAGCCCCTCGCCACCGACCTGGCGGGGGCCGAGGCGCTGGCCGCCGTGGCGCGGGCGGTGCCGGCCCAGGTGGGCCTGGTGCTCCGCTTCGCCCCCGTCTTCCGGGCGCTGCGCGACGTGGTGGCGTCGGGGGCCATCGGCCCCCCCATGGCGGCCATCTTCCGCGACGACCAGTACTTCCCCGTGCAGGGCCTCTACGCCTCGACCTGGCGCGGGGACGTGGCGGTGGCCGGCGGGGGATGTCTCATCGAGCACTCCATCCACGACCTCGACATCCTGCGCTTCTGCCTGGGCGAGGTGACCGAGCTCTCGGCGCGCACGGCCGACTTCTCGGGTCACCCCGGGGTCGAGGACCTCGCCACCGTGGCGCTGCAGTTCGCCGGCGGCGCCTGCGCCCAGCTGGTGAGCGTGTGGCACGACATCACGAGCCGCGGGTCCACCCGCCGGGTCGAGGTGTTCGGCCGGGGCGGCGTGGCGTGGCTGGACAACGACTTCCTCGGCCCGCTGCACGTCGAGACCTCCGACGGCACCCGGGCGCTGGCCTGCCCGCCCCCGGGCTGGGTGCGCGACCTGCCCCTGGCCGACGACGCCGTGGGCCTGGCGGTGCGGGCCTACGCCGAGGCCGACCGGGCCTTCCTGGACGCGCTGGCGGCGGGCACGGCGCCCGAGCCCAGCCTGGCCGAGGCGGTCGTGGCCCACCGGCTCGTGGACGCCGCCTACCGCTCGGCGCGCGCCGGGGGCGTGCCGGTGCGCCTGGCCTGAGCGGCCCCCTCAGGCGCTCGAGCGCTCGGCCCGCCGCCAGCTGCTCATGTCGTCGCGGGGGAACGGCGCCAGCGCGCCGGCGGGCAGGGGGACGCCGAAGAGGTAGCCCTGGGCGATCATGCACCCCAGGTCGGCGAGCGCCCGGGCCTGCTCGACGCGTTCGACGCCCTCGCCCACCACGGCCAGGCCCAGCGAGTCGCCCAGGCCCACGATGGCCCGCACGATGGCCACGTCGTCGGGGTTGCAGTCGAGCTCGTCCACGACGGTGCGGTCCACCTTGAGCGTCTCCACCGGCAGGCGTTTGAGGTAGCTGAGCGAGGAGTAGCCCGTGCCGAAGTCGTCGATCTCGAGGTGCAGGCCCAGGGCCCGCAGGGCGGCCATGGCGTCGGCCGTGACGTCGCCGGTTCCCATGAGCGTGCTCTCGGTGATCTCGAGCCACAGCTTGCCGGCGGCGAGGCCCGACGCCGCCAGCGCCGAGGCCACCTGCCGGGGGAAGGTGGGGTCGGCGAGCTGCTGGGCCGACACGTTCACCGACACGTTGAGGCGCCCCGGGTCCTCCCCGGCCGCGTTGCGCAGGCCGTCCCACACGGCCGCCTGGCGGCAGGCCTCGCGCAGCACCCACGCGCCGAGCTTGCCGATGAGGCCGCTGTCCTCGGCCAGGCCGATGAACTCACCGGGCAGGAGCAGGCCCCGGCTGGGGTGGTGCCAGCGCACCAGCGACTCGATCCCCACCAGCTTGTGGTCGTGGAGGTCCACCATGGGCTGGAAGTAGAGCTCGAGCTCGTGGCGCTCGAGCGCCCGGTGCAGCTCGTTGGAGGTCCGCAGGCGCCGGATGGTGCCCGTCTCGTCGTCGGTGCGGTACACGACGATGCGCGACGGGCCCATCTCCTTGGCCCGGTACATGGCCACGTCGGCGTTGCGCAGCATCTCGGCGCCGGACTCGGTCCCGTCGACCGACAGCGCCACCCCCACGCTCACCGACACGAACAGCTCGCTGCCGCCCACGACGAGCGGCGACTGCATGGCGTGCACCAGGCGCTCGGCGATCTCGAGCGCCTCCGACTTGTGGCCCACCTCGCACAGGACGGTGAACTCGTCGCCGCCGAAGCGCGCCAGGGTGTCCACCGAGCGCAGGGCGCCCCCCAGCCGGTGCACCGCCGACTCGAGCAGCCGGTCGCCCGTCTCGTGGCCGAGGCTGTCGTTGATGAGCTTGAAGCGGTCGAGGTCGAGGAACATGAGCGCCACGTGGTGGTGGTCGCGCTGGGCCCGGCTGAGGGCGACCTCGAGCCGGTCCATGAACAGCACCCGGTTGGGCAGGCCGGTGAGCTGGTCGTGCACCGCCGCGTGGGCCAGGCGCTCGCGCATCTCGCGGCGCTCGGTGATGTCGTCGATCTGGCCGATCACGTAGAGGGGCCGGCCGTGCTCGTCCCGCACGCAGCTGGCGCTGACGTCCACCCAGACGTCGTGGCCGTCGGCGTGGACGTAGCGCTTCTCCAGGGCGTAGCGCTCGATCTCCCCGGCGATGAGGGCGTCGTACTGCACCGAGTTGGTCTCCCAGTCGTCGGGGTGGGTGAGCTCGCGGATCGTCATGCCCACGAGCTGCGCCGGCGAGCGCCCCAGGATCTCGCCGTAGGCGCGGTTGACCCGCACCAGCTGCCCGTCCACAGACGCCAGGCCCATGCCGATGGGGGCGTCCTCGAACGCGCTGCGGAAGCGGCCCTCCGCCTCGATGAGCGCCGACTCGCTGCTGCGCAGCCTGCTGCCCACCCAGGCCACCGCTTCGCCCAGCACCACGCACGCCGGCACCACGTAGAGCGCCGAGCCCGTGCCCAGGTTCGGCGCGCTGCGGGCACCCACGAGCGGCAGCACGTAGGCGACCGCCAGGAGCGGCGAGAACACGGTCGAGGTGCCCAGGGGCTGGCCCACGCCGATCCAGACGAACACCACGAAGAAGAAGATGGGGTAGACGAAGCCGTCCTCACCGGTGAAGTGGTTGTGCAGCGTGATCATCCCGAAGGCCAGCGGGACGAGCCACAGCGTGGACGAGCGCTTCCAGCGGGACCACGGCAAGAACCACACCACCGAGCCGATGGCCACGCAGGCCACCCCCACGCTCACCACGCCGGCGGGGGACGCGCCCGCCGGGAACGGCAGCACCGCCCCGGCGATCGCCACCAACAGGCCGCTCGCCACCCACAGCGCGCCGGAGAGCCGCCCGACCAGGGCGGTGGTGAGCGTCGCCTGGTGGGCCTCGTGCCGCCCCCCGCGGTCCATGGAGTCCCATCGGCCCGCCGTGGCCGGGGGCCGAGCGCGGGCGGGAGGGAGTTTTGCGTCCGTTGTGTCCCCCGGGACGCGTCAGGCCAGGGCGCGCAGCACCTCGGCGGCGGCCCGCTGGCCCGAGGAGACGGCCCCGTCCATGTAGCCGCACCACACGCTGGCGGTCTCGGTGCCGGCCCAGTGCACGGGGCCCACCGGCTGGCGCAGGGCGTGGCCGTAGCGGGTCCACACGTTGGGGCCGAACAGCGTGCCGTAGCAGCCGCCGCTCCAGGTCTCGGCCTGCCAGTCCAGCTCCACGAAGTCCGCCGGCGTGGCCGCCCGGGGCCCGAAGTAGCGGACGAAGGAGTCGAGCACGGCCGTGCGCCTGGTGGCGGCGTCGGCGCGGCCCAGGCGGCGGGCCTCGTCGCCCTCGAGGAACCCGAGGAGGATCCCCGGCGAGGCGTCGGGCGGAGAGTTGTCGAACACCACGCGCGCCCCCTCGCCGTCCCCGGTGGCCTGGCCGCTCAGGCCCTCGGCGCGCCAGAACGGCTCCTCGTAGAGGGCGTTGCACTTGATGACCGAGCCCATGGGGGCGCGCTGGGTGAGCTGCTCGCGCCACGCGGGCATGGCCGGCTCGTAGGTGATGCGCCCCGCCAACAGCGGGGGGACCGACACGATGACGCGCCGGCACCGCCACTCGTCGGGGCCGGACCGCACCGTGACGCCGCCGCCGTCCACGGCGATCGCCTGCACGGGGCGCTCCAGGTGCACCGCCGCGCCCAGGGCGGCCGCCATCTTGTCGCACACCAGCTGGGAACCGCCCACGAAGCGGTCCTGCTGCGCGCCGCCCCCGGTGTCGATGGCCATCTGGAACGAGCCGGCGGAGTGCGCGTAGAACAGGACGTGGAGCAGCGACACGTCGCCGGGCTCGCAGGCGAACACCGCTTCGATGCCCAGCGCCAGCAGCGTGCGGCCCGAAGCGGTGAGGGTGTTGCGCCGCAACCAGCTCTCGAAGGTCACCGCGTCCCACGCCTCGGCCTTGGGGGCCGTCCACGGCTCCTCGAGCGGCACCTTCTTGGCCAGCGACTCCAGCCGCGCCTGGGCGCGTCCGACGTCGGCGAGGACGACGGGGTTGATGCGGGGGATGGTCCCCCGGTAGGTGCCGCGGCGCCCGCCGAAGTGCAGCACGCGCGCCCCGGTGTCGTAGGTGGGGAACGTGTCGACGCCCACGTCCTTGGCCAGCGCCAGCACGTGGTCCTGGGTCGGCCCCACCCACTGCCCGCCGACCTCGACGACCTTGCCGCCGCCGATGTCGTGGTTGCGCACGCGCCCGCCCACACGGTCGCGGGCTTCGACCACGGCGACCGACACCCCGGCGCCGTCCAGCTCCCGGGCGGCGCTGAGCCCGGCGAAGCCGGCTCCCACCACCACCACGTCGACATCGCCGCGCGTCATGGGCGCGGTTCTAGCGCCTGGCGCCGCGCCCCGCTCGTGCCCCGTCGCCGGCTCGTGGCGGCGCCAGGGTCGCCCGGGCGCGGCACAGCGTGGAGTCGGCCACGAGCACCGCCCCGGCGCCGGTGGCGATGCCGCCCACGGCGTCGCTCGGGTAGTGCCAGCCGAGCCCGACCACGGCCAGCGCGCTGGCCAGCGACGCCGACAGCGCCACGGCGCACATGGCCCCGCGCGCCCGCGACGGGACCGCCAGCACGGCCGCCGCGCCCAGGGCGCTCACCGCCGCGGTCGTCCCCGACGGGAACGACAGCACGCCCTCGAAGGTTCGCCCCACGGCCGGCTTGAGGATCCAGTCCGACGCCACCACCGCCGCGGCCGGGCCCGCCAGCAGGGCCGTGGCGCGCGCCGGGTTGCGCCGGAGCGTGGTGAGGAAGGCGGCCGCCGCCCCCGCCACGACCACCACCGGGGACCCGAGGCGGGTGACGGTGACGAGCGCGCCCAGATGATGGCGGTCGGGGAGGTGGGCCAGGGCCCAGGTGTCGAAGGGCGTGGGCCCGGGCCGGACCAGCACGTAGGCGCCCATGGCGCACAGCGCCGCCACCAGGCCCCAGGCCAGCGCCAGCTCGCCCGGCGTGCAGCCCTCGGGAAAGCGTTCGGGGCGCTCGCCCGCCCCGCCGCCGGCGGGGATCGCCCCGGCGCGTGGCGGCCCGTCCTCGTCGGGTGCCGCCGGGCCGGCCCCGGGGGGCGCGCCGACGCCGGGCGCGTCCGTCCGGCTCGGGGTCACCGTTCCAGACCTATCACCCGCCGGAGGCCACCGGGGCGCGCCCCGCGGGCGGTGGCGGCCGCATTGTGTGGTGGTTGTGCCCGCAGGGCCCCGCCGTCAGTCGGCCCGGGTCGGGTACCACCCCGTCACGGCCTGGGCGAGCGCCCGGGTGGCGGCCCCCCGGGCCCGCTCGGCCCCGGGGCCGTCGACCACGCTGAAGGCGACGGTGTCACCGGGCGCGCACCGGCCGAGGACGCCGTGGTCGGCGAGCACCACCGTGGCCACGACGGGATAGCCCCCCACCGTGGCGTGGTCGCACCCCAGCACCACCGGCTGTCCGTCCGGCGGCACCTGCACGGCGCCGGTTACCATGGCCCGCGACGTGACGGGCCCCGGCGTGCCGAGGCGGTGGGGGCCGTGGAGGCGCACGCCCATGCGGTCGCTCTCGCTCCCCACCGTCCACGACACGTCGGTGAGGAGCTCGAGCGCGCCCGGCGGGAAGGGGTCGGGCCCCGCCATCACCCGCAGCCGGCGCGGGCCGCCCCGGGTGCCGGGCCACGCCAGGCGGCCCCGGGGCCGGCGCGGCGCGCCCAGGCCGAGCGCGTCGCCCGGCCGCAGGGGCCCCACGCCCAGGCCGCTGAGCACGTCGGACGACCGGCTGCCGAGGACGGTGGGGACGTCGAGGCCCCCGTCCAGCGCCACGTAGCAGCGCAGGCCGTGGCGGACGGTCCCCACGGCCAGGGACTGGCCGGGAGCCACGGGCACCACGGCGTCCGGCGTCACGGGCCGGCCGTCCACCGACACGTCGGCGCTGCCCACCACCGCCACGTGGGCGTGGCACCCGGCGCGCAGGCTGGGCCCGGCCCCGTTGACCTCGATGGCCGCCGCGCCGTCCTCGTTGCCCACCAGCCGGTTGGCGGCCCGCAGGCCGAAGGGGTCGGCCGCCCCTGCCCGGGGCACGCCCAGGGCGGCCACGCCCCG
>DATJBC010000201.1:0-4463 GCA_035515515.1 Acidimicrobiales bacterium
CCCGGGCCGCCACGCGGCCGACGCCGCGTCCGGGGCCCCGGCGGCGGGCGACGAGCTGGCCGTGGCCAACGCCCGCCTCGGCCTCCTGGCCTCGCTCACCGGGTTGCTGGCGTCGATCCCCGCCGTGGGCATCTACGAGCTCTTCGGCGCGCCCTGGGTCCTGCGCGTCGACATGGTGGTGTTCGTCGTGGGCACCGTGACGGCCGCCCGGCTGCCGCTGGACCGGCCGGGCCGGGCGCGCCGCGACGCCCTGCGGGCGCTGCCGCCTGCGGCGCCCGCCATGGGACCGGGCAGGGCGCAGTGGGACGAGGAGACGCCCATCGGGGCGCTGGGGCCCCGGGTGAACACCCATCCCGAGGTGGTCCTGGCCCTGTCGGCCATGTCGATCCTGAAGGGGCTGGTGGGCTTCGTCACCTTCCTGCTGGCCTTCGCCCTCAAGAGCTCCAAGCACACCGCCCCGTGGTACGGGTTCATGCTGGTGGCCACCATGGCGGGCACCATCCTGGGGGTGCTGCTCGTCCCCCGGGCCCGCAAGGTGCTCTCCGAGCCCCAGCTCATCGCCGTCTCCATCTGGAGCGTGGCCGTGGCCGGCGCGCTGGCCGCCGTGGTGGGGGGCATCGTGGTGCAGGCGCTGGTGGCCCTGGTCATCGGCATGGCGGGCTCGGGCGCCAAGCCGGCCTTCGACGCCCTGGTGCAGCGCTACGTGCCCGTCGCCGCCCAGGGCCGCGCCTTCGCCCGCTTCGAGACGCGCCTGCAGCTCGTGTGGGTGCTCGGCGCGCTGTTCCCCGTGGTGGTGCACCTGCCGCTGGGACCCGGCGACACGGTGATCGCCGCGACCGCCGCGGTGGCGGGGCTGTCCTATCTGACCAGCCGGCGCGCCCTGCGCCACCGCTGGGTGGCCCCGTAGGAGGGGCGCCCGCCGGGGAGGGCGCCCTCGGGCCTCAGTCCAGACGGCGCTCGAGGGCGTCGAGCTGCTCGGCGAGCTCCACGGGGAGCCGGTCGCCGAAGCGCCCGTAGTGCTCCCGGATGAGCGGCACCTCGGCGCGCCACTCCTGCGCGTCCACCCGCAGCAGCTCGGCCATGTCCTCCGAGGGGACCTCGAGGTCGTCGGCCCGCAGGGACTGCGCCGTGGGCACGTTGCCGATGGGCGTGGCGGTGGCGGGCGCCGTCCCCAGCGCGCGCCCCACGACCCAGGCCAGCACCCGCGAGTTCTCGCCGTAGCCGGGCCACAGGAAGCGGCCGTCGGCGTCCTTGCGGAACCAATTGACGTAGTAGATGCGCGGGAGCTTGCTCTCGTCGGTGGCCTTGCCGATGCGCAGCCAGTGGGCGAAGTAGTCGGCCATGTTGTAGCCGCAGAACGGCAGCATGGCGAAGGGGTCGCGCCGCAGGTTGCCCACGGCGCCGGCTGCCGCCGCGGTGGTCTCCGACGACAGGATCGACCCCAGGAACACGCCGTGGGCCCAGTCGAAGGACTCGGTGACGAGGGGGACCGTCGACCGGCGCCGTCCCCCGAAGAGGATCGCCGAGATGGGCACCCCGGCGGGGTCCTCCCATTCGGGCGCGCACGCCGGGTTCTGGGTGGCGGGCACGGTGAAGCGCGCGTTGGGGTGGGCGGCGGGCGTGTCGCTGGCCGGCGTCCACTCGTTGCCCTTCCAGTCGGTGCAGTGCGCGGGCGGGTGGTCCGTCATGCCCTCCCACCACACGTCGCCGTCGTCGGTGAGGGCGGTGTTGGTGAACACGCAGTTCGCCCCCAGCGTGTGCATGGCGTTGGGGTTGGTGTCGGTGCCCGTCCCCGGGGCCACGCCGAAGAAGCCGGCCTCGGGGTTGATGGCGTAGAGGCGGCCGTCGGCGCCGAACTTCATCCAGCAGATGTCGTCGCCGATGGTCTCCACCTTCCAGCCCGGGACGGTGGGCACGAGCATGGCCAGGTTGGTCTTGCCGCAGGCCGAGGGGAAGGCGCCGGTGACGTAGCGGACCTCGCCCTCGGGGGAGGTGAGCTTGAGGATGAGCATGTGCTCGGCCAGCCAGTGGTCGTCGCGGGCCATCACCGAGGCGATGCGCAGGGCGAAGCACTTCTTGCCCAAGAGGGCGTTGCCCCCGTAGCCCGACCCGTACGACCAGATCTCGCGGGTCTCGGGGAAGTGCACGATGTACTTGTTGGTGGCGTCGCACGGCCAGGGCACGTCGGCCTGGCCGGGCTCGAGCGGGTGGCCCACCGAGTGCAGGCAGGGGACGAAGTCACCGTCCTCGCCCAGGACCTCGAGGGCCCCGGTGCCCATGCGGGTCATGGTCCGCATGGAGACGGCCACGTAGGGGGAGTCGGTGACCTCGACGCCGATGTGGGCGATGGGCGAGCCCAGCGGGCCCATGGAGAACGGCACCACGTACATCGTCCGCCCCCGCATGCACCCCCGGAACAGCCCCGTGAGGGTGGCCCGCATCTCGTCGGGGTCACGCCAGTTGTTGGTGGGCCCCGCCTCGTCCTCGTTCTTGGAGCAGATGAAGGTGCGGTCCTCCACGCGGGCCACGTCCCCGGGATCGGACCGGGCCCAGTAGCTGTTGGGCCGCTTGGCCTCGCTCAGCCGCGTGAAGGTGCCGCCGTCCACGAGCAGCTGGCACAGCCGGTCGTACTCGGCCTCGCTCCCGTCGCACCACTCGACCCGGTCGGGGGTGGTGAGCCCGGCCACCTCCTCGACCCAGTCGAGGAGCTTGCGGTTGGCGGTGGGCGGCATGGTCGGGAGCTGTCCTCTCTGCCTGGTGGCGGTGGCCCCGGCGGCTCGCCCGGGCGGGGTGTGGTGTCCGGGAGCGACAGGCGCACGTCCCGCGATGGGTCGATCCTCCCCAATGCTAGGCATGTGCGATGGGCGCTCCCAAGTCTGGCGCCACGCCCCGTGGCCGCGCCGGGACGGCCCGCGGAACCGGCGGCGAGTTCGCCGCCATCGAGCGCCTGGCCCGCCTCCTGCCCGGACCGCCGCCCGGCGAGGTGTGGCTGGGGGACGACGCCGCCGTGCTGGCGGGCCCCGCGGGCCCGGGCGGCCAGCTCGTGCTGAGCACCGACGTGGCCGTGGCCGGCGTGCACGGTGACCTGTCGCTCATCGGCCTCGACGACCTGGGCTGGCGGGCGCTGTCGGCGGCGGTGAGCGACGTGGCCGCCATGGGGGCCCGGCCCCGGGGGGCGGTGCTGGCCGTGGCCGGCCCCCCCGACACCGATCTGGAGCTCCTCTACCGGGGGGTGGCGGCCGCCGCCGAGGCGCACGGCTGCCCCGTGGTGGGGGGCGACCTGTCGACCGCCGGGCAGCTGAGCGTGGCCGTGGCGGTGCTGGGGGAGATCGAGGGCGCCCCCCCGGCCGTGCTGCGCAGCGGCGCCCGACCCGGCGACCGGCTCTTCGTGACCGGGCCCCTGGGCGCGGCGGCGGCCGGCCTGCGCGCCCTGCGCACGGGGGCACCCGCCCGGGGCCCCGACGACGAGGCGCTGCGGCGGGCGCACCGCCGGCCGTGGGCCCGACTGGCCGAGGGCGAGGCCGCCCGGCGGGCGGGGGCCCGCGCCATGGTGGACGTCTCCGACGGGCTGCTGGCCGACCTCGGCCACCTGGCCGACGCGTCGGGGGTGGGCTTTCGCCTCGACGCCGTCCCCGTGCACCGGGGGGCCTCGCTCGACGACGCGCTGGGGGGCGGTGACGACTACGAGCTGGTGGTGGCGGTGGCCGACGCCGACACGCTGCTCGAGGCGTTCGCCCGGCGCGGGCTGCGGCCCCCCCTGGCCCTGGGGAGCTGCCACGCCGACCCCGGGCTGCGCACGCTGGAGGGAGAGCCGGTCCCCGCGGCGGGCTGGGAGCACCCCTGGGGCCGGTGACGGCACGCCGAGCGCGCCACCGACGGCAGGCCGCGAGGAGCAGGGACCTGACAGCCCGACCGGCGTGGGCCCGGGTGCGGGAACGGCGGGGGCGTCAGGCGGAGGCCGTGGGGGCCGTGCGCCGCGGCGGCTTGGTGACCTTGCCGGCGCGCAGGCACGACGTGCACACGTGCATGCGACGGGGGGAGCCGTTGACGAGCGCCCGCACCCGCTGGATGTTGGGGTTCCAGCGCCGCTTGGTGCGGCGGTGGGAGTGGCTCAGGTTCATCCCGAACGACGGGTGCTTGCCACACACTTCACAGACGGCAGCCACGGCGCGAACGCTCCTCGAGGGGTTAAACGGGCAGCTTCAAAGGTTAGCATCCCCGGCATGGGGTCACTCGAGCGGCTCGGCGCGGCCGACCTCGCCGAGGTGATGGGCGCCTACCGCACGGTGCTCCGCCAGCACGAGGACGCCATCAACGCCCTCAACGTCTATCCCGTCCCCGACGGCGACACCGGCACCAACATGGCCCTCACCGTGGAGTCGGTGGTGGCCGAGCTGGCCAAGGTCGACGGCCTCCTCGAGGCCCGGGGCACCTCGAACGGCGCGCCGGCCACCGGCGAGGGG
>DATJBC010000202.1:0-18055 GCA_035515515.1 Acidimicrobiales bacterium
GGCACCAACCAGATCCAGCGGGTCGTGATCGCCAAGAGGCTGCTCGGATAGCACGTCGGAATCTGCCTCTGGTCACTGCGTGCCCACCACCGTCGTCGCCAGTCTGACCAAGCGCCCGGCGTCAGCTACTGCCACCCTGGCCTCCACCGACTCGTTCCCAATGAAGAACGGGGCAGAACGACCCCGACCCGATCCCGGCTCCACCGGGTCAACGGGTCGGCATCGCAGGGCTGGGGACGCACTGAAGCGGCGCTCGGGGGGCTGCCCGAGGATGGGTGACCTTCTTCGGGCGCACGCCGCGCCGGGCGTTACGAGGCCATGTCCTGGCGGGCCTGCTTGGCCCGCGCCGCGCCGATGGCGGTCTTCACGTCCTTCTGCTCCTCGGGCGGGGGCAGCACGGCGGGCAGGCCGAGCCCCTGGATCCACAGCTCCCGGGCCCAGCCGGTGTTGTGGTAGAGGTGCTCGTCCTCTTGCTCCTCGACCTCCTTGTGGGCGGCACGGAGCACCTTGGCGGCATCGCCGGTCATGCGCCCGACGACCTCCCCGATGAGCTCCCAGTTGAGGTGGTCCTTCGTCTCGGCCAGGGTGACGCACTCGGCGGCCACGACCTCGGCCTGGTCCGCGCTCCCCTCGGCCCGTGCCAGCTCGATGGCCTTCACCAGGGACTCGCCTGTGTGGCGGACGACGCGGCGCCCCGGCGTGTCGGTCTCGGGGTCCAGCCCGAAGGCACGGAGCGACTCGGTGACGAGCTCGACGTGGCGGGACGTCTGCTCGTGGTACTCCTGCCACTCCTTGCGGAGGTCGCTGTTCTGCACGCACCCGAGGGCGGCCTCGTACACCTGGACGCCGCCCAGCTCGGTCTCCAGTGCCTGGTACAGAAGGTCGTGGAGCTGCTCCTCCTCGACGGTCATGGTCGGCTCCTCCTCGCGTCGCCGGTTCGAGAACACCCGTGCACTACCCAACGTCCAACGGACTCACACAGGACCCCGGGCGCCCCACCCATGGGAGGGATGACGGCACCGCTGTGGGACAATGCGTGCGGTCACTGGCTCGGCACGAGCGGAGGTGGACCACGTGGACCTCTTGGGCACGACGGCCGGATACCTAGCCGGGTCGCTGGTGGTGACGATCGGCATCGGCGTGCTGAACTTCTTCGCGCTCTACAAGATCATCACCAAGGCGGGGTTCTCCGGCGCATGGATACTCGCGCCCCTCTCGGTGATCTTCCTGGCGATCGTCACGGTGGGGGTGGTCATCCACGCAGCGGTGACGTTCTCATCGGCGAGCCTGGGCACGGCCGGCGCGCTCGTGAAGCTCGACTACGTGGATGCGTTCCTCAACTGGATCCTCTTCCTCGTCTTCGCCTTCGTCGACTGGCCGGCGTTGCGAGGCCAGCCCCGATGGGCGACCGTCCCGGCGCGACAGCCCGTTGCGCACGGCCTGCCCCGCAACGTGCTGCCTCCGTCCCCACCGCCGCCTCCGCCGCCTCCGGGGCCGAGCCCCGGCTGGTATCCGCTGGAGGGGCGCTCCGACGAGCAGGTCTACTGGGGCGGGCGCGCGTACACGGCCCGCCGGCTCTGGCAGGACGACGCCTGGAAGGACATCCCGCTCAGCTTCTACTCGGCGGGCCCGCCCCGGCCCGAAGACCGGGTGGAGTAGGCGCCCGGACCAATCGGCTGGGGCGGCCCCCCGACCGGGCGGTGACGCCCGGCCTCGCCTGTGACCTTCCTGTGCCGGTGTGCGGCCACTCCCCGATGTCCCGACGTGACCGCCGGTGCCCGTGCGCCGCCCCCGCCCGGTGAGCCGTGTGGCGCTCCGACCAGGCGGTTAGCATCTCGGCCGGCGGGCCGAGCGTGGTCCGCCTCGCGGGCCGGGGCGTGCCGACTCGTGCGGGGTGGGGGGTTGGCGGGGACGATGGGCGCTCGAGGCAGTCGCTGTGCGCAGCCCGCGATGCGGTCTGCGACGACGCGCAGGGGACGACCGGTGTCGCGCACGATCCGGCGGGGGGGAGTCGTGGCCGGGGCCTTGGGCCTCATGGCCGGGTCCGTGGTCGTCGACGCCACCCCGAGCGCGGCCGCCGCTTCCGGGGTGCACGTCATCTCCAGCGCCGCCGGCGGCGGGACCTCCACGTCCTTGGCCAACGGCGTCGTCAGCACCTCGATCTCCCTCGGCTCCCCGGTGGACGCCGCCTACGACCCGTACGGCAACGTGGTCATCGCCGACCAGGACAACAACGTGATCCGCGTGGTGGCCGCCTCCACCGGCACCTTCTACGGGCAGGCCATGACGGCCGGCCGCATCTACACCATCGTCGGCGACGGCAATGCCGGGTACTCCGGCGACACGGTCCCGAAGTCGTCGAGGGTCCCCAATCCCTTGCTCGCCGCTGAGCTCGACGACCCCAACGGTGTCGCCGTCGACGCCCAAGGCGACATCGCCATCGCCGACACGGGCAACGACGCCGTGCGGTTCGTGCCGGCCGTCGGGGGGATCCGCTTCGGGTTGTTCATGACGGTGGGGGAGATCTACACCATCGCCGGCGGCGGCAGCGGACAGGGGAACGAGACGTTCTCGGCCGGGCTGGCCGAGCCCGACGGCATCGCCTTCAACCCCTCGGGCGACGTCATCGTGGCCGACACCGACAACAGCGTGGTGCGGCTCATCCCCGAGGCGGCCCACACCGAGTACGGCCGGTCGTTGCAGCCGACGGTGATCTACACGCTGGCCGGCATCTACGGCGCCTACGGCTACACGGGCAACGGAGGCCCGGGCTACAACGCCCAGGTCTCCCTGGAGCCCTTCGGGGGCATCGCGGTCGACCCCGCCGGCGACGTGGCCCTGTCGGACTCCGACAACGAGGTGGTGCGCCTGGTGGCGGCGAAGACCGGCTCCTACCACGGCCGCGGGGTCGTGGCGGGCGACATCTACACCATCGTGGGAAACACCAACGAGGCCTTCAAGGGCGACAAGAAGCCTGCGTTGTCGGCCTCTCTCGACACGCCGCAGGGCCTCGCCTACGACGGGGCGGGCAACCTCTACATCGCGGACTCGGCCAACAACATGATCCGCTACGTCCCGGCCGCCAACGGGAGCTACGACGGCAAGGCCGTGAAGGGGGGCGACATCTACACCGTCGTCGGCAAGGGCCCCATGGGCGCCTCCGGTGACGGGGGAGCGGGGTCGGCCGCCGAGCTGAACGACCCCGCCGGCATCGAGATGGGCGCCAACGGGCGCCTGCTCGTCTCGGACGGCGGCAACGACAAGATCCGCCAGATCGTGCCACCTTCGCCGGGCGTCTCGGCCGTGAAGCCCACCTCGGGGCCGATCGCCGGGGGCAAGAAGGTCACCATCAAGGGCGTGAACCTCGAGGGCGTCACCGCCGTCTACTTCGGGTCGCGGCCCGCGGCGGGCTTCACCGTCCGCAACGACCAGAAGATCGTCGCCACCTCGCCGGTGGGGTCGCTCGGCACCGTGGTCATCCGGGTGGTCTCGCCGGCGGGCACGAGCGTCGCCAGCGGGGCGGGCGCCTACCGCTACGCCGTGACGGCCGCCAAGAAGCACGCCCGTCGCCGCTGAGGCGCCCCGCACGCGAGCGGCGGCCAGCGGCCGCTGCGTGACGAGCCCAGGGCCTGGCGGGGCCCCCGGCCCCGCGGGCTAGGCGAACTGCGGGAGCCAGGGGGCCGTCGCCGCCAGGAGCTCGTCGGTCATGGCCAGGACGTGCTCGTAGGGCAGGGCCCCCGCCACCGGGTCGGCCAGCATGGCCTCGAGCACCGTCGTGCGGTCACCGGAGACGGCCGCCTCCACCGTCCGCTCCTGGGACACCACCACGCGGCGGAGGTGGTCGCCCAGGAACGACGGCACCGCGGCCCGGTCCCGCGCCGTGATGCCGTCGGCGCCGGCGCGCACCATGCACTCCACCACCACGTCCTGGGGGAGCGTCTCCACCTGCCCGCTGTTGGGGACGTTGGCGGGGAGGTCGCGGGCGGTGCCCGTGACCAGGCCCTCGAGGAGCGGCGCCACGAACTCGCCCGAGGGCCAGCGCGGGATCTTCTCGGATGCGAGCAGCCCCGCCATCTGCGCGTCGTCGTCGGCCTTGTCGGACTGATGCCCGTGCATCCCGTAGTGGTGGATGCCCCAGTCGCGCCCGTAGTCGGACGCCGAGGTCACGAAGCCCGAGAAGAATTCGACCACATGGGTGTCCGACGACCCGGGTAGCACGCCGAAGCGGTCGAAGAGCTCGAACTTGACCTTGTTGTTGGCCAGGACGTCGGCCTTGGTCCAGCCGGCTTCGGGGTCCGCCATCCTCCAGTGCATGGGCCCGGGAGGCTCCATCCACAGCGGCCCCGACAGGTCGAGGTGCCCGGCCAGGGCGTCCTCCAGCAGGGCGAAGCCGTCCTCGTCCCCGATGCGCAGCGAGGTGACGAGCGGCAGGTGGTTCACGCCCGCCACCACGGGGTCGATGGTCGTGAAGTCGGCGTCGAAGAGGAGGCTGAGGGCGAACTTGAGCCCCACGATCTCGGCGCACAGGCCCACGGCGCGCACGGCCGTCTCCCGGGTCACCGCCCGGCACAGGGCCGTGAGCGGGTTGCTCACGTTGACCATGGGCGCCTCCGGGCAGCGGCGCTCCATGGCCCGGGCCACCTCGAGCACCACGGGCACGCTGCGCAGGGCCCGGGAGATCCCTCCCGGGCCGACGCTGTCGCCCACCGTCTGGCGGATGCCGTAGCGGGCGGGGACCTCGATGTCGTGGCGCATGCTGGCGAAGCCCCCCACCGAGAACGCCACGACCACGTATTGGGCGTCGGTGAGGGCGTCGTCGAGGTCGGTGGTGGCCCGGGCGGTGAGCGGGATGCGGCGTCGCTCGGCCACGTGCTCGACGACCTTCAGCGCAGGCGCCAGCGAGTCGGCGTCGACGTCGTGGAGCACGAGCTCGGCGTCCTCGAGCGCGGGGGTGTTGGCGAAGTCGACCGCCAGCTTGGGGGTCCAGTGCGTGCTGCCCCCGCCGACCAGCGTGATCCGGGCCCCCATCGGCGGCGACGATACCCCCGCGCCGATGCGGGCGTGTGGCCGGGCCCGTCCCGGGGAGGGACGGGCCGCCTCGGGGCCGCGGGCGCTCACCTACAGTGCGGGACGTGCCCTCGCCGTCGCGCACCGAGACGGTCGGCCGCATGCCGGTGGTGGTGCACCCCGACGGGGCCGCGCTGGCCCGGGCCGCCGCCCAGGAGGCCGCCGCCGCCATGCGAGCGGCGGTGGCGGCCCGCGGCCTGGCGCACGCCATGTTCGCCACGGGGAACTCCCAACTGGCCTTCGTGGACGCGCTGGTGGAGGTGCCCGGGGTGCCGTGGGCGGACGTGGTGCTGTTCCACATGGACGAGTACGTGGGCGTGGGCCCCGACCACCCCGCCGGGTTCCAGCGCTGGATCAGGGAGCGCATCGCCGACCGGGTCCGTCCCCGGGCGGCGCACTACGTGGACGGCCTGGCCGACCCGGGCGCCGAGTGCCGGCGCTACGCGGGGCTGCTGCGGGCCCACCCCCTCGACCTGTGCTGCCTGGGCATCGGCGAGAACGGCCACCTGGCCTTCAACGACCCGCCCGTGGCCGACTTCGACGACCCCCTCGACGTGAAGGTGGTCGAGCTCGACGTCGCCTGCCGGCGCCAGCAGGTCAACGAGGGCCACTTCCCCGGCATCGACGACGTGCCCCGCGACGCCCTCACCGTCACCATCCCCGCCCTCCTGCGTGCCCGCACCGTGCTCGCCGTCGTGCCCGAGGCGCGCAAGGCGGAGCCGGTGCGGGCCGCCCTGGTGGGCCCCCTGTCCACGGCGTGCCCGGCGTCGGTGCTGCGCACCCGGGACAACGTGACGCTCCACCTCGACCGTGGCTCCGCCGGGCTGCTCGACTGACCCCGACCGGGAGGGGTCTCAGAGCCAGCGCTCCAGGAAGGGGTAGGCCTCCGCGCCGTGCCACTCGTGGACGCCGGCGAACACGTCGTGGACGAGGTGGTCGGCCGCACCCATCGACGCGTACACCGCCCGCAGCTTGGCGACCTCGGCGACGGCCACCGGCGCGGGGAACAGGTCGTCCTCGGTGCCGCTCTCGACGAGCAGCGGGCGCGGCGCGATCAGCGCCGCCACGTCGAGGTGCTCGAGCTGCCCCAGCATGCCCGGGAGCACCTGCGAGCCGCACATGTTCCACGGCATCTTGTGGCTCTCGGCCCACGACGAGAAGTAGCCGCTCACCACGGCGGCCGCCACGCGCTGGTCCCACGCGGCGAGGAACAGCGACACCGTGGCACCGTAGGAGAGGCCGGCCACGGCGACGCGGGCGGGGTCCACGAGCGGGTGTGCCTGGAGCACGTCGAGGGCGCAGGCCATGTCCCACAGGTTCTGGGTGAGCGGGCTCACACCGGCCATCACGGCGTGCACCAGGTTGGTGTCGCACGCGTAGTGGTCGGGCGGGTTCCAGTCCAGGCGCTCGCCGAAGCACCGCAGGTCGGGGGCCAGCACCACGTAGCCCCGCAGGGCCAACTGGTGGGCGTAGTCGGCGTTGGGGGTGCCGGTGCGCTCCAGGCCGCACGCCTCGGACTTGCCGGGGCCGTGGCCGTGCACGGCCAGCACCGCCGGCCCCGGGGCTCCCCGGTCGTGGGGGACGAGGAGGAAGGCGGGCACCGACATCGTCTCCTCGCTGTCGAAGACGACCCGGTCGCGCCGGTAGGCGTCGAGGTGGGTGGACTCGAGGGTCTCGACGTCGAGCGGGACCCGCTCGGGGAGGGGCCCCAGCAGATCCGTCAGCCGGAGGCGGGCGCGCTGGCGCCAGGCGCCGATGGCGGCCGCGTCGTCGCCGGGGAAGGGGTCGGCCTGGCGGGTGGCGGCCAGCTTGACCATCCACGAGTACCAGGGCGAGAAGTTGCGGGCCCGCCCGGCTGTCGGGCCCGCCCGCGCGCCGGGCCCCTCCCCGGGCTCACTGGGCAAGGGGCGTCCAGCTCTGCACCACGTGCCAGCACGTGCCCTGGGGCTTCCCGGTGTAGGTGGGCACGCACAGGGGCCCGGGCGGCACGTTGTTGTGCAGCTCGACCACCTGGTACTCCGTGGGGCCGGAGAACTTGTCGGCACCGAAGCTGAGCACCGGGGTGAGCGTCCCGGGGAAGCCCTGGATGCCCGCCATGGCCTGGACGAAGGTGCGCCGGTTGAGGTCGTGGCCCGCCCTGGTGGCGGCCAGGGCGAACAGCCGCACGGCCTGGCACCAGCTCACGATGGGGCCCTGCTCCTCTATGTAGGGCGACACCGAGGCGTCGGTCGGCTTGTTGTGGGCCCTCCACGTGTCGTAGCAGCTGGTGACCGAGGGGTTGTAGCCGCCCTGGCTCTCGGGGATGGGGGCGTCGGTCCCGCCCAGTGTCTCCACCGTGACGCCCTCCTGGCCCTCGAGCTGCTGCTCGTAGGGGATGGGGATGAGCCCCAGGGTCACGGTGATGGCGGACTCGTAGTCCGACAGGAGCAGCTTGGGGATGAAGTCCTGGGCGTGCTCCTGGGCCAGGTAGGGGAAGAACGAGTTGAACGGCATGAGCGGGATCACCGAGGTGACGCCGGCCGCCTTGAGGCGCTGCACCACCAGGGGCGCGGCGGCGTTCGAGGCGGCCGTGTCGGTCGGGTTGGAGGGCAGCGTCTCCACCACCGGGTGGTCGATGCCGGCCCGCCGCAGGTCGGGCAGCAGGTACTGGTTGAGCGCCACCTGGTCGCTCGTGCGGTCGCCGGCCACGATGCCCACCTTGACCGACGGGCCGAGGAGCCCCGCGCTCGTACCCCACGCCACCACCGTGCGCAGGATGTCGGCCTGGTCGGGACCGGTCCACCACAGGTAGGGGGAGCCCTGCTGGGTCCAGTTGCTCACCGTCGTCCACTGCCCGATGAAGGGGGTGTGGCCCTCCTGGGTGATGCACAGCTCGTTGTCGCCCGTCCACGAGCCCAGGCCGTCCACCACGGCGAACACCGGTGGGCTCCCCTCGGTCCACTGCTTGCACAGCGCCCGCATGCCCGCTTCGTTGGTGGGGTCGAACTGCACGATCATGGCGTTGATCTTGCGGCCGTTGACGCCGCCCGCCTGGTTGATGGCGTTGACGAAGGTGTTGATGGCGGCCCGCTGGGCGCCGAACTCGGTGTCGCCCGCGAATCCGAAGTTGGACGCCAACGACGCCAGGTTGGAGATCGGGAACACCACGTTGATCGAGGTGGCGCTGACGCCCCGGCTGCTCGTGGAGGCCTGGTCGATCCCCACCCCGCTCGGCCCGCCCAGGCCCGTCGGGTTGGTCCCGGTGGTGGCGCCGTCGCGCGCCCCGGGGGCCGTGCTCGAGGAGGTCCCGGCGGCGATGCCGTACACGGCGCCGCCCACGACCACCGCAGCCGCGAGGACCGAGGCCACCTGCACCCCGACGGGACGCCGCCGGAGCCGTCGCCACGACCGCCGGAGCACCGCCGCCGGACCAGAACTCGCCATCGTCGCCCCTCCCCTCCCCGGGAGCCTGCGTGGTGGCCCGAGGATATGCGGCGTGGGCTCCGGTCACCGGCCATCGCGGTTGTCCGGCTCGGGACGCTGGGGCACGATGGACGGGCGTGGACGTGGTAACCGGCCTGGACATCCGAGCGTTGTCGCCCACCATCGGGGCCGAGGTGCACGGGCTGGACCTCTCCCGGCCCCTGGGGGACGACGTGGTGGCCCAGGTGCGGGCGGCGCTGTGTCGACACCTGGTGCTGTTCTTCCCGGGCCAGGACCTGAGCCCCGAGCACCAGGCGGGTTTCGCCCGCCAGTTCGGCGAGGTGACGCCGGCGCACCCCGTCCTCCCCGCCATCGAGGGCAGCGCCGAGGTGCTCGCCATCGACGGGCGCGAGGATCGTGCCTCGTGGTGGCACACCGATGTGACCTTCCTGGCCACGCCGCCTTTGGGCTCCATCCTGCACATGCGCGAGGCGCCCGAGATCGGGGGCGACACCATGTGGGTGAGCCTCCAGGCCGCCTACGACGCCCTGGCCGCCCCGGTGCGCGCCCTGTGCGACCAACTCATCGCCTGGCACCACGACCCCTGGTTCGCCGCGGACGTGGAGGCCAAGGGCGGCTACGAGTGGGACGGGAAGTGGCGCGACAAGCTCTACCCGGTGTCGCATCCGGTGGTGCGCACCCATCCCGAGACGGGGCGCAACGGCCTGTTCGTCAACTCGCAGTTCACGAGGTTCCTCGAGGGTGTGTCCAAGCTCGAGAGCGACATGCTCCTGGACATGCTCTACCGGCACTGCCAGCGCCCCGAGTTCAGCTGCCGCTTCCGGTGGAAGGCCGGAGACGTCGCCTTCTGGGACAACCGGGCCACCTTGCACTACGCCCTCGACGACTACGGCGAGGCCTTGCGCATCGCCCACCGGGTGACGCTGCGCGGGGACGCCCCCTACGGGCCCGCCCGGCCGCCGAGGCCGGTCTCGCCGCCCGCCTGAGGCGCCCCGGGGAATGGCGCCCCGGGGAATGGGTCCCCGGGGAATGGGTCCCCGGGGAATGGGTCCCCGGGGAATGGGGGCCCCGGGTCGGCACGGCCGGGTCGGGCGGCGCGGGTCAGCGGGGCTGCGCCGGCCCGCTCACGTTCAGGGCGGCCTCGCTGGCGCCGAGGTAGGCCGCCAGGGCCCTGGGGTCGCGGCGCACGACGTCAGGGCTCCCCGATGCGACGACGGCGCCCGTCTGCATGACCACGACCGTCGAGCACAGTTCGAACACGAGCGGCACGTCGTGCTCGACGAGGAGGATGGTGGCGTCCGTGACCTCGTGGAGCCGCTGCAGGAGGGGGATGAAGGCCTCGGCCTCCCGCTGGGCGATGCCCGCCGTGGGCTCGTCGAGCAGCAGGAGCCTGGGACGCGCCAGCACCACCGACGCCAGGTCCACGACGCGGCGCGTCCCGGTCGACAGATGTCCCGTCACGTGGTTGCGAAACCGCTCCAGGCCGAACGAGCCGATGACGCGGTCGACCGCTCGGCGCTTGTCCCGCTCGCTGCGCCGCGCCCACGGCAGCTGCAACGTCGTCGACAGCACGCTCACCCGCTGCCGGGCGTCCTCGCACAACAGCAGGGTGTCCTCGACGGTGAGCTCGGGATAGAGCCGGCAGTCCTGGAACGACCGCACCACCCCCAGCCCGGCCCGCTCTTCGGGGATGTAGTCCGCCATGTCCTCCCCGTCGAGCAGGAGGCTCCCCTCGGTCGGTGCCACCAACCCCGACACCGTGTCCAGCAGTGTCGTCTTGCCCGACCCGTTCGGCCCGATGAGCCCCACCACGGACCCGGGAGCCACGTCCATGCGCACGTGGTCGACGGCCTGGACGCCGCCGAAGCTCACCACCAGGTCGCGGACCTCGAGGGCGGCGGGCCCCGTGCGCCGCGGCCGAGCCCCGTCGCCAGGGTCGCCGGGGCTCACGGGGCCGCCTCGGTGACCGGGTGGTGCGGCACGACGCCATCGCCCCCGGCCCCCACGACCTGCCGGGCGCTCCCCGCCCCCCCGGCACGCGCCGTCGCCGCCACGGCCAGGCCTTCCACGCCGTCGCCCTCGGTGCCGGGGTGGCGCCGGACCCTCCAGCGCACGACGCCCGCGCTGGCGAGGTCCCCGACGCGGTGCATCACGTCGGCCATGCCCCCCGGCAGGTAGAGGATGAAGGCCATGAGCCCCATGCCGCTCGTGAGGAACTGGATGGAGGTGGTGGACCCGAAGATGGCGGGGAGGCCGACGAGGTAGAGCGAGCCCATGATGGCGCCGGCGATCGAGTCGAGCCCACCGATCACCACCATCGACACCACGAGGATCGACACCGTGGGGTCGAAGGTCGTGGTGCTGAAGCGCTCGGTGGCGAAGGCGAAGCACACGCCGGCGTAGCCGGCCATGAACCCCGACAGGGCGAATGCCATGAGCTTCGTCCGCACCACCGGGATACCGGCCGACCCAGCCGCCACCTCGTTGTCGCGCACGGCGATGAGCCGGCGGGCGATGCCGCGGTCCCGCCACACCTGCACCATGAGCGCCGACAGCACGAGCACCCCGAGCGAGAACCAGGCGAAGGCCCGCTCCGAAGACAGCCCCAGCCCGAGCAACGTGGGCCGGGAGACGAGCGTGGACTGCGGGTTGGGCAGGCCCGAGCAGACGACGCGGTGCACGAGCGGGACCGTCCAGCACGAGGTGGCCAGCACCGACGTCTGCATGAACAACGCGAAGCCGAGGGTGCTCACCGCCAGGTAGAGGCCGCGGATCCGCAAGGCGGTGAGGCCCACCAGGATCGACACCACGGCCGAGACGACGCCCGCCAAGGGCAGCAGCGCCACGAGCGGCACCCCGGACCCGAGGTGCGCCGCCATGTCGGCGCCCACGGCGACGAGGGCGAATTGCCCAAGCGACACCTGTCCGGACCACCCTGTGAGGACGGTGAGCGACAGGGCGATGACGCCGTACAGGCAGATCTGCGACATGAGGAAGTCGTGCCCGACGTCGAGCACGAGAGGCAGCAGGGCGGCGATCACGACCGCCGCCAGGACCCCCGACCGTCCCACCTGCCGCCGCAGGCGGTCACCGGTGGGGTGGAGGCGGAGCGTCCCGTACAGCCAGGTCGTTCGCTCGGCCGTGCGCGACTCCTTCTGGAGCGACGCGGCGCGCACCAACAGCGACACCTGCAGGATGGCGAAGAGGATGAGCTCGACGGTGGCCGAGCCGGTCGTGGGGTTGGTGATGTTCCACTGGAGCAGCTCGACCACGATCCCCATGCCCACGCCGGCGGCGAAGGCGACCGGGAGGCTCACCATGGCGCCCAGCAGCGCGGCCACGAGCGCCAGCAACAGGAGGTCCGGGCTGAGCACCTGGGTGAGCACGCTCGCCTGCCCGGGGGACGCCAGCACGGCCGTGATGGCCGACAGGGCGCCGGCGATGGTCCACGCCACCGTGGAGGTGCGGCGCACCCACACGCCCGACAGGCGGGCGGATTCGGCGTTCTCTGCCGAGGCCCGCATGGCCAGGCCCCAGGGGGAGTACCGGATGAACAACGCCAGGCCGATGGCCACCACGGGGGCCACGATGAGCGTCAGCACCTCACCCGGGGTGAACTGGAACGTCCCGACGCTGAAGGTCCAGTCGATGGGCACCGGGACCGAGCGGAACAGCTTCTTGGGCCGGATGAACGGCAAGAGCGTGAAGAGGAACAGGACCTGCGACAGGCCGATGGTGGCCACCATCACCATCACCCGGGGGCGGTCGAACAGCCGTCTGAGCAGCAGCTCCGACAACGCGCCGACCGTGGCGGCCAGCGCCAGCGAGAACAACAGCGCCACCCAGTAGTTGATCCCGAAGTCGTAGAACAGCTTGACCAGGAAGACGGCCGCCACCACGCCCAGCTGGCCCTGGGCGAAGTTGACGACGCGGCTGGTGCGGTAGATGAGCACCAGCCCCACGGCCAGGAGCCCGTAGCCCAGTCCCAGGATGGCGCCCTCGAGGACGACCGACGACGGGACCGACACCCCGGTCACGTGCCACCCCACAACCCGCCGGGCCCGTCGCGTCCCCGGGGCCCGGCGTCCGGCCACGAGGGCGACCACAGCCCGGTCGGGCCCGGCGGCGTCTGTGCACCGGGAGGGCCGTCCGGCGTGCCGGTGCCCCGGCCGGCGGGCATGGCCCCGCCCGGCCCCCCGTCGCCGCGCAACCCGGGCGCCCCCCCTGCGCCCGGTCCCTCGGTGACCATCGGGGGACCGCCGGAGGACGCGCCGGGCCCGGCCGGCGGCCCCTCGAGGCCGAGCGCCGCGCCCACGCCGGCCAGGAAGACGGGCCGCAGCAGGTCGCTGCGCTCGAGCAGCTCGCCGATGCGGCCGTCGAAGCGGATCTCCCCGCGTTCGAGGAAGAAGGCGTGCTCGGCGAGCGTCATCGCCCGGTTCACGCTCTGCTCGACGAGTATCACCGTGGCGCCCTCGGCGTTGACGCGCCGCACGATCTCCATGAGCCGCTCGACCGTCATGGGGGCGAGTCCGAAGGCGAGCTCGTCGATCATGAGCAGGCGGGGCTTGGTCATGATGACCCGGGCCAGCGCCAGCATCTGCTGCTCACCGCCCGACAGCGTCCCGGCCGGCTGGTCCAGGCGCGGCTCGAGCTCGGGGAAGAGCCCCACGGCTTCGTCGAAGGCCAGGCGGGCTCGGGGCGAATCGCGCCGGAAGGAGTGGCCCCCCACGCGCAGGTTCTCGCGCACCGACAGTCCCGGGAACGTCATCTTGCCGCCGACGAGCAGCGCGGCGTCGAGGCCGATGATCTGCTCGGGCTCGAGGTACGTGCAGTTGGTGCCGAAGATGCGGATGACGCCGCGGTGGGGGTGGTCGAGACCGGCCACGGCCCGCAGGAGCGTGCTCTTGCCCGCTCCGTTGGTGCCGAGGAGGGCCACGATCTCGCCTTCGGCCACCTCGAGGTTGACGTCGAAGAGCACCTGCTGGGTGCCGTAGAAGAAGTCCATGTTGTGGACCTGCAGGGCGGGGATGGCGCCGCCGGACCTGCGCCGCTTGCCCTCGGCGTAGCGCTCGAGCACGTCCTCGATCACCAGCGTGATGTCGTGGCGGACGAAGCGCGACCCGATGAGCAGCAGCACGCCGCCGACCGCGCACACGGGGCCGATGAAGGTGAGCGCGGTGGTGACGTTGGTGGCGTCGCTGATGGCGCCGAGGAGGACGCCGCCGGCGAAGCCCCCGAAGACCAGCGCGTACACGCCGAACAGGCCGAAGCAGATGGCCCGCATCTCGGGTGGGGCGGTGGCCGCCAGCGTCTGGAAGATGCAGATGGACAACGGGGCCACGGCCGCCTGGGCCAGGAATTGCAGCATCACCACGATCCACAGGTGCGGCATGTAGAGCGACGTCGTGTAGAGGCCGCCGAAGATGGCTATGCAGATCCCCGCCAGCATGAGCGGCTTCTCGGGGGCCCGCCGGAACAGCTTGTCGCCCACCAGGAACGCCACCGGCAGTCCCAGGAACGACGACAGCCCGATGATGGAGAACACGTCCGCCCGGTGCGCCACCGACAGGTGCCAGTGGCGCTGGAAGTACAGGGCGCCGAACAAGGGGATACCGGTGCCGGCGAACCCCAGGATGGCGACCGACACGAGCTCGTAGTACAGCGATCGGATGCGCAGCAGGCGCGTCACCGCAGAGCCCAGGAGGACCTTGGGAGCGCCCTCTTGCTGGGCCTCGATGTCCATGCCGGCGGCCCTGAGGATGTGGCTCGACTCGTTGGCGCCCTTCTCGGGCTCGCGGATGAAGAAGATGCCCAGCGCGATGGGGATGCCCACCAGCGCCAGGCCGAGGCTCCAGCGCCAGTTGTGGGTGGCGGACGCGATGTAGCCGACGAGGAGGATGCCGACGGTCTGCGACAGCGGGTCGTTGAGGTTGTGCCACGCGAAGACGCGCGCCCGGCCGTGGGCCGGGTACGCGTCGGACAGGTAGGCGTTGTGCACGGTGTCGCTCGACCCCAGCCCCACGGCTGCCACCAGGTAAAGGAAGACGAAGGGCCACACATTGCGGGCCAGGGCCGCCACGGGGACCATCACCGAGAAGACGAGCAGGGTCACCGCCGCCACGTTCCTCCGGCTGCCGCGGTCGGCGAACACCGCCACGGGCATGCCCCAGGCGATCTGCGCCACGGCGGCCACGAACGTCACCGCCCCCAGGCCGGCGTCGCTCAGGCGGAAGGAGTGGCGGATCTCGGGGCCGAGGATGCCGATGCCGTTGACGATGACATCGGTCACGAGGGCCGCCCCCGTGAGGAGGACGAGGGGCGCGAACCCCCCTTCGCGCAGCACGTTCATGAGCGGCGGTGGCTTGCCCTCGCCCGTCCCGGGCATGAGGGCCACGTCGGCCACGGCCGCCCGGTCGCGGCTCTTGCTGACGGCTTCGGCCAGCAACTCGTCGGGGACGGTGAAGCTGAACAGCGGCTGGTCCTCGCCGCCCGCACCGTAGAAGGCGGCTCCGGCGCCCTCCGCGATCCCCTCGTCCATCGACGTCATCGATGCGTCACGCTAATCCCTGACGTAGGCGTCAGAGAGGCGAAGCGCCGTCCCCTCCCGGCGCGGGGCAGGGCGCGTGCGAGGCCGGGCGGAGCGCCAGGTCAGGTCGAGGTCAGGTCGAGGAGGAGGCGACCGTCAGCGGCCCGTAGGGGAGGACGCACACCCGCCCGCCCGACGCGGCGAGCGCCTCGGACAGGGCACCGGCCACGTCGGCCACGGGACGGAGGTGCGCGCCCCGTACCTCGGCGTCCGACAGCCCGTCGCTGTAGAGCCACACCGCGGCACGGCGCAGGACGCGTCCGAGCACCTGGGCCTGCCAGCGGTCGGGCTCGGGCTCGCCGGCGTCGCCGTGCAGCGCGTCCACGTCCGCTGCGGCGGCCAGCAGGCGGGCGAAGGCGCCGCCCCCGGGTGTCCCGTCCGCGCATGCCGCCGCCATGACGATGGTCCCCCCCGGACGCACCACGCGCTCGGCGGCGGCCATGCCCTTCACCGCCTGGTAGAGGTTGCGGTCCAGGGGGTAGCCGCCGTTGGTGCTCACCACCACGTCGTAGGGGTCGCCGGCCGGCTGCACGACGGCGTCCTCCACGAACCGGCACGCGGCGGCGTGCCCGGCGGGCAAAGGGCCGGCGAACACGGCGGTGAGCTCGCCGCCGGCGTTGATGGCCACGTCGAGCGACAGCGCCGGTGGGACGAGGTCCACCGCGGCGCGGACGAAGTCGTGGACGGGATTGCCCTCGGTGACGAGCCACGTGGCCCGGCGGTCGGCGATGCGGCGGGGGCTGTGGGCCTCGAGGATCGTGTCCAGGGAGGCCAGGCCGGGGCACGCCCCCTTGGGGCCGCCGCTGAAGCCGGCGAAGAAGTGCGGCTCGACGAACCCGGTGAGGATGCGGAGATCGGCGTCGACGTAGCGCCGGTCGATGCGGACCGGCACGCCGTCGACGCGCCCCACCTCCACGTGGCCGTCGCCGTCCGCCTGGTGCTGGTGGAGCGGGAAGCGCGCCACGATGTCGCCCCCCACCAGCTCGACCAGCTCGTCGTGCGAAGCGGCCCGGTGCGAGCCGGTGGCGCACAACAGCTCGATCTCCGAGGGGCGCGCCCCCCGCGCCTCGAGCTCGGCCAACAGCGGTGGGAGCACCGTGCGGTTGGGCATGGGCCGTGTGACGTCGGGGAACACGACGGCGACCCGGGGCCGACCGCCGGTGCGGGCGGCGCGGCGCGCGGCCGCGGCGTAGTGCTCCGCCAGCGACGGGCCTTCGACCGGCGCGCCCAGGGCGTCGATGACCGCCTGTCCCTGGTCGGGCAGGCCGGGCACGTCGCGGGGCACGACGACCCGGGCGTCGTCGGGGACGCCGACGGTGAGCCCGCTCCGGCCGTAGGCGAGGGTGACCTCTTTCACGCCGGGTCCCCGGCGTGCTCCGCCTTCTCCTCCATGGCGGAGGTGGCCGCCGCCTCGGCCGCCCGACGCAGCGCCCGGTAGGCGCCCACGGCGACGGGGTCGGGGGTGATCTCGTCGCCGGGGGGGTCGACGCCGTCGAGGTCCACGTCGACACCGACGGCGTGCGCCGCCACGAGCAGCGCCCCCGTCGACGCCGCCTCACCCGAGGCCCGGCCGTGCGCGGGCAGCCCCGTCACCGACGTGAGGATCTCGGTCCACGGCCCACGGGTGGCGCCCGCCCCGGCCAGGGTGAGCCCGGCGGGGGCCCGTCCCCCCACCGCCTCCAGGCAGCGCAGCACGTCCCACGCCACCGCCTCCATGACGGCCCGGGCGAGGTCGCCGGGGCCGTGGTTCAGCGCCAGCCCGAGGAAGGCGCCGTGCACGTCGTCGCGCCACCACGGGGCCCGGGCCCCGCCGAGCCACGGCAGGGCGATCACGCCGTGCGCCCCGGGAGGGCTGGCGGCGGCCAGGCCGACGAGGGTCTCCACGTCACGGCCGGTGAGCCGGGCCAGCCACTCCAGGACCGATCCCGCCCCCGAGAGCCCGCCCTCCATCAGCCACCCGCCGAGGGCGCCACGCGTCGTCAGCAGGGCCGGCGGGCGGGCGTGCTCCAGCGTGGCGACGGGCACCGACACGTTGGCGGTCGTCCCCCACGAGACCATGGGCCGGGCGGGGGAGGCCCCCGAGCCGAGGACCTCGCAGGCGCGGTCGCCGGCGCCGACCACGACGGGTGTGCCGGCGGGCACGCCGAGCTCGTCGGCGGGCACCGAGCGGAGCACGCCCACCACGGTGCTCGACGGGACCACGGGCGCCAGGCGTTCGGCGGCCACCCGGTCCAGCCCGCCCGCACCGCTGTGCCCGCCCACGCGGCCGACGGCCTCGCCCAGGGCCTCCAGCGCCAGCCGCATCCCGTGGTGGCCATCGTCTCCGACCTCGTACAGGCCGGTGGCCGACGCCAGGGTGCGGTCGGTGTGCACCGTGCCGGTCAGGTGCCGGACCATGAGGTCGCGCGGCGACAGGATCCAGCGCGCCCCGAGCAGGCGCTCCGGCTCGTGGCGGGCCAGCCAGACGAGCTTGGCCGGCACCGAACCGGCGTCGAGGGCGATCCCCGTGCGCTCCCTGGCGCGCCATGCGCCGCCCGCCCCGTGGGCGCGGGCGAGGAGCTCGGCCTCGGCTGCTGCCCGGCGGTCGGACCACAGCAGCGCCCGTCCCAGGGTGGTGCCGTCGGGGGCCACCGGCACGAACGTCTGACGCGCCGCCGCGAACCCGATGGCGTCGACGTGCAACCCGTGCCCCGCCCCGGCCAGGCACGCCCTGCACGCGGCCACCAGTGACGGCCACCACGCGCCGGGGTCCTGCTCGGCGCGGCCTCCGGATCCGTAGTCGGTGCGCAGCACGGACCGCCCCGACGACACGTGCCCGCCTTCGTCCCACAGGACCGCCTTGGTGACGGTCGTGCCGAGGTCGAAGGTGAGGATCAAGCGCGCCCTTCCGGGGCGCCGGCGCGCACGGCCTGAGCCACCATGGCGGCCATCGACTTGGGGTCCTCGTCCTGGAGGATGGCGCGCCCGATGGCCATGCCG
>DATJBC010000203.1:0-39939 GCA_035515515.1 Acidimicrobiales bacterium
ACCAAGGGCGACCTGCAGAACCTGCTCGCCATCGCGGCCAAGCAGCGCCAGGAGGCCGAGGAGCGAGAAGAGCGGGAGCTCGCCGCCGCGCAGGCCGCCGCGCAGCACCCCGTCAACGTGTCGTTCAACCCGACGCCGGGCACCTACTCCAATCCCCTGCGGGCCATCAAAGGCCTCACCCCCGAGCGCGTCGACCAGGGGGTCGACTACAGCGGCTTCGGCCTCATCTACGCCATCGGCGACGGCGTCATCCTGAGCACCGTCAACTCGGGGTGGCCCGGGGGCACCTTCATCAGCTACCGCCTCACCGACGGGCCCGCCGCCGGCCTGGTGGTCTACGCGGCGGAGGACATCGACCCCATGGTCGGCGTGGGGCAGTCCGTGACGCCCGGCACGGCCCTGGGCGCTATGTACGAGGGGCCCGACGGCATCGAGACGGGCTGGGCCGACCCCTCGGGCGACGGGGTGTCGATGGCCAACGACGCCGGGCAGTTCTCGGGGGCCAACTCGACCGCCTTCGGGGCCAACTTCTCCCAGCTGCTCGCCTCGGTGGGGGCGCCGCCCGGCGTCATGCAGAACAACCCGGCCACCGGCGTGCTCCCCGCCAACTGGCCGTCCTGGTAGCCGCCGGGCCCCGGGGCCCGCTCAGATCAGGTGGTTGTCCTTCAGCCAGGTCCGGGCCACGGCCGCGGGCTGCTCCTTGTTCACGGTGACGTCGATGTTGAGCTTGGAGATGGCCTCGGTGGTGAGCGCGTTGTCGAGCGTGGCCAATGCGCTTCGCAGCGCGGCCGAGTTCACCGACTTGCGCACGACGGGGACGATGTAGTCGGCCCCCTCGAGGTGCTTGTCGTCGGTGAGGGCCACGAAGTTGTTGCTCACCACGTTGCCGTCGCTGGAGAACAGCTCGACCACCTGCACCTGGTCGCTCTTGAGGGCCGCCACGCTCAGGGGGCCGGCCTCGTCGAGGGACTTGAAGCTGGCGAAGGTGAGCCCGTACACGCTCTTCAGCCCCGGCTCGCAGCCGGCGAACGTGGGGCACTCGGGGGGGCCGCCCAGGATGAGGTGCGACGCGTAGGGCGCCAGGCTGGAGATCGTGGTCAGGTGGTCCTTCTGCGCGGTCGCCTTCGTCACCGCGAACACGTTGGTGTCGAGCGCCTTCGACGCGGGCAGGACGGTCACGCCGTAGCGCGACAGCGCCTGGTTGTCCGCGGCCACAGCGGTGGCGATCTGGTCGCCGGCCGGCTGGGGGTTGCCGCCGTGGAGGAAGCCCAGCAGCGAGGCGGCGTAATCGGGCTCGAGGTCGATCTGCCCGTGCTCGATGGCGGGGACGACCACGGCGCGCGTGCCCAGGGCGGGCTCCACCTTGACCGGGAAGCCTGCGTGCGACAGCACGTCCCCGTAGAGGTTCGCCACGATCTCCTGTTCCTCGAAGTTCGTGGCCCCGATGGTGATGGTGGGCTTGGAGCCGCCGCCCGCCGACGGGGTCGAAGAGCTGCTACAAGCAGCCAGTGCGGCCGCGACGGCGACGATCGCGAGAGGGACGAGCGTGCGGCGGAGCGCCATGGTGGTTCCTCCTGGGTCCATCGGCGCCGCCCCGGGCGCAGGCACGCGGGCGGTGATGGATGGGGGACGGGTGTCGGCAACGTAGTCACATCCCCTGCACCGGTCAACCGTCGGCGCCACCCGCGAGCCCGACGATCCCCGACGCCGGGCGCCTTCCCACGCGCAGTGGCTCGGGGGTCACGAGACGCTGGACGACGCCCAGGCCCAGCGCCACCACGGCGGCCAGAAGGGCCACGAGGAGCGCTCCGGCGAACGCCTCCACGGTGTCGTTGGTGTTGAGCCCGGAGATCACCGGCGTCCCCAGATCGGCGTAGCTGACGTAGGCCGCCAGCGTGGAGGTGGCCACCACCTCGATCGCCGCGGTGCGGATCCCGGCCATCACGAAGGGGGCGGCGAGCGGGAGCTCGACGCTGCGCAGGACCTCACCGCCCGTGAGCCCCATGGCCCGGGCGGCGTCGCGCACATCGGCGTCGACCTCGCGCACGCCCACGTAGGTGTTGGTGAGGATGGGCGGCACGGCCAGCACCCACAGGGCGAGGAAGGCGGCGTAGAACCCTCCCCCGCGCAGCGAGATCCACGGCACGATGGCGAAGAGGGTCAGGAGGGCAAGGCTCGGCACCGCCCGCGCCGCGTTGGCGGCGTTGACGGCCACCAGCCCGCCCCGGCCGCGGTGGCCCAGTGCCAGCCCGACCGCGCCGCCCACGAGCACGGCGCCCGCCACGACGGCGACCGACAGCTCGGCCTGGCGCCAGAACAGCTCGGGGATGCCCGACGCGCCGCTCCAGTGCGCAGAGGTCGTGAGCCAGGCGGCGACGCTCGCCACGAAGTGCCGGAAGTGGTCCCAGACGGCCATCAGCCCGGGCCGCCCCGGCGCGGGGCCCGGGTCCAGGGCACGACGACGCGCTGGACGCCCACGAGCAGGAGGTCGCACAGCGCGGCGAGGGCGACCGACAGCACCAGGCCCACGATGATCGGCGTGTAGTAGCCGATGTTGAAGCCGTAGGTGATCTGGCGACCCAGCCCGCCCAGGCCGATGAGGGCGGTCACGGTGACGAGCCCGATGACCGTGGCCGCCGCCACCCGGAGCCCGGCGAACACGTAGGGGAGGGCCAGCGGCAGGTCCACGCGGACCAGCCGGCGCGCCGTGGCGTACCCCATGGCGGTGGCGGCTTCGCGGGCGTCGGGGGGCACGGCGTCCAGGCCGGCCATGGTGTTCCAGATCAGGATGAGCAGCGTGTAGCCGACGAGGGCGATCTCGGCGGTGGGGTACGAGGCCACGTACCCGGTGAGCGGCCCGAGGATGGCGAAGAGCGCCAGGGACGGGATGATGTAGAGCGCGCTGGCCACGCCGACCACGGGCGTCCGCAGCACCCGGAAGCGCCATGCGGCCACGCCCAGGGGCACGGCGATCACCAGTCCGATGGCCAGGGCGATGAGGCTGAGGGCGATGTGCTGCAGGAGGTCGGAGCTGATCTCGCCCCACTGGCCCGACACGTAGCTCCACTGGAACAGCGGCTGGGCCGCGATCACGACCGCACCCTACCCCGCGCCGCATCGCCGCCCGGGCCGGCGCGCGACGTCGCTCGCTAACGTGGGCGTCCGATGATCACGCTGGAGCGGGTCTCGAAGGTCTACGGCCGCGGCGGCCCGGCGGTGTCGGAGCTGAGCCTCGAGATCGGCGCCGGCGAGCTCGCCGTGCTGGTGGGCCCGTCCGGGTGCGGCAAGACCACGACCCTGCGCATGATCAACCGGCTCATCGAGCCCACCTCGGGCCGCATCCTCATCCACGGGGAGAACGTCCTCGACCAGGACCCCGTGGCCATGCGCCGGGGCATCGGCTACGTCATCCAGCACGGGGGGCTGTTCCCCCACCGGCGGGTGTTCGACAACGTGGCCACCGTCCCCCGCCTCCTCTCCTGGGACCGGGCCCGCGTCGAGCGGCGCGTGCACGAGTTGTTGGAGCTGGTGGGCCTCGACCCCGCGCAGTACGCCCGGCGCTACCCCCACGAGCTGTCGGGGGGCGAGCGCCAGCGGGTGGGCGTCGCCCGGGCCCTCGGTGCGGATCCCCCCGTGTTGCTCATGGACGAGCCGTTCGGCGCCGTGGACCCGGTGACGCGCCAGCGCCTGCAGAACCTCTTCCTCGACCTCCAGAGGCAGCTCAAGAAGTCGATCGTGTTCGTCACCCACGACATCGAGGAGGCCGCCAAGCTCGGCGACCGCATCGCCGTGCTGTCGCGCGGCGGGGTGCTCGAGCAGTACGACACGCCGGCCGAGGTGCTGGGGCGGCCGGCGACGCCCTTCGTCGCCGACTTCGTGGGCGCCGACCGCGGCGTGCGGCGCCTGGCGGTGGTGACGGTCGAGCAGGACGACCTGGCCGCCCCGCCGGTGGTGCTCCCCTCGGCCCCGCTGGCCGAGGCACGCGCCCGCGCCGAGGGGCCGGCCGGCACCGCCGTGGTGGTCGACGAGGGCGGGCACCTGCTGGGCTGGGTGTCGCTGGAGCCGGGTCCCGAAGGCAGCGTGGAGGAGCACACCGAGGCCTTCGCCACCACCGGTCGGCTCGGCATGACGCTGCGCGACGCCCTGGGCGAGATGCTCCAGCACGACGTGCGCTGGGTGCCGATCGTCGACGCCGACAACCGCTATCTCGGCGTGCTCACCCCCAACCGGCTGCACGCCGCGATGCGCCGCTCGGTGGGCTCCACGGCGCTCGAGCCCTGAGGCGGCCCCCTCAGGGCATGTCGACGCAGACCACCCCGTCGGCATCGAGGACGCGCGCCCGAAGGATCTCGTAGCTCCGGCGCGACGGGATGGTGCCGGTCAGCTGGCTCACGCCGGTGCGCAGCACCTCCGACGCCTCCTCCGACGGGTCGAGGTCACCGGACCACAGCGAGATGCCCACCACCTCGGCCCGCGCGCCCCGCTGCGACGTCAGGCACACGAGCCCGACGAAGTTCGGCAGGGCCGAAAAGCGCGCCAGCACCTGGTCCTCGATGGCCTGCGCCACGACGGGAAGGGACTCTGGCTCCACGAAGAAGCTCACCACCCGGCTCTGCCCACTCATCGGACGCCTCCTGGTCTCGCAGCGGATGCGCGCCCACGACGTAAGTGTGCCCCAGGCGTGCGCCGGGGGCCTGTGCCAGACTGGCCACGGCGCTCGTTCGACCATCGGGGGATGCGACATGCCGATCAGGTACGCAGGCCGTCAGCCCGAGCAGGTGCGCAACCGGGAGGCCGAAGCGGGGGCCGTGCCCATCTGGTCCAGCGCCCTCACCACGGTGTTCGAGACCGACCCGGAGCTCATCGCCTCGGTCCTGCCCCGGCCCCTCGAGCCGTCCTCCCCCACGGCCCGCCTGCGCATCGCCGTGGTCGACATGGGCACGGGCCTGCCCGCCTTCGGAGCGGGGTGGTTCGGGGTGCGGGCGCGCCACGGCGCCGTGGAGGGCGAGTACGCGCTGTTCATGCCGATGACGACGGAGCAGGCCACCGTGGGCGGCCGGGAGACCTACGGGGAGCCCAAGAAGATCGGCCAGGTGACCCTGGAGAGAGACGGCGACCGGGTGGTGGGCCGCATCGCCCGCATGGGGGCGACGGTGGCCGAGGTCACCGGCACCCTGGGCCCGGAGCGGCCCGGCTACGAGCTCGACAAGGTCGACTTCTACTTCAAGGCCTTCCCCGACCCGGGCGGGGGCGGGCTGGAGGGCGACCCCGCCCTGGTGCACTGCCGCCGCCACGAGGTGGCGCGGGTGGTGCGTCCCCTCGACGGCGAGTGCAAGCTGCTCGAGGCCCCCCTCGACCCGGTGGCCGACTTCCCCGTGCTGCGCACGCTCTCCCTCGAGTACGCCGAGGTCGCCTCCAGCCAGCGGGGCGAGGTGGTGACACGGGTGCCCGCCGCCTGGGTGCTGCCCTTCCTGCACCAGCGCTACGACGACCTTTCGGTGCTCGGGGCCAGGCCGTGACCCCGGTCCCCCGGAGCGGCACCGACCGCTACGTCGTGATCTCGGCCGACGGCCACGCCGGGCTCCCCTGCGAGCAGTACCGGCAGTACCTCGACGCCCGGTTCCACCCCGCCTTCGACGACTTCCTGGCCGAGCGCACCGCCCGGCGCGAGGAGTCGCTCAAGTTCAACTACGAGTACATCATGGGCTGGGAGAAGGACAACGAGGAGGGGTTGAAGGGTGCCTTCGACCCCTCGGTGCGCGACAAGGAGCTCGACACCGACGGGGTCGCCGCCGACCTGTTGTTCGCCGACGCCGACGCCATCACCGGCATGGCCTCACCACCGTTCGGTGCCGGCCTCCTGGCGGGGGCCATCGAGGACCCCGAGCTCGCCTTCGCCGGGGCCCGCGCCCACAACCGCTTCCTGGCCGACATGTGCGCGCACTCGCCGCACCGGCGGGGCGGCATCGCGCTCGTGCCCATCACCCACGACGTGGCGCGGGCCGTGGCCGAGATCGAGTGGGTGGCGGCCCAGCCCGGCGTGCGGGGGATCATGGTCCCCACCTTGTGGCGGAGCCGGCCGCCCTACAACGACGCCGTCTACGACCCGGTGTGGGCGGCGTGCGCCCAGGCCGGGCTGCCGGTGCACACCCACTCCGGCGACGCCCCCATGGAGGAGTTCGGTGAGCACACCGGCGTGTACCTCGCCGAGGTCGTGTGGTGGGCGGTGCGCCCCGCCTGGCACCTGCTCTTCAGCGGGGCCTTCGAGCGCCACCCCGGCCTCAAGTTCGTCGTCACCGAGGCGGCCGCCTACTGGGCGCCCGACATGATGTGGAAGTGGGACCAGTACATGGGGGGCGGCCACACCACCAAGAAGATGGCCGCCCTGCTCAAGGGGAAGATCTCCAAGCTCCCGTCCGAGTACTTCGGCACCAACATCTTCATCGGGGCATCGACCATGTCCAGAGAGGAGATCCGCCGTCGCTACGTCATCGGCACCGACGTCGTGATGTGGGGGACCGACTACCCCCACCCCGAGGGGACCTGGCCGCACACCCTCGAGAAGCTCCAAGCCGACTTCGCGGACGTGCCCGTGGACGACACCGCGGACCTGCTGGGGCTCACGGCGGCCGCGGTATACGGGTTCGACCTCGAGGCGCTCGCCCCGGTGGCCCGGCGTGTCGGGCCCACGCCCGAGCTCCTCGGCCAGGACCCGGCCCACACGAGCGACCCCGCGGCGCGCGCCGGGGCCCGGTGGTGGAAGGCGGAGTACGGCCTGGGTCCCGGGGGCTGAGCCCCTCACCAGGCCCGCAGGACCTGGTGGCGGTCGAAGGCGTTGCAGGTCGAGTCGGGGTAGTCCTCCACCGCCAGCGGGGTGGCCACCTCGGCGACGGTGGGGCCGATGACGTCGCCCACCGCCCGCAGGGCCTCGAGGTCGAACCCGTAGAGCTCCGCCGCGTTGGACTCCACCATGCGGGCCGTCTCGGCGGGGTCGCAGGTGCCGAAGGCGGCGCGCAGCGCCTCCCGGCTGTAGGGGTAGCTGCCCTCGGAGTGCGGGTAGTCCGCCCCCCACATGATGCGCTGCACCCCGACCTCGTGGCGCAGCGCCGACTCGCTGGCACGCAGGAAGCTGGCCGCCACCACGAAGTTGCGCTCGAAGTACTCCTGGGGCGTGAGCGACATCCCCTTGGCGGCCGCGCCGAAGAAGTTGGCCTCGGCGGCGTTGCCCAGTGTCATGCGCCGGTAGAACCAGTCGAGGGTCTCGAGCCCCCGGGGGATCCACGCCAGCCCCTGCTCGGTGAGCACGACCCTGAGGCCGGGGTGGCGCTCCAGCACGCCCCCGAAGATGAGGTGCCACATGGGCCGGTGCGAGAACCAGGGCAGCTCGACCAGCATGATGGCGCGGGCGAACTCGTGCTCCCCGTAGTCGGGTATCCCCCCGCCGCCGTGGATGTTCACGACCACGCCGAGCTCCTCGCACAGCTCCCACAGGGGCTCGTACACGGGCTCCCACAACGGCGCCAGGCCGCACCCGGGCGGGATCGACGGCAGCAGGATGCCGGCGAAGGGGGCGAAGGCGGTGGTGGCCCACCGGATCTCGGCCAGGGCGTCGTCGATCCTGTTCACGAAGATCTGGGCCACCCCCGCCCGGCGGCCCGGGACCCGGGCGCAGAAGTCGGCCAGCCAGCGGTTGTGGGCCTGGATGCCCGCCCAGCGCCGGTCGTAGTCGGCCTCGGTGGGGGGCAGCGCCACCAGGCTCCCCTCCTCGAAGAAGGGCGGGACGCTGTTGGGGAACAGCACCTCGGCGGTGATGCCGTCCGCCTCGTTCTCGGCCAGACGGCGCTCGGAGTCCCAGCTGCGGTAGGCGGTGGGCGCCACCAGGTCGGCGAAGGGGTTCACGTAGGTGCTCGCCCAGGCGTCGAACTCGCCGTGCCACGCCGACGCCAGGTAGGGCCGGTAGTCGGCGAGATCGGCCCCGGCGTGGGCGTCGGCGGAGATGACGGTGTAGCGGTCGTCCCCCCGGGGTGCCGTGGCCGTGCGCATGGGGCCAGTCTTGCTCATCCCCGCCCCTCCATGGCCGGGGTGGGGAGCGCTCCCCGGGCGATGGCGTCGGCACGGGCGTGCAGCAGGCGCCCCGCGGCGTCGAGGTCGTGGGCGATGACGAAGCGGCCCTCCTTGACGCCGCGCACCGCGAAGCGGCCCAGCTCGGTGAGGTCCACGGTCTCGGTGGACCGGCCCGCGGCGGCCAGCGCCGCCTTGAACTCGGCGAACGTCGTGCCCGGCGCGGGAGGCCGGGGGCGGACCCGGGCCAGGTGCGCGGGCCGGTTGCGCTGCGCCTCCCACAGGCCGGTCTCGAGCAGCCCCCCCGAGGGGTAGAAGACGCACGCCCGCACGTTGGTGCGCTGGGCGACGAGCTGGTGGGCGAGGGCCTCGGTGAAGCAGCTCAGCGCGGCCTTCGACGCGGCGTAGACCGAGGCGTAGGGCACGGGCGCGATGCCGCCGTCGCCGGACGACGTGGTGACCACCACCCCCTCCTCGCCCGAGGAGATCATGCGGGGGACGAAGGCCAGCACCATGTGGGCGGCGCCGAAGACGTTGACGCCGAAGCACCACCGCCAGTCGTTGGGCTCCTGCTCCCACGGGTTGCCGCCGCCCCCCGAGGTGACGCCGGCGTTGCTCCACAGCACGTGGCAGGCCCCGTAGTCGTCGAAGACGGTGTCGGCCAGCGAGCGCACCGAGGCGTCGTCGGACACGTCGGTGACGATGCCGCGCACCTCCCCCCGTCCCGCCAGCCCGGCCACGGTGCGCTCCAGGACCGGCGCCTCGACGTCGGCGATCACCACGCGCGCCCCCTCCTCGAGGAGCGCCTCGACGATGCCCCGCCCGATGCCCGCCGCGCCCCCGGTGACCACGGCCACCTTGTCGCGCAAGTCCTCCATCAGGCTCCTCCCCCACCTCGGCGTCCCCCGGCCGCGCGGGTGCGGACCGGCGACGCATTCTCGTCCATGCTCAGCGCGCCGGGCCGTCGTCACCCGCCACGGGGCCGGCGCCCGCCAGCAGCGAGCCGGCCCACTGGTAGTCGGCCTTCCCCGACGCCGACCGCGGCACCTGGGCCACGAGCACCACGTGGCGGGGGACCTTGTAGCCCGCCAGGTGGCGGCGGCAGTGGGCGGCCAGGTCCTCGGCCGTGGGGGGCGCCTGTGCGTCGGCGGCCTCCACCACGGCGGCGACCTGCTGGCCCCAGCGCTCGGAGGGCTCCCCCACCACCACGGCGTCGGCCACCAGGGGATGGGACTTCAACACCGCTTCGACCTCCTCGGGGTACACCTTCTCCCCGCCGGTGTTGATGCACAGCGACCCCCGGCCCAGCAGCCGGATGGTGCCGTCGGCGTCCACGCTGGCCATGTCGCCGGGGAGCGACCACCGCCGGCCCTCGATCTCGACGAAGGTCTCGGCCGTCTTGGCGGGGTCGTTGTAGTAGCCGATGGGGACCGGGCCGGTGGTCGCCAGGCGCCCCACGGCGCCCGACCCCGGCTCCACGGGCCTGAGGTCGTCGTCCACGACCAGGGTGGCCCCCTGCTTGGGGGCGAAGCGCAGCGACCCCGACGGGACGGGCCCGCGCCGGCCGATGGCGACGGCCTGCACGGGTGCCTCCGAGGACCCGACCGCCTCGCTGATGGCCAGCACGCTCGGGAGCAGGGCCAGCAGGCCGTCTTTGACCTCGCCCGTGAGGATGCTGCCGCCCGAGCCGAGCAACAGGAGCGACGACGTGTCGTGGGCGCCGGCGTCGCGCCGCAGCGCCTCGAGGAGCGGGCGGCCGCTCGTGTCGCCCACCAGCGTGAGCATGGTGACGCGCTCGCCCTCGATGAGGTCGAGCACCAGGTCCATGTCCATGGAGCGCCCCGGGTAGAGCACCGCCCGGCCCCCGGCGAGGAGCGAGCCCAGCACGGCCCACTGCCCGCTGGCGTGCATGAGCGGGCCCAGCGCCATGGTGACGAACTCGTCGGGGCCGGGATCGCCCGGCGCCAGGAACGGCGTGGCCCGGTGCCCGCGGTTGGCGTGCACGGTGCGGCGGATCTCCTCGGGACGCGTCACGGGGGGACCGCCGGGGTTCCCGCCCCCCAGGGTGGCGAAGAAGATGTCCTCCTGGCGCCACACCACGCCCCGGGGGAGCCCCGTGGTGCCCCCCGTGTAGAGGATGTAGTGGTCGTCCGCGGACCGGGGGCCGAAGTCGCGGGCGGGGGACCCGGCCGCGACGAGGCCCTCGTAGGGGGTGCAGTCGAGAGGCGGCGCGCCCGCGCCCGAGCCGTCCTCCACCAGCACCAGCGAGCGCAGCGCCGGGGGCCGCGTGGGCAGCGAGGCGACCTGGTCGCCGAGGGCCCGGTCGAAGACGAGGGCGGTGACATCCCCGTTGTCGAGCAGGTAGGCGAGCTCGGGGCCGCCGTAGCGGAAGTTGATGTTGAGGGGGACGGCGCGCAGCTTGTAGGCGGCCAGCATGGCTTCGACGAAAGCCACGCTGTTGTAGCCGAAGACCCCCACGTGCTCCCCGGCGCGCACGCCCAGCGTCTCGAGCCCGTGCGCCAGGCGGGTGGCCCGCTCGTCGAGCTCGGCGAAGCTGCGCCGGGTGGAGCCGCACGACAGCGCCTCGCGTCCGGGGACCTCGTCGGCCACGCACTCGAAGAGGTCAGCCAGGTTGAACTCCGTGTGGTCCACCCCCCGCAGCGTCCGGCGCGGTCGTCGCCCCGCTCGATGGCCAACTCGGGCGGTAGATTGGGATTCTGTCAGCACAGGGGACGGCTCTGCCACGAGGGGGCCAGCCGTGGACGTGACCAAGCTCGACGAGATGCTCGTGGGGGACGACGGCCGCGTCCCCAAGGAGCGCTACGTCTCGCGGGCCTTCGCCGAGCTCGAGATGGAGCGGCTGTGGCCGCGGGTGTGGCAGGTGGCCTGCCGCCACGAGGAGATCCCCGAGGCCGGCGACTTCGTGGAGTACCGGATCGGCGACCAGTCGATCCTGGTGGTGCGGTCCGAGGACGGCACCGTCCGCGCCTTCCACAACAGCTGCCTCCACCGCGGCACCCGCCTGGCGGAGGGGTGCGGGACGTTCGCCGACTGCGAGATCCGGTGCCGGTACCACGCCTGGCGGTACCACCTCGACGGGCGGGTGAAGGAGATCGTGGACCGCCACGAGTTCGCCGGCGTGCCCGGCGACCTCCGCCTGCGCGAGGTCCGCGTGGGCGCCTGGGGCGGCTTCGTGTTCGTCACCATGGACCCCGACGCCCCCGACCTCCTCGACTTCCTCCGTCCCATCCCCGACTGGCTGGGCCCGTACCGCCTGGAGGACATGCGCTTCTACTCCCACAAGACGACCGTGCTCCCCGCCAACTGGAAGGTGGTGGTGGACGCCTTCAACGAGGGCTACCACGTGCAGGGCACCCACCCCCAGATCCTGGCGTGGACCGACGACGTGAACATGGAGTACGAGCAGTTCGAGACGCACGCCCACTACGGCCGGCTCCCCGCGGCCCGACGGCAGCTGCGGCCCAGCCCGCGCCTGGGCATCGCCGACGAGGACGTCGACGAGTGGGAGATCCTCGCCGCGCTGGTGGGCGGCCTGGGGGGGCTCTTCTACAACGACGAGCGCCGCATCGTCGACGAGCTCAAGGGCGCCCCGCTCCCGGAGGGGCGCACGCTGATGGAGCTGTACCAGGAGCGGCGCCGCGACCTGCTGGCGTCGCGCGGCCTCGACGTGTCGCGCTTCACCTTGGACCAGCTCACCAGCGCGGACGACTTCTACTGGTTCCCCAACGTGCTCGGGCCCATCTACCCCGGCACCGCCATCATGTTCCGGGTCCGGCCCGATGGGCTCGACCCCGACAGCGCCGTCATGGACCTGTGGACGCTGCAGTGGCCGGGTGAGGGGTGGCGCCCCTGCGAGCACAAGGTCTACCCCGACTGGACGGCAAAGGACTGGGGGCTCATCACCATCCAGGATTTCGCCAACATGGCGCACGTCCAGGAGGGCATGAAGTCGCGCGGGTGCGTGGACCTGCGCCTCAACCCCCGCCAGGAGTCGAACATCCTGCACATGCACCGGGTCATCGACCGCTACCTGACCAGCTGAGCACCCGGGCGGCGACGCGCCGGGTGGGCCCGGTCAGGCGTCGCGCCGCGCCATCCGCCACGCCCCCAGTGCCGTCCACCCCACCAACCACGCCACCAGGACGCAGATCGCCACGAACCTGGTCTCGGGCAACAACAGCGACGTCCCGTGGTTGGCGGCCGGGCCCCCCATGTCGCCGCCGAAGACGGCGGGCAGCGCGGCGGGCTCCAGGTGGGCGGTGGCCACACCCACGAGCCCCCGCTGCACGTTGATGAGGTGGGGGATGCGCGCCCGGGAGAAGATCGGCGTGAGGATGACCTCGAGGACGATCATGAGGATCACGGCCACGGTGCGCTGGCCGAGGAGCGACCCCAGTCCGAGCCCCACGACGAGTCCCACGGCCGCCTCGAGCTCGAGCCACAGCCCCGTCCTCACCATGAGCGAGGTCGACGGGTACAGGAACTGCTTGGCGTATCCGGGGTAGTCCTGGCGGGCGATACGCACGGCCAAGGCCCGCTCGGCCGCCGGCGACGTGGCGGGGACCACCACGCCGGGCGGGCCCTTGATGATGGCGCCGGGTCCCGGCCCGGGCCCGTTCCCGCACCGGATGTTGCCGGGGATGGGCGCGGCGTAGTCGAAGTCGCACAGGACCTCGTCCACGTGGTGCGCCGCCCAGGTCTGCAGCCCGGCGGACGAGAGGCCGGCGGGGACGCTGACCCCGTCGTAGTTGAGCTGGGTGGGGGCGGCGAAGACGCACACGGCGCAGACGACGGTGAAGCCCGCCGCCACGAGCGGCCAGATGATGGCCAGGCCGGCCGGGATGCGCGCCAGGTAGATGGCCAGACGCGACCGTCCCGTGACCACCAGGTGCCGGAACATGCCCTCGGTGAGGTCGATCGAGCCCGCCGTGCACCCCAGGGCGGCCGCCACGATGAAGCCGAAGACGTAGAGGACCCCGGTGACCAGCGCGGTGAAGATGTCGTAGCCCCCGGCCGGGCCGTAGGACTTCGGGGCGATGGCGTGGGCCAGCAGCCGGACCACCAGGAAGACGGTGGGGATGCCGATGGTGACCACGATCAGGGCGATCATGAGTCCCCGCCGCTTGCGCAGCTCCATGCACCGGGTGGCGATCATGGCGCCGCTGGGTACCCACGAGCCGCGCCGGTCGGGCGCCGCCGGGCTCCCCCCGGGGACGGGGTGCGTCGTGCTCAGCTCGGTGACCGTGCTCACGTCGGGTCCCCCAGCCGGCTCGTGACCTGCAAGAACCACGACTCCAGCGAGGCCTGGACCGCCTGGAGGCGGTAGACGGGGAGCCCGCCCTCCACCAGGACGCGGTTGATCTCGGCCACGACGTCGCGGGACGTGCCGGCGGGCAGCGTGACGACGAGCCCCGTGGACCTGGTGTCCACGTCGGCCCCGAAGGTGGTGGCGTCGAGCAGCGTCCGGGCGCGATCGGGCTCGGCGCAGTCGACCTCGACCGTGAGCGCCGTGCCCGACAGGAGCTCGGCGATGGCGCCCTGGCGCACCACCCGTCCCCGGTCGACGATGGCCACGGCGTCGCACGTCCGCTCCACCTCGTCGAGGAGGTGCGACGACAGCACCACGGTGCGGCCCTCGGCCACGAGCGACACGATCATGTCCCGCATGTCCTGCATGCCGGCGGGGTCGAGGCCGTTCATGGGCTCGTCGAGGATCAGCAGCTGGGGGTCGCCGATGAGGCAGGCGGCCACCCCCAGCCGCTGGCGCATGCCCATCGAGTACTTCGAGACCTTGTCGTCGGCGCGTTGCAGGATCCCCACCCGGCGCAGCGCCGGCTCGATGCGGCTCTTCGCCTCGGGCTCGCGCGCGGCGGCGAGGATCTGGAGGTTCTGGCGGCCGGTGAGGTGGCCGTGGAAGCGCGGCTCGTCGACGATGGCCCCCACCCGGGCCAGCGCGGCGGCTCGCTGGCGGGGAACCCGGTAGCCGAGAAGCGACATGACGCCGGCATCGGCGCGCGTGAGCCCCAGCAGCACCCGGATGAGCGTCGTCTTGCCCGCACCGTTGGGGCCGAGGTACCCGAAGGCACATCCCCGGGGGACGAGGAGCTCCACGTCGTTCACGGCGACGGTGTCACCGAAGCGCTTGGTGAGCCCGTGGGTCTCCACCGCCCAGCGCCCGTCGTCCTGCGGCCTGGCCGCCGTCGCATCGGCGATCGACAGGGTCATCGCCCGGTCTCGGTGTCAACCGGCCTTGCGGATCGTGGTGCGCGCGGGGAGCGGATGGGCCGAGCGTACCCGGTGACCCGGATCGTCTGGTGGCGCCACGGACCCACTCCGGCAGCCTCCATGAAGAGCCCCGTCCCCGCAATCAGGGTTTCCCCTGACGCCGGGACGCGGGCGTGCGGGCTCGGGTTGCGTGCACGTTGTGGGGCAGACTCTGGCCGTGCCGTGCCGCCCGCACGCCGACCCGTCCCGGCGCCGACGCGCCGCCACGGCGGTGGTGGCGGGCTCGCTGGCGATCGCCGCCGCGGCGTGCAGCTCCCCGCGCGGGGCGCCGGCCCCCACCACGGCGCGCCCACCGGCCGTCAGCCCGCTGCTGGCCGTCCCGGCCACCGGCGACCCGGCGACCGGCCCCGTCGGGCCCCTGCGCGCCCCCGGCGGCCCGTTCCTGGAAGACCGCTACGGGCGCGCCGCCCTCGTGCACGGTGTGGACCTCGTCTACAAGGTCCCGCCCTACGAGGTCGAGGTGACGGGGTCGGGGCCCAACGTCCTCACCGCGGACGAGGCCAGGCAGATGGCGGCGCTGGGCTTCGACGTCGTGCGCCTGGGCGTCATCTGGAAGGGCCTCGAGCCGGGCCGCGTCGGCATCGACGACCCCGCCATCTGCGACCCGGGCGCACCGCGGTCCTCGGGGCCCGGCCAGTTCAACGCGGGCGCCTTCGAAGCGTACCTGGGCAAGCTCGACGCCACCGTCGCCCTGCTGGGGCACTACGGGATCTACTCGCTCATCGACATGCACCAGGACGTCTACAGCGACGTGTTCGGCGGCGAGGGCGCCCCCGACTGGGCGGTGTGCACCGACGGCGCCAAGCCCGCGCCGCAACGGGGCGTCCCCGACTGGAGCGTCAACCTGCGGGGCCCCGGTGTGGTGGCCGCCTACACCCACTTCTGGAAGAACGACGTGGTGGGCGACCTCCAAGGCGAGTTCGACGCGGTGTGGGCCAAGGTGGCGGCCCACTTCCGCACCGATCCCTACGTGATCGGGTACGACCCGTTCAACGAGCCCTACGGCGCGGGGCTGCCACCCAACGGCAACGGCGCCGCCTTCGACGCCGATCTCGAGTGCCTCTACACCGGGCGCGCCCATCCCGGCAGGAGCCAGGCGGGAAAGACGGTGTCGTGCCCGCCCCACGACCCCGCCGTGGGGCTCGTCCCCCGCATCGAGGCGGCCGACCCCAACCACCTCGTCTTCTACGAGGGCAACTACACGACCGACTCGGGGCCCCTCAACCACATCGGGCCCATGGCCCTGCCGGGCCTGGTCCTCAACTTCCACGACTACTGCTTCCTGCACGTCCCCAACGGCCCCGAGCCGCCCGACTTCGCCAGCGTGTGCGCGCCGTCGGAGAAGCTGGTCTTCACCGAGCACGCCGCCCAGCGGGCCGACGACGTCAGCGCCCAGCAGCCCCGGGGGCCCGCCTGGCTGCTCACGGAGTTCGGCGCCACCACCGACGCCGCCGATCTGGCCCGGATCACGAGCGACGCCGACGGGGCCCTGGTGGGCTGGATCTACTGGCAGTGGCTGCACTACGACGACCCCACCGGCTCGCACACCTCGGGGCTGTGGCCACCCACGGCCCCCGTCCCGGCGATGCTGGAGGTCCTGGCCCGGACGTACGCGTCGGCGGTGGCGGGCGTGCCCACGGTCAGCGCCTTCGACCCCCCGTCGGGGCGATTCCTCCTGCAGTACCGCGCCGACCCGGCGATCACCGAGCCCACCGTGATCGTCGTCCCGTTGGCCACGCACTACCCAGCCGGCTACTGCGCCCGGGTGTCGGGTGGGGCGCGCATCACCTCGCCCCCGGGGGCCGCCGACATCGACGTGCACAACGGCGCCACGGCGTCCACGGTCACGGTGACGGTGGCAGCCGGGCACTGCTGAGGCCCGCCCGGCCGGCGCCCCCGCCGGGACGCGGGGACGGCGTCAGCCCGTGGCCGAGCCGAAGCCCCCGAAGCCGCCCGCAGGGAGCACGAGCACCCTCGTGGCGGAGACGGTGTCGCCGGTGCGGGTGCCCTGCACCACCACGCGCGCCCCCGACACCACCACGCTGGCGGTGGCGCTCGAGCGCCCGCTCAGGTACGTCGTCGAGGGCTGCTCGTCCACGGTGACCGAGCTCCCCGAGCGGTCCTGGACGACGAAGCTCTTGGAGGACACGCTCGACACCGTCCCCACCACCGCCGAGCCGCCACCGAGGGGCCCCCCGCCGAAACGCCCGGGGCCGCCGCCCCCGGGCACCGAGGCGGCGGGGCCCCCGCCGAGGGGGGCCGTGGCGCGGGCCGGGCTCGAGCCCTGGGTGCCGAGCGCCACCGCCAGGGCGATAACGGCCAGGGCGAGCACGCCCGCCACCCCCCAGCCCAGGCCGGCGTTGCGGCCCAGGCGCCGCAGGCGCCCACCGGGGGCGTCGCCGGGGACGGGCGGTGGCCATCCCGGGTAGCCGTAGCCGGGCGGCGGCCCGTAGCCGGGGCCCGGGGCCGTGGCGTACCCCGGCGGTGACTCCCAGCTCCCCGGGGTGGGCGCGGGGGGTGCGCCGCCGGAGGCCTCGGGTCCCGAGGGGTCGTCCACGCTGTCCATGGGCCCAGCGTGCGCCCTCATCCTGTGCGTCTGCTTTTGGCCCCTTGTGAGGAGCCTGTCACCGCGCCGGCGGGCGAGGGTCAGCGCGGGGAGGCCATGGCCCGCAGCCCGTCGCACACCACCGAGATCATGCGCGCCGACGAGCAGCCCGCCGGGGGGCCGCCCTCACCGGCGGTGCACGCCCCCATCACCAGGCCCACCAGGTCGGCCAGGGTGACGTCGGGCCGCACCTGGCCGGCCTCCTGGGCTCGGGCCAGCAGGCGGCCGGCGGCCTGCTCGAGCTCGGCCTTGGTGTCCGCGGCGGCGTCCTTGATGTCGATGCCCGCCCCCGACAGGGCGTCCACCAGGTTGCGCTTGGACGTGCCCTCGCGCGCCATGAGGGCCAGGAACTCGAAGAGCGCGCCACCGGGGTCGTCGCTGTCCGCCAGCGCCCGCGCCTCGTCCCGCAGGCGCTCCATGTGGTGCACGATGACCGCCGCGAACAGCGCCTCTTTGGTCGGGAAGTGCCGGTACAGGGTGCCCACGCCCACCCCGGCGCGCCGGGCCACCTCGTCGACGGGCACCGAGGCGCCCTTCTCGGCGAACACCGCCTCGGCGGCCGCCAGGATCGTCAGCCGGTTGCGGCGGGCGTCGGCTCGCATCGACACCGCATTCACGCCCTGCCACCCTCCCGTTGACAAGCGGAACGATCGTTCCGTATAGTGGCCACCATACCGGAACGACAGTTCCGATTGTACACCGAAGCCGCCCCCCGCAACAGGGAGAACCCCATGACCGCCACCATGGACCTCGTCCAGCCGATCCCCTCGGGCGCAGCCACCGACGCCCCCGACCCCCGGCGCTTCAAGGCGCTGGCCGTCATCGCCGTGGCCCAGCTCATGATCGTGCTCGACGCCACCGTCGTCACCATCGCCCTGCCCTCGGCCCAGCGGGCCCTGCACATCTCGCTGGCCAACCGCCAGTGGGTCATGACGGCCTACACCCTCGCCTTCGGCGGGCTGCTCCTCCTGGGCGGGCGCATCGCCGACTACCTGGGGCGCAAGCGGATGTTCGTCCTCAGCCTGCTGGGCTTCGCCGGGGCCTCGGCGCTCGGGGGCCTGGCCCAGAGCTCGGCCATGCTCTTCGGCGCCCGCGCCCTGCAGGGGGCCATGGCCGCCGTCATGGCGCCGGCCGCGCTGTCGCTCATCACGGTGACCTTCACCGAGCCCAGGGAGCGGGCGCGGGCCTTCGGCGTCTACGGCGCCATCGCCGGCGGGGGGGCCGCCATCGGCCTCATCATGGGCGGCCTGCTCACCCAGTACGTGTCGTGGCGCTGGACGCTGCTCATCAACACCCCCATCGCCGTGATCGCCGCCGTGCTGGGCACGCGGCTGGTGGGCGAGAGCCGGACGACGGGGAGGACCCGCTACGACATCCCCGGCGCCCTCACGGCCACCGGCGGGCTGCTCGCCATCGTCTACGGGTTCACACGAGCCGAGGCCGACGGCTGGGGGGCCACCCCGGTGCTCGCCCTCGTGCTGGCGGGCGTGGCGCTGTTGGCCGCGTTCGTGGCCATCGAGCTGCGCAGCACCCACCCGCTCCTGCCCATGCGCATCCTGGCCGACCGCAACCGGGGCGGCTCCTACGTGGCGTCGCTGCTGGTGGGCATCGCCATGTTCGCCACCTTCCTGTTCCTCACCTACTACTTCCAGGGGACGCTCGGCTACTCGGCCATCCGCACGGGCTTCGCCTTCCTGCCGTTCTCGGTGGGCATCATCACCGGAGCGACGCTGTCGAGCCGCCTGCTGCCCCGGGTGGGGCCCCGGGCGTTGATGGTGGTGGGCTTCGGGCTGGCCGCCGCCGGCCTCGGCCTGTTCACGATGGTGCACGCCGACAGCAGCTACCTGCTCCACATCATGCCGGCCGAGCTCATCGTGAGCGTCGGGATGGGCACGTCGTTCGTGCCGCTCAGCAGCACGGCCCTCATCGGCGTGAACCCCAGCGACGCCGGCGTGGCCAGCGCGCTGGTCAACACCACCCAGCAGACGGGCGGGGCGCTGGGGGTGTCGCTGCTCAACACGGTGGCCGCCTCGGCGGCCGCCCACTACCTGGTGGGCCGGGCCCCCACCCGGGCGGTGCAGGCCGCCGCCCTGGTGCACGGCTACACGACGGCCTTCACCATCAGCGCCAGCCTGCTCGCCCTGGCCGCCGTGCTGTCGTTCCTCCTGCTGCGGGCGACGCGCGCCGACGTGGCGCCCCAGCCGGTCATGGCCGAGGCGTTCGCCGACTGACGGCTACGGCGCGCCGATGCCCACGATCCTGGCGCTGAGGGCCTTGGCGCCCATCGACCCCTCATAGGTGGCCGACCCGAAGGCGAACACGCCGCCGTCGGCGCCCACGAGCCAGTAGCCGATGCCGGTGGGCGCCGCCGCCATGCCCACCACGGGCGCCGACAGCGTCTTGGCGCCCATCGACCCCTGGTAGGTGGCCGACCCGAAGGCGAACACCCCGCCGTCGGCGCCCACGAGCCAGTAGCCCTCGCCGGTGGGCGCCGCCGCCATGCCCACGATCCTGGCGCTGAGGGTCTTGGCGCCCATCGACCCCTCATAGGTGGCCGACCCGAAGGCGAACACCCCGCCGTCGGCGCCCACCAGCCAGTAGCCGGTCCCCTCGGCGTCCTCGGCGATGCCCACGACGGGCGCCGAGAGCGCCTCGCCGGCCGTCGACCCCCGGTAGGTGGCCGACCCGAAGGCGAACACGCCGCCGTCGGCGCCGACCTCGGCGTAGCCCGCCGGTGTGTGCGCCGGCGCGGGCGGACAGGCGACGAAGGTGGCCACCACCGAGCCGTCCCCACCCGAGGCGGCCGTGGCGTCGAGGGTGGCGTCGGCCGGTGCCAGGTTGGAGCCACCCCCTCCGCCGCCGCCGTGGTAGGCCCCGTCGTCGGCGCCCCCGCCGCCGCCGAAGTACCCGCCGCCCCCGCCGCCCCCGGCGCCCACGTAGGACACGCCGGCGCCGCCGACCATGCCCGACCCGGCGCCCGGCGCGGTCCCCACGCCCGACCCCGCCGCGCCGGGGCCCGAGGTGGTGGCGCCCTTGCCGCCGCTCGTGCTGTCGCCGGGGCCGGTCGTGCCGTCCCCGCCGGTGGCGCCCCCCGCGCCCCCCGCCACGTCCAGGTTCCCGCCGAGCCCCGAGTCGCCCTTGCCGCTCCCCCCGCCCCCGGCGGCGATGATGCTCGGGGTCGCCGCGCCGCCGATGGTCACCATGGAGGCGCCCCCGCCGCCGCCCGCGTTGTTGCTGGTGTCGCCGGTGCCGCCCGCGCCGCCCGAGGCCGTCCCGCCGCTCACCCCCGCGGCCGTGGTCCCCCCGGCGCCGCCCACGGCGACGGTGTAGGCCTCCCCGGCGGTCACGGTGACCGTGGCCCGCACCTCACCGCCGCGCCCGCCCTGGGCACCGCCGCCCTGTCCGCCGACGGCGTCGAAGGTGACGCTGCACACCCCGTCGGGGACGGTGGCGGGGACGCTCGCCGCCGGGTTGCTGTAGGTGACGGGCGCGGGGACGGCCGAGGGCCGTGGCGCGGCGGTCGCCGGGGGCATCCCGCACACGGTGGCGGCGATGCCCAGCGCGGCCGCCGGGAGCGCCAGCGAGGCGAGACGGCGCCACGCCGTCCCCACGGCGCGGCGCGACGGGACCGGATTGGAATTGCCCACGACGAGGACCTCCTGGAGGTGGTGTCCGGCCCACCGTAGGGCGGCGCCCGCCGTCGCCGGTGGACCCGCGCGTCGGGCCGCGCCGGTCAGGGAAGAGGCTCCTCGGGCACGTCGAAGTACTCCTGGTAGGCGCGCATCCGCTCGCGCAGCGCGCCCTCCACGAGGCCGGTGTCGGCGAAGCGATAGCGGTGGCCGCCGTGCTTCTCCTGGGGGTTCTCGGCCAGGTAGCGCCGCATGCGCGCCTCCACGTCGGCGCTGAGCGCGAGCCCCAGGCGCTCGTAGATGGTGCCCACCACGGCCATGGGGTCGGCCAGGAAGTCGCCGAAGAAGACGTCCACCGCCCGCCCGGGCCCGATGGTCCCGTCGCGACGGGCCGCCACCGCCCGGTCGAGGCCCTCGGCGATGTCGTCGACCCACCCGGCGGCCACCGCCTCGAGTGACACGTCGTCACTGGCCAGGCGGCGCAGGAGGTCGGTGAGCGAGGCCAGCGAGCACAGGACCCGCACGGGGTCGCGGTGGGTGTGGACCACCAGCGCGTCGGGGTACTCACCCATGAGGGCGGCTGGGGCCCACAGGTGCGCGGGGGACTTGATCACCCAGCGCTCGGCGGAGGTGGCCGACTGCAGGTACTGGAGGAACAGCCGGTGGTAGCGGTAGGCGGGCGCCATGTCGGCCTCGTGCAGCAGCCATCGCTGGTAGCGCGGTACCCGGTACTGGGTGACGAAGATCATGCTGCGGAAGTCGCCGGCGGTGATGCGCACGCACTCCTGTCCCAGGCGCGCCCCCATGTCGTGCATGCCCAGGAAGCCGGGGATGAGGAGTTCGGTGCCCGCCAGCGTGGCGTCCACCTCCTCGATCCTGGGGTCGGTGTCGTAGGTGGCGGCCTGGGGCGGGGGCCAGGGTCTGTCCACCTCCCAGGTGCGCGGGACGCGGTTGGCGGGGTCCTGGGCGAGCACCCCGAACAAGATGGTGGTGCCGGTGCGGGGAAGGCCGAGGATGACGACGGGCGGGCGCACGTCGCGTGCCGTGACCTCGGGGTGGCGCCGCACCCAGTCGACGACCCGCAGGCGGTTGGCGAGGTACCCCTCGATCTCGCCCGCGGCGATGGCCACGCCCAGCGCCGTCAGACCGGCACCGTCGGCGAGCTCGCCCGCCAGGCGCTCGGCCCCGTCGCGCCACGACGCCTCGCCGAAGTCGTCCAGGCCGGTGTCCCGGGCCGCCCGCTCCGCCAGCACGTCGACGTCGAGCTCGGGGGCGCCCTCGGTCACGGCCTCAGGATGGCACGCCGGGCCCGCCAGCCGCGGGGGCGGGCCGCAAGCGGCTCAGCCCAACAGCGTGGCCACGTTGGCGTGGAACAGCCCGCCGTCCCCGCCTGGCACGCAGCCGGCCCGCTCGTAGTCCTGTAGGGGCGTGGCCGTGCCCTCGGAGTGCGGGAAGTCGCTGCAGCACATGTAGAGGTCGTCGGACTTGGCCGCCAGGCGCGACGGCTGCTCGTAGGAGAACGACGACACCCGCACCTGGCGCCGGAAGTAGTCGCTCGGCCGCAGCTCCAGCTCGGCGAGAGGCCGGCCGTTCAGCGTGCTCGTGAAGTCCCACCCCCCGTCCAGCATCATGAGGTACTGCGGCACCCAGACCGACGACAGCTCGACGATGCCGACGTGCAGGTCGGGGTGACGGGCCAGCACGCCGTTGACGATGAGGTCGGTGACGGCGATGGCCGCGGGGACCCACAGGAACACCGACTCGAGCACGGGGACGAAGCTGTCGTCGGGGTCGGTGAAGAAGGCCTCGTCGAGGACGCGGGGCTGGTCGGCCACGTGGAAGACCGGGGTGACGCCGTGCTCGACGAAGGCGGCCCACATCGGCTCGTGGTCGGTGTGTGACAGCGGCTTCCCGTCGACGGCGGCCGGCGCGATCATCGCCAGCCGCACGCCGTGGGCGGCGAGCTCGGCCAGCTGCGCCACCAGCCACGCCGGGTCGCGCAGGGTGAGGTGGGCCACGGGGTGCAGGCGCCCCCGGCCGTCGGCCACCACGCTGGCGCACCAGCGGTTCCACGCCCCCATGTTCGCCTTCAGCGCGTCCAGCGACACCGACAGCCGGCGCTCCCACAGCAGGCCGAAGTTGGGGAACACCACCGCCTCGTCGAGCCCCATGACAGCGAGATGGGCGGCGCGCGCCGCGGGGTCCCAGTAGTGGGCCGGGAGCGCCTCGTCGTAGCGGTAGGAGGGGGGCAGGTGCTCACGCAGCCGCTGGCGCTGCTGGCCGAGCCCCACGGTGTCGCGCGGCACCTGCACGTCGGCCACGTCGAGCCGCCGGTCCCGCCACGTCAGCCAGGGATAGCCGAGCTCGTCGTCCACGATCGAGAGCGCCTCGTCGCGGAGGCCGGGATCGGCGTGCTCCGCCCACAGCGTCCGGCTCTCGTAGAGGTGCTGGTCGGAGTCGATCACGGTCGTCATGGCGGGCCTCCTCCGCGCCAGTATGGCCCATCGGCCTGCGGGCGGCACCGGCCCCGCAGGCGGGGGCACCGGCGGCTCACTGCTGCGACAGGATGGCGGCGATCTCGAGCACGGGGTTGAGCACGGGCGGCCCCAGGGTGGTGATCTCGGCCCGCTCGATGGTGCCGTTGAACTCGAAGGGCGCCGCGTAGTCGTCGCCCACCGAGGGGCCCCATTCGTAGCCGCACGTCACCCCGATGCCCACCTCGTTGAACACCGCCGGGGTGAAGCGCTCGATGTCCCCTTCGGCCACCACGGCGTCGTCGTGGAGGAGCGCGCCGCGGCCGCCGCCGCGCTTGTCGGCCTCGAAGGTGAACGCCACGGTGTGGCGGCCGGGGCCCAGCACCGCCGTGCTCGCCACGGTGGCGATGGTGCGGCCGTAGAGGTTGTGGACGTAGCGGAGCCGGCCCTCCACGAGGTGCAGCGACCACCCGCCCAGGGCACAGCCCTGGGCGAGGAGCACGCCGTGAGGCGGCGCACCGTCGCCGTTGCGCAGGGTCACCCTGATCCGGTGTGAGCGGTTGCACAGCCGGGAGGCCGCGGTCTCGGGGACGGGTGCGCCGCCTTGGAAGTACCGGAACGTGTCGCGCGGGGCCCGGTGGTCGGGCCGGGGATGGGCGATGGCCTCGAGCACCCTGTTGTCGAGGGGGAGCACGTCGTTGCGCCGAGCCTCCTCCCACCACAGCTCCACCATGGCGGCCAGGCGCTCGGGGTGGGCGGCGGCGAGGTCGTGCACCTCGGAGAGGTCCTCGGCCACGTGGTAGAGCTCCCACACGTCGTCGTCGAAGGGCGCGTTCACCGACAGGCCGTCGTCGTAGAGCGGGCCCACGGGGTGGAACGCCACGGCCTTCCAGCCCTCGTGGTAGATGGCCCGGGACCCGAGCATCTCGAAGTGCTGCGTGGTGTGGCGCTCGGGCGCCTCGGCGCCCTCGTCGCCGAGCAGGTAGGCGAAGCTCGTGCCGTCGATGCGCGACTGGGGGACGCCGCCGATCACGGGGGGCGCCTCGATGCCGGCCAGCTCCAGCACGGTGGGCATGACGTCGATGGCGTGGGTGAACTGGCGGCGCACGCCCCCGGGCGTGGTGCCCCGGGCCCGAGCCGGGAGCCGCACGATGCAGGGGTCGGCGATCCCGCCCTCGTGGACCTCGCGCTTCCAGCGCCGCAGCGGGGTGTTGCCCGCCATGGTCCAGCCCCACGGGTAGTTGTTGTGGCTGCGGGGGCCGCCGATCTCGTCGAGGCGCCGGAACATCTCCCCGATGCCGGCGCCGTCGAAATTCGACAGGCGGCCCTCGTTGATCGTGCCCTCCTTGCCGCCCTCGGAGCTGGCCCCGTTGTCGGAGACGGCGATCACCACGGTGTTCTCCGCGTCCCCCACGTCGTCGACGAAGGCCAGCAGCCGCCCGATCTCCTGGTCGGTGTAGGACAGGTAGGCGGCGAAGCACTCCATGAACCGCTCCCCCAGCGCCCTCTCACGCTCGCTCAGGCTGTCCCACGCCGGGACCCATGACGGACGCGGCGACAGCGCCGTCCCGGGCGCGATGACGCCCAGCTCGAGCTGGCGCCGGTGGGTGGCTTGGCGCCAGCGGTCCCACCCCTGGGCGAAGCGGCCCCGGTAGCGCTCGATCCACTCGGCGGGGGCGTGGTGCGGGGAGTGGCAGGCGCCCGTGCAGAAGTACAAGAAGAACGGCTTGCCGCCGTCCACGGCCCGCAGGTCGCCGATGAAGTCGATGGCGCGATCGGCCAGATCCGCGCTCAGGTGATATCCCTCGTCGGCCGACCGGGGCGGCCGCACGGCGTGGTTGTCGTGGTACAGCGCCGGCATGAACTGGTGCGTCTCACCGCCGTGGAACCCGTACCAGCGGTCGAACCCCCGCCCGAGGGGCCAGGTGGCGCGCGACGCCGCCATGTTCGTCTCGTCGTCCGGCGACAGGTGCCACTTCCCCACGGCGTAGGTGGCGTACCCGTGCGCCTGGAGGATCTCCGACAGGTACCCGTTCTCGCGCGGCGGCTTGCCCCAGTAGCCGGGGAAGCCGATGGCCAGGTCGGCCACGCGGCCCATCCCGCTGCGGTGGTGGTTGCGGCCCGTGAGCAGACAGGCGCGCGTCGGCGAGCACAGGGCGGTGGTGTGGAAGTTGGTGAGTCGCACCCCGTCGTCGGCCAGGCCGTCGAGGACCGGCGTGTCGATGTCCGAGCCGTAGCACCCGAGCTGGGCGAAGCCCACGTCGTCGAGCACGATCAGCACGACGTTGGGCGCGCCCGGGGGCGGCGTCGGCTCGGGCGGCCACCACGGCTCGGAGTCCCGCCAGTCCCGCCCGATCCGGCCTTCGAACGTGCGCTCGGTCATTCCCGGCAACCCCCCAGTCCGGGCGCGGGTCGGCCGCGCCCTCGGTCCGCGCCTCGTGCGGGGAGAACTTATCGAGCGCGGCCCGTCACGGCCCGAGCACCTCCGGCGCGGCGGCCGCCCGGGGCGACACCCGCCGCGGCGACGTCAGGCCCGGTGCGGGGCTCCCCCCGACGGCGCCGACGACGCCCCGGCGAGGTCGGCGGGCGTGTAGAAGTCGATGGGTGGCGGGGTCCGGTCCACCTCGGGCGCGGCAGCGGCCAGCTTGGCCAGGGCCCCGCGGCGCTCCTCGTCACCGAGCACCTTGGTGGTGCAGCACCACTCCACCATCGTCCCGCCGGGGTCGTTGGCGTAGATGGACACGCACCAACCATGGTCCACGCGGACCACGTCGTGGCCGAGGGCCAGCCACCGGTCGCGCTTGGCGTCGAGCTCCTCCAGGCTCGACGCCGCGAAGGCGATGTGGTTGACGAACGACGGCAGCCCCAGCCCGGTGGAGATGGCGGGGTCGAAGTCGGGGAGCTCGGCGTCGTGCAGGTCCCAGATGGCGAGCATCTCGCCGTTCCCGGTGTCGTAGAAGAGGTGCCGGGCCCAGCCGTCCTCCATGTAGGGGATCACGTCCACGTTGACGAGCTCGAAGCCCATCGCCTCGCTGTAGAAGCGGTGCGTCGCCTCGAGGTCCCTGGCGGCGATGGCCACGTGATGGAACGCCACGGGCCCCCCTTTCGTGTCGTCGTCGCGCTGTCCGCCCCCCATTGGACCACAGGCGCCCGCGGGCCGCACGGCCCGCTCGAGCCCCGGGGGCCACGGCCGGTGCGGCGCTCAGGCCCCCTTGAACAGGCCGAAGGCCGCGCCCTGGGGGTCGACGACCACGCTGAAGCGGCCGGCCCCGGGGATGTCGGTGGGCTCGACGACCACCGTCGCCCCCAGCTCGGCCGCCTTCTTGGTGTCGGCGTCGACGTCGACGGCGCCGAAGTAGACGAGCCAGTGGTCGGGCATCTCGGCGGGCATCCCCTCGGGGCGCGGCATGACGCCGGCCACGGTGCGCCCCTTCACCTGGGCCTCGGCGTACTCCTCGCTGCCTCCCCACCCCCACTCGAAGACCGCCGAGTAGAAGGCCTTGGACCTGGCCAGGTCCGAGGTGGACAGCTCGCCCCACACGTAGGAGCCCGGCTCGTTGACCCGCTGGGCCCCGATGTGGTCCTGGGGCTGCCAGGCGGCGATGAAGGCGCCCGTCGTGTCCTGGACGATGGCCATGCGCCCCGCGGTCATGACGTCCATGGGCGCCACCACTACGGTCCCGCCGGCCGCCTCGGCCCGCTTGGCCACGTCGTCGACGTCGTCCACGTTGACGTAGGTGGTCCACCGGGGCGGCCCGGGGTCCTGGGCGGTGCTCAGCGCGGCCACCTGCAGCCCGTCCTTCGACACGATGGTGTAGTGCCCGGCCTCCTCCCCCATGTCCTGGGCGTCCCAGCCGAAGAGCGCGCCGTAGAACCGGACGCCTCCGGCCAGGTCGGTGGTGCCGATGTCCACCCAGGAGGGGACCCCGTGCTCGTAGCTCGTCATCTCGGCCATGGCGACCTCCTCGGGCGACTGGGCCCACTCTCCCCCGTCGACCACGGCGGCGCAAGAGTCGGCGCGCGCCGCCGGCACCCTCGTGACGGGAGGTGCCCAACGGATCCACAAGCCGGCGCGCCGGCTCGAGCGCGCCGCCTCGGCGCTCCCCCCAGGTGCACCGGCGCCGCCCCGGCCGTGCCCGGGGTCAGCGGGTCAGCGTGGGGGCGACCTCGCCGATGAAGCGGCGCAGGGTCTCGTCGGAGGGGTAGTCCCGCAGCCACAGGATGAACTCCCGGGCGCCGGCGTCCACGTAGGCCCGGGCCTTCTCGGCCACCTGCTCGACGGTGCCCACCAGGTTGTCGCGCACGTAGTCGTCGGGGTCCTGGCGCTTCCACAGGTGCCCGCCGTCGGGCGAGTCGCACCACGCCCGCAGGTCCGCCTCGGAGTCGAAGATCCGGCAGTCGGGCCCGTGGGTGCGGGCGATGTCGCCGAAGGCCCGGCCGGCCTCCTCGCAGTAGCGCTCGAGGAGCTCCGACTTCCGGCGGAACGACTCGATGCCCACCTGCCAGTTGGTGGCGTCGGCGTGGCGTGCGGCGATGCGCAGGTTCACCTTCTCCCCGCCGCCGCCGATGAGGACGGGGGGGAGCTGCTGGAGGGGTTTGGGGTCGCAGTAGGCGCCGTCCAGGTGCACGTGGTGTCCGTCGAGGGTGACGGTCTCCTCACGCCACAGGCGCCGGACGGCGGTCACCGTCTCCTCCAGCGCCACCAGGCGCTCCGCGGCGGGCAGGTACCCGTAGCCGTAGGAGGCGTACTCCTCCTCGTACCACCCCGCCCCCAGGCCGAGGACGAGGCGGCCGCCGGAGTACACGTCGAGGCAGGCGGCCTCCTTGGCCAGGAGCCCGGCGTTGCGGTACGAGGAGCACGTGACCAGCTGGCCCAGGCCCACCCGGCTCGTGCACTGCGACAGGGCGGCCAGCATGGTGAAGGCCTCGAAGACGTGCGTCGCCTGGCGGCGCGGGACCGTCTCCACGTGGTCGTAGACCCAGATGTGGTCGTACCCGAGGTCCTCGGCGAGGCGGGCGAGCTCCACGGTGCGCGCCCACGCGGCCTCGGCGGTCCAGCCCGCGTACTCGAGCTTCCATCCCTGGGGGACGAAGACCCCGAACCGCAGCGGCGACTCTCCGTTGTCACGTTCCGGCACGTTGTGCGACCTCACTCTGGCTGGGCGGGGCCCGGGGGGCGATGGTGGCGACAGTGTGCCACCGCCCAGGGCGGGGCGCTGGTGGCGCGGGACGGCGTCGCCCGGCCCTCCGACGTCGCGGTGCCGGGCACACACCGTGCGCACCGGGGCGCGGTGGTGGGTTCCCGTCGTGCCGCACGACCCCGACCCGGCCGCACCCCTGCGCCGCGCAGGCGAGCCGTCCACATGCGCTCGTCGCCGGGGAGGGCCGCCCCCGTCGTCGGGTCGTGGGGCGGGGCCGTGGTGGGGGTCCGGCTCATCGCTGGCGCCGTCCCGCCTTGAACGGCACCAGCACCGCCACGACGAACACCACCACCATGAGGGCGATGACGATCCCGTTCGCCGCGCTGAGCTGGATGAACCCCCAGTGCAGGTCGTGGCCGGGCCGGGAGAGGTCGACCAGGGCACCGAGCATCCCGCCCATCAGGCCGCGCTCGTCATGACAGGAGCCTCACATGGAGGCGCGGATCGCGGGAAGGGACGAACGTCCCGAAAAGCCTCCCGCGTCGGGCCCGCCGCTCCGGGGCGGGCCCGGTCAGCGGAACTCGGGCTCGTCGCCGTCCACGGGGCGCAGCGCGCCCACGATCGCCTCGACGGGGGTGCCGCCCTCGGGAGCGGGCCGGCTGGGCCACCAGAAGCGGGCCTTCAGGTCGGCCATGATCATGGGCACCAGGATCGTCCGCACCAGGAAGGTGTCGGCCAGGACGCCGATGGCGACGACGATGCCGATCTCCCGCGAGGCCACGATGGGGAGGACGGCGAGGACCGAGAAGGTCCCGGCCAGGATGACGCCGGCCGAGGTGAGGACGGCGCCCGTGCTGGCCACGCCGGTGTCCACCCCCGCGATGGCACCGCGCCGCAGCACCTCCTCGCGCACCCTGGTCAGGAGGAAGATGTTGTAGTCCACGCCCAGGGCCACCAGGAAGACGAAGGTGAGCAGGGGGACGGTCGGGTCGGTGCCCGGCAGGTGCAGGAGCGGGACCACCACGGCCGAGGCCAGGCCGAGGGCGGCGCCGAAGGTCGCCACCACGGTGACCACCACGAGCACCGGCCCGGCGACGGCCCGGAGGAGGAGCCACAGCACGACGAGCACGACCGCCAGGGCGGTGGGCACAACGAGCAGGGTGTCGTGGTGCGACGCCACGGCCGTGTCGAGGTCCTGGGCGGTCTGGCCCCCGACGAGCACGTGGCCGGGGGCGACCTGGTCCGCCGCGTCGCGCACGCGCCGGATGGCGTCGAAGCCGGTGTTCCCGTTGGGCGACACCGCCAGGATCAGGTCGAAGCGGGCCATGCCCCCGGCGTGCTCGGCGGGGCCCAGCGCGGCCGTGACGGGGAGCTTCCCCAGGGCCCGGCGCACGGCGCCGAGGTCGCCGTCGGAGGTGACCACCACGTCCACGGGCGACACCTCGCCGTCGGGGAAGTTCCCCACCAGGACCTTGTAGCCCTCGACCGACTGCGCCGAGGCGGGCAACTCGTTCAGCGAGGACACGTTGGTGTTGACGGTGAGGACGGCCACGGCCGCCCCGCCCAGGATCACGAAACCGGCGATCCACACCGGACGGTGCCCCCGGCTCACGATGCGCCCCAGGCGCACCCACACCCCGCGCTGCACGAAATCGGGGGCGTGGCGGGGCACGGCCGGCCAGAACACCCCCCGCCCCATGACAAGGAGCAGCGCCGGATAGGCGGCGAGGATGACGAAGGCGGCGGCCAGGACGCCCACGATGCCCACGATGCCGAAGCCCGACGTGAGGCTGAGCTTGGCCGGCAACAGGCACGCCAGGGTGGCCGCCACGGTGGCCGACGAGGCCACGATGGCCGGTGCCGCCCGGCGCCATGCCACCACCATGGCGCGGCGGTGCTCGGGGTGGCGGCGCAGCTCCTCGCGATAGCGGGCGGTCAGCAACAGGGCATAGTCGGTGCCTGCCCCGAACACGATCACCGTGACGAGCGCGGTGCTCTGGGCGTTGACGGTGAGCCCGGCACGCGCCAGCCCGTAGATGACCGCCTCGGCGACCGCCTCGGCGATGCCCACGCACGCCAGGGGGACGATCCACAGCACCGGGCTGCGGTAGGTGAGCGCCAGCAGCACCATCACGAGCCCCGCGGTGGCCACGAGCAGCAGGGTGTCGGCCCCCGAGAAGGCACCCAGGAGGTCCGCCTGGATGGCGGCGGAGCCGCTCACGCGGACCTCGACCCCCCCGGCGCCGTTGCCGAGGACGGCCCGCATGCGGGTCACGGTGCTGAGCACGGCGTTCTCGTCGCCCAGGACGGGCACCGACACCACCGCCACCTTGCCGTTGGCCGAGCGCACCGGGGCCGACGGCGTGCCGACGGCGCCGTGGAGCCGGTGCTCGAGCGTGGGGCCCACGTCGCGCACCAGCGCCATGTCGGGCGCCGTCAGGCCGCTCGAGCGGAAGAAGACGACCTCCGCGCTGGGGGCGCGCCCCGACGGGAAGCTGCTGTCGAGCTCGAGCGCCCGCGTGGAGTCGGCCCCGGCCGGGAGGAACTCAGTGATGCGGCTGGACTCGACCGACGCCAGCTTGGTGGCGAAGGGGACCGAGGCCGCCACCACCGCCAGCCAGAACACCACGCCGATCCAGCTGGCCAGCCGGCCCGTGACGAGGAGGGCGAGCCTGGCCAGCTGCCGCTCGAACCGGGCCCGCGCCGTCTCGACCACGGCGTGAGCATTGCATGGCTTCGCATCCCGTCATGAGCGCCGCGGACCCGGGCCCCAGCCCGGCTCACCCACTCGACGGGGGAGCCCCGGAGGACGCGCGCCGGGCCCGGGCCCGGGCCAAGTCGGCCTTCACCCGGTAGGACGGGTCCTCGGGCGCGTGCAACGACGCCTGCGCGTAGGCCTCGGCGGCGTCGGCGTACGCACCCAGTCTGAACAGGCAGAGCGCCTTGGCGCTCCACGGAAGCTCCCCCACGATCGGGGCGTCGTAGGCCGGGGGGTCATCGGCGCGGGCCCAATCGAATTGGACGATCTGCTCGAGCGGGGCCAATGCGGCCTCGTAGGCACGACGCTCCATGAGCTGCTGCGCGTGCATCAGCAGCAGGAGGCAGTTGTCGGGGAAGGCGGCGAGCGCCTCGGCCAGCAGGTCGGAGACGTCCCCGCCCCGGGAGGCGCGCAGCCTCACCAGGTCCCCGTACGAAAGGCACGCCAGCCGGTCGATCGGCTGGCCGGCCGGCGCCGCCCGGGCCGTCTCGACCGCGCGGGCGAAGGCGGCTTCGGCCTCCTCGGTCTCGCCCAGTGCCTCGAGGACCCGGCCCAGATGATTCCAGGCGAACAGGTTCTCGGGCTCGACGGCGAGCTGCCGCCGCAGCAACGGCAGGTTGCGCAGGTGCTTCCGTGTCTGGTCGCCTTCGTAGCCGAGATGCTGGAGCATGAGGTCGGCCACGCCGATCGGGCGCCCGTCCTCGTCGGCAACCCGCTGGATGGCGGGCACCACCTTCTCGTGGATGACGCCTTCGAAGCGGATGCGTGGATCGCTGCGCCACAGCCGGAACTCGCGGTACGGCGTCGCCCCCACCCGGGGCCGCAGCAGCACGCGGAAGGCGACCTCCTCGGCGTCGCCGAGGAGGTCCTCCAGGCCGGACCGGTCGGCGTCCACCAGCCGTTCGTCGGCGTCGACGTAGAGGATCCACCGTCCCGTGGCCCGTTCCAGCGACACGTTGCGGGCCTCCGCGAAGTCCTCGCGCCAGGGATGGTGGACGAGGCGGGCACCGAACCGGCGGGCGATGTCGGGTGTGTCGTCGACCGATCCGGTGTCCACGACGACGACCTCGTCGGCGATGCCCGACAGCGATTCCAGGCAGCCGCCCAGGAAGCGGCCTTCGTCCCGGGTGATGAGGACGGCGGAGAGCAGCGGCGCCCGGCCGGGCGCGACGCTCACCAGGGCCGCAGGTACTTGTTGACCTTGGTCTGGTTCTGCCCGTACTGGTTGGGCGGCGGGCACGGCTTCTTGGTCTGGTTCTGCCCGTACTGGTTGGGCGGCGGCACCGGGTCGGTCTGGTTCTGCCCGTGCTGGTTGGGCGGCGGGCACGGCTTCTTGGTCTGGTTCTGCCCGTACTGGTTGGGCGGAGGCTTCACCGGCTCGGTCTGGTTCTGCCCGTGCTGGTTGGCCGGCGGGCACGGCTTCTTGGTCTGGTTCTGCCCGTGCTGGGTGCTCGGCCCGGCGTACGCCGCGCCCTCCAGCACGAACGAGCTCACCACCGGGGCGGCGAACGCCAGCGCCGCCATACGCTTCAGGAATGCCCGGCGGTCCGCGTGGGGGTCGGATCCCTCGAGGTGCTCGTCACGGTCCACGGTGGCCTCCCGCTCGGTCAGTGGATGTGCCGTCCCGGCGCCGGTGAAGCATATGGGCTCCGCGCGCACAGCGCAATCGATAGCGACGCTCCGTGGGGATACCCGGCCCGGGTGCCTGGCATGAACGGGCCGCTGCTGCTCGTGGCCCCCATCGAGCCGTGCTGGACGGGCAACGGCCTCTCCATGCGCGTGGCCGGCTTCACAGAGAGCGCAGCCCGCCACTGGGAGGTGCGGGTGGTCGTGGTGCCCGTGGCCGGCCGCCTGCCCCGGCCCTGTCCCGCCACCGTCACCGCCCCCGTGGCCGCCGTGCCCCGGCCCGAGCGCCGCGACCTGGCCCGGGCGACCGCCGCGCTGGTGGCCGACCCCCGATGGAGGCGGCTCCTGGCCGACGCGGGGACGCTCCCCGAGGCGGCCCGGGCCGCCTCCCCCGCCCTGGCGGGCGACGTGGTGCGCGCCGGTGGCGTGGCGGCCGGGACCCCCGTGCTGGGCGTCCGGGCGTACCTGGCCCCGCTGGCTGTGTCCGTGGCGGAGCAGCTGGGGGCGCCGTGGTGCGCGCTCGACCTCGACGACGACGACGAGGAGCTGGCCCGGGCCGAGGGCCGCTCAGCCGACGCTGCCGCCTACCGCCGGCTCGTCGCCACGTTCGGCCCGCGCCTCGGCGCCCTGAGCCTGGCGGCACCGGCCGACGCCGCCGCCCTGGCCCAACGGCACCACCTGCGCACGGTCACCGTCCCCAACGCCGTGCGCGTTCCGGCCACACCCCCGGCGCGCCGGCCCGAACCAGGGATCATGCTCTTCGTCGCCAACCTGACCTACCCCCCCAACGTCGAAGCGGCGACCGCGCTCGTCGAGGGTGTCCTGCCGGCCCTGGCGTCCCGTGGTGTGCCGCGTCCGCGGGTGTTGCTGGTCGGACCCTATGACCCCGACGGCCCTCTCCGTGCGCTGCGGGACCGTCCCGATGTCACGGTCACCGGGTTCGTGGACGATCTCCACGACAGCTACGCCCGCGCCGCCCTCGTCGTGGCGCCCATCCAGCACGGAAGCGGTACCCGCATCAAGCTGCTCGAAGCCTTCGCGCACCGCGTGCCGGTCGTGACGACCCCGGCGGGGGCGGCGGGCCTGGAGGTGCGCCACGGCGAGCACCTGCTCCTCGGCGCCACGGCCGGGGAACTGGCCGCGGCCGCAGCCGAGGTCTGCGAATCACCGGCCCTGGGCGCGTCGCTGGCGGCCGCCGCCTACCGGTTCGTCCGGCGCCACCACGACCTCCCCGTGATGGCCCGGCAGGTGCGTGCGCTCCTCGAGGCCGCCGCCGAGGGGCCCCGGGTCAGCTGACGAGCCCCTGAGCGACGAGCGCCGCGATACACGCCGCCGTCTCGGTCTCGGGTGCCTCGTCGAGACCGAAGGTCTCGGCGACGGCGCGGGCGATCTCCGGCGCCGTGCGCCTCCCGTCGCAGAACTCCAGGATCACGGCCGCCGTCGGGTTGAGGTGGTGGACGCGGTCGGTGGACTCGTCGTAGACGATGACGCCGTCGTCCACCTCGTTGACGTCGAGCTCCTCGGACCGTCGTGGCATGAGGGGTGTCATGGGCTGAGCGACGATGGGTCCACCGGGTCAGCGGGCCGGCACCGGGGGCACGCCCGGCGCCCCGGCACCCGCCCCGCAGGACGCCAGCGCCTGGCGGAAGGCGGCGGCCACGGCGGCGGGCCGGTATCGCCACCGCAGGTCCTCGGCCCTCGCCGCCGCCCAGTCCGCCGCCGGGCGGCGCTCGGTGACGACCTGCCGGAGAAGCGCTGCTCCGTGGTCCACGTCGGGCTGGGCCCAACGCTGGTCGGGTGCGTAGCTGGGGAAGCCGGCGGGGTCCTCCACCGGCACGAGGTCGCAGCGCACGAGGTACGGAGACCCCGCCAGGTAGTCGAGGTGGCCGCCGAAGGCGGTGGTGACGACCGGGTTCCCGTGGACGGCGGCGTCGAACGCCCCCAGGCCCCAACCTTCGCTGCGGCACAACGACACGAAGCAGTCGCCGCGGTGGTGGATGGCGGTGATCTCGTCCTCCCGGACATGGCGCGTCACCAACTGGACGGCGGGCGGGCGGGGATGGTGAGCGAGCAGGCGGGCAAGCGCCCACGCGCTGGAACCGGGCTCCACGGCGCGCCGGCCCGGCGGCGGCGGACAACGCCGGTCGTGATGCGAGGTCTTGACCACCAGGACCACCGGGTCGTCGGCCGTGAACGCCCGAAGGAACGCCTCGATGGTCAAGAAGACGGCCTTGCGCTCGGTCCACTCGGCGATCGTGTAGAAGACGAACACCTCGGGGTCGATCCCGGCCCAGGGACGCCCGGTGGCGGGGGGGCCGGCGGCGGCGACATGGGGCACGACGGCCACCGGCGTGGACGACGATGACCGCCCGAGCGCCTCTGCACTGAACCGCGACGGCACGACGACCAGATCGGCGGCGTCGAGACACCGTTCCCAGTGCCCCGGGACCCGGGTGGTGTCCCAGACGGTGTGCCCCACGAGCAGGGCGTCCGGGCAGCGGCGGCGGACCTCGGGGAAGTACTCGGCGACCAGGTGCGCCACGACCACCTGACCCGGTGCCCGAGGGGCAACGGGCTCGAACGCCGGTGGCGGCTGGTATCCGAGTCCCCACCCGCCACCGGGGACGAAGGGCGTCCAGTCGACCTCGACGCCGGACGCCTCGAGGGCCGCCCGGCAGCGGTCGGCCGCGACGCCGTAGCCGCTCGCCTCGTCGAACGACAGGTACATCCACGGTTGGGTGTCCGGCTCCCGGCGAGCGGCCGTCAGAGGGTCCGGGGGGGTCGTCTCGCCCGGGGGGACGTACGGCCGGGCGAGGTCGGCGAAGGTGGTGCGGGCCCGCCGGACAGCCGATGGCGTGCACCACCCCTCGTGCGCCTCGCTGAAGTCCCGACGGCCGCGCTCCCACCACAGGTGCGCCCACAGGTGGACGCCGAGAGCGTCAACGGGGACGGGGTGGCGCTCTTCGAGGAGCCGGGCGAGCCCCGAGCGATCGGCCGGAAAGGAGAAGAAGGTCTCCGGCGGCTCCACGTGCACGGCGTCGGGCATCTGCGCACGCAGCGCCTGGGAGAGAAACCCACTGTGGTTGCTCCATGTGCCGTTCAGCTCGTCGGCCATCTGCGCACGCCATGCCCTGGCATAGGCCGCCCCGGGCTCGGCCATGAGGACGGCGTTGCACAGCGAGGGACGGAGCGCACCGGTGCGCTCGTCGGTGACGGGAGGCTCGGCACCGATGACGAAGGGATGCTCGAACAGGTCGGGGCGCAGCGGCCGGACGAAGACCATGTCCATGTCGGCGTAGACGCCACCGTGCTCGATGAGGGCGTCCAGCCGGATGAAGTCGGCATGGTGCGCATAGCGATAGGCGGCCGGCACGGTGTCGTCGGCGTAGTCGGCGCCGAGCACCTCGGGCACGAGCTCGACGCGACGGAGCTCCAGATACGGGGCCACCCGGTCCCACCACGGCCCCCACGGTCGGTGCCGGTGGTGTAAGAGGATCGCATCGGGTGCCAGCACGCGACGGCACGACTCGATCGCCACGTAGTGCACGAAGTGCAGCGGCTCGGGCCGCTCCTTCAGCCCGAACACGAAATGGGCGATGTTCGGAACCCGCGTGGTCGGTGCCACCCTGGATCGGTCCCCCCCACCGTCTCTCGACCGCGATCCCCGCCACCCGGCGGGCGCCGGGTCAGCCTTGCTCTGCGCCCACCACCGACACGAACGACACCATCTCGCCCGGGTACCCGCCCAGGTTGTGGACGACCCCGAGCTTGCGGTCGTTGGCGATGCGCCGGTTCTCGGGGGCCTCGCCCCGCAGCTGCAGCCAGCACTCGTAGTGCATGCGCAGGCCCGAGGCGCCCACGGGGTGCCCGAAGCTCTTCAGGCCGCCGTCGGTGTTCACCGGCAGGCTGCCGTCGAGGGCGAAGGTGCCCGCCAGCACCTCCTTCCAGGCGGTCCCCCGCTCGGCGAAGGAGAGGTCCTCCATGAGGACGAGCTCGGTGGGCGTGAAGCAGTCGTGGACCTCGGCCATGGCCACCTGGGAGCGGGGGTCGTCCACCCCGGCCTGGCGATAGGCGTCCTCGGCCGCCGCCACCACCTCGGGGAAGGTGGTGAAGTCGTAGGCCGGGTCAACCAGGCCCGAGCCGTCCCCCGCCACGACCGCCATGCCCTTGATGTAGAGCGGCTTGTCCGTGTAGCGGTGGGCGTCCTCGGAGCGCACCACGATGGCGGCCGCCGCGCCGTCGGCCACCCCGGCGCAGTCGAAGACCGACAGCCTGCCCGCCACGGCGGCCATCTTGCAGATGTCCTCGGCGGAGGTCTCCTTGCGGAACTGGGCGAGCGGGTTGCGTGCCCCGTTGGCGTGGTTCTTCTCGGCGATCTTGGCCACCACCAGCCGCAGCTCGTCCACGTCCACGCCGTACTTCTTGGAGTAGGCGGGGAGGATCATGGAGTACATGGCCGCGGCGGTGAGGGTGCGGGCCGTGCCGTCGTTGGGCGGCAGGCTGGCGTTGGTGCCGGCGAAGCCCGTGTCCTTGAACTTGTCGCAGCCGAGGGCCATGGCGATGTCGTACGCACCGCTCGCCACCGCATAGGAGGCCTGGCGCAGGGCGTCGGAGCCCGTGGCGCAGTAGTTCTCCACGCGGGTCACCGGCTTGCCCTCGAGCTTGAGGGCGGACGCCAGGACGATGCCGGAGCTGCCCGAGGCGGCCATGCCGAGCCAGTAGGCGTCGATGTCCTGCTTGGTCACACCCACCGACGCCAGCACCTCGTCGGCAGCGTCGATCATGAGGTCGTCGCGGCTCCGGTCGAAGTGCTCCCGGAACGGCGTGCACGACATGCCGACGATGGCGACACGGTCCTTGATCCCATTCGAGCTCACGAGGACTCCTTCGATCCGATCGGACGGGCCTTCCAGAAGTAATTGTGGATCCCATCGGCGGTGAAGAGGCGGCGGAACGTCATCTCCACCCGGGTGCCCACCTCGATGTCGTCCACGTCGCAGTCCGTCAGCTGGCACGGGTAGCGGCCGCCCCCGTCGAAGTCGAGGACGGCGAAGACGACCGGCGGGCTCTCGGAGTAGATGAGCCGGTCCACGGTGAAGGTGGCCACCGTGGCCAGGGTCTCGGACTCGGGCACCTGCTCCATGTCGTCGGTGGTCCCGCCGTGGATGCCCACCCGTTGCGGCGGGAGGTGGACGATGCCGGTCGTCTTGTCGCGCGAGCCGGCGAAGCCGAACTTCCAGCCCGTCGTGCGGGCCGCCGCCGCCGAGGAGGGGCGATTGGGCATCGGCCGGTTGGGGGGCTCGACGTCCACCATGCCCCGCCACGACAGGTAGCGCCCGTAGGGAATCGGTGCGCCCCGGGCGATCTGGTCGGCCGTCGCCTTGGCCGGGGCGAAGTCGGCGATGGCGTCGGTGGTGCGGAGGACGAGCACGTCGACGCCGTCGGCCAGAACGACCACGGCGACCGTCGTGCCGGGGGTGGCCGTGTCGAGGGCGTTGGCGAGGGCGACGCCGAAGTGCGCCGCGCCGGTGTTGCCCACGGTGCCGTCCAGGTTGTCGGCGAGGGCCTTGGCCCCCAGCCGGTTGCCGGCCGACCGCACGGCGCGGGCGTGGTTGCCCGTCACCACGGCCACGTCGACGTCGCCGGCGCTCAGCTCGCACGCCTTCAACGCCGCGTTCCAGGTGCGCTCGACCATGGGCAGGTAGACGGTCTCGCCGAAGCGCTCCTCCCAGCGCCGCGAGCTCGGCGACCCCGGTGTGCGCCAGCGGTCCACGAACTCCTCGGTCTCCGAGGCGCCCCCCAGGTACGCGGCGATCACCGGGCGGGGGCCGTCGTCCCCGATGAGGAGGGCCGCCGCCCCGTCCCCGCCCTCGCTCTCGGCCGCGCTGGTGGGCAGCCCGCCGCGCAGGCCGGCCACGGTCACGAGCACCTCGCCGGTGCCGCGCAGGGCGGCGAGGACCGAGCCCACGCCCGAGCGCACCGCCCCGTTCATGTCCGTCACCGCCACCGACGGGTCGAGGCGCAGGGCGGCGTGGACGGCGGTGGCGTTGGTCTTCTCGAGGTAGGCGGGCTCGGCGGTGGACAGCCACAGCGCGTCGGGGGAGGCCCCGCCCACCGAGCGCAGCGCCAGGCGGGCGGCCTCGAACCCCATGGTGGTGGTGTCCTCGTCGAAGGACGCCACCGTCCGCTGGCCCCTCCCCGGTGCCCCGCCGAAGAGGGCGGCGACGTCCTTGCGCTCCAGGCGTCGGTAGGGGATGTAGGCCGCGTAGCTCTGGATCCCCCTCATGGCGCGCCGGGACGACCGGGTCGGAGGGCGTAGCGCACCGTCCACCTCCTTACCTACCCAACGCTTCGCCTGGGAGCGGCCAGCCTACCAACGGGGCTCCGGCGGCCCCAACCGGGTAGTGGGTCAGTTTGACCGGCCTGGTGGCGGGCGGCGGCTCCGCCATGCCACAGCCTCAAAGAACACGACCGCCCCCAGGATCACTCCGCCCACGACCCGCCAGACATCGTGGTTTGCCAATCCGAGGGCCAGGGCGGCTCCGAGAACGAGGAGGGGATTGATCACGAAGCGGATGAAGGTCTGCCTGCGGTCAAGCCGCCTAAATGCATGATCCCAATACGCCAACGTGCGCCTGCGGCGCTGCCTGTCCAGATACTGCTTGCGCTCCCGCTTGCCCACCTAATCAGGCAAGCAGGGCGGCGATCTGGAAGGTGGACCAGGGGTGAGTCTCGACCCCGGCCGCCATAGCCGGGCGTCGGTCGCCCAGCCTTCTTGGAGAGGGTTTGGTGAGCGCAAAGGACGCTGGTATCGCCAACCCGAGGCCGAGACCCAACAGGCCCTCACCAGCACCCTTGAGGCGGGAGATGGGTGCGGCCTGGTACCCCTTGGGCTCCGACTCGTCCCACGACGGGCCGTCGAAGAGGTCGATGTGCGTCTCCACCACCCCTCAGCCTACGGACCGGAGGCCCCGCCGCGCCTAGCCACCGGCCGAGTCAAACTGACCCACTACCCCCAACCGCCCGTCGGCCCGCCCCGAGCCGGTCCCGGCCGCGCCGTCAGCTCGGGTCGAGGGTCAGCGTCAGTCGCCGGGTGGCCGATTGCTTGGGGGTGTGCCGGGCCTTGTGCGTCGTCACCTGGACCGTGAACGAGTACGTGCCAGCGGTGTCGCGCCGCTTGGGGGTGCCCTTGATGGTGCCCCGGCGCGTCAGGCGGAGGCCCTTGGGCAGGCGCCCGCTGCCCGCGACCAGCTTCCAGGTGTAGGGGGGCAGCCCTCCCGACGCCTGGAGCGCGGCGCCGTAGGCGGTCCCGACGCGCGCCGTTGGAAGCGACGACGTG
>DATJBC010000204.1:0-4149 GCA_035515515.1 Acidimicrobiales bacterium
CTGCAGGCCATGCGCGACGTCTACTCGGCCGCGTCAGCCTGAGATCCACCTGGGGCTGAGCTGGGCAGCCCCTGAGTCGCGCCGGCTCCACACCACCGCCCGCCCCACCGGCGGCGCTCGGTGCGACGCCCTGCGCCACCACCGGGCAGCACCCGTGCGGGCGACAAAACCCTGGACCCGACGCGGGCAGAGGACGAAGATGTGTCTGCTCAGATCGGGGGATCGGGGGGAGGACACATGGTTCGCAGATTGGCGCTGTTCGCAGTCGGCGCGCTCGCGCTCGTCAGTGTGGGAAGCGTCGTGACCGCCGGCACCGCCGCCGCCGCCGGCGACGGGCCGGTGGTGAAGCACCTCACACCACACCACGGGCTGCGCGGCACCGCCGTGGCGGTCGAGGGCACCAACTTGAACGGTGCCAGCGCCGTGGCCTTCGGCGGGGTGCACGCCCTGAGCTTCCACGTGGTGTCGGGCAAGGCCATCATCGCCCGGGCGCCGTCGGGGAGCGGCACCGTCGACGTCACGGTCACCACGCCCGCCGGCACCAGCACCACGTCGCCCAAAGACGACTTCACCTACGACGTGCCGCTGGTGCGGAGCGTGCAGCCTCGCCAGGGACGGGCCGGCGGCGGCACCCGGGTGACCGTCACCGGCGAGCGTCTCAACGGGGCCACGGCGGTGGACTTCAACGGGACGCCGGCCACGGACGTGCACGTGTACACCTCGCACCTGCTCACCGCCGTCTCGCCCGCGGGGACGAGCGGCACGGTCGTCGACGTCACGGTCACGACGCCGGTGGGCACGAGCTCGGCTCGGCGCAGTGACCGCTTCGCCTACTCGGGCCAGGGCCCGCTCGTCACCGGGGTCTCCCCCCATCGCGGGGCGCTCACCGGCGGCACGCCGGTCGTCATCCACGGCAAGAACCTGACGGGGACGAGCGCCGTGAGCTTCGGGCCCAACATGGCCACCGACGTCCTGGTGGTCTCGGACCACGTCGTGTCGGCCACGGCGCCGGCGGGGACCGGCACGGTGCACGTGACGGTGACGACTCCCGGGGGGACGAGCACCCCGTCGACCGCCGACACCTTCACCTACGCAGACCTGAGACCCGTGGTGAAGCGGATCGCCCCGCGTCACGGGCCGGCGGCGGGCGGGAAGTCGGTGGTGATCACCGGGCACAACCTGAGCGGCGCCTCGGCGGTGGACTTCGGGTCGACGCCGGCGTCGTTCCACGTCGTCTCGGGCAAGATCATCGTGGCCACCGCACCGGCGGGGACCAGCGGCACCACCGTCGACGTCACCGTCACCACGCCCAACGGCGCCAGCGCAACGTCGTCCAAGGACCAGTTCACCTACCGCTGACGCGCCGCGCCCGCTGAGGCGCGCACCCCCGGTGGCGTCCTCCGGTGGCGTCGCCGGGGGTAGCGTCGTCCCCGCCGACGGGACGATGTCAGGGAGGCCGGCGTGGACGGAGATGGCCGAGGGCGCCTCGGCGCGCCCCGCCCCCGGCGTGTCGCCGCGCTGGCGGCCGCCGCGGCCGCGGGCGCACTGGCGCTGGCCGCCTGCGGTGGCGGGGGGCCGTCGAGCGCCACCACGCAGGCCGGCGCGGCCGCCACGCCGGCGCACGCCGCCGGGGCGACCGGGTGCGGCTCGGCGGGAGCGGGCTCCACCACCTTGTCGCCGAGCATCGGGGGCCACGTCCGCACCGTGGTCGTCCACGTCCCCGCCGGCTACCGCGGCGCGCACCGGGTCGCGCTCGTCCTGAACATGCACGGCAGCGCCAGCACCGCCGCCGCGCAGGAGGCGTTCACCGGCATGGACGCCGCCGCTGACCACGACGGCTTCATCGTGGCGTACCCCCAGGCGCTCATCCCCGAGGGGACCGGCTTCGACTGGAACGTGCCCGGCGTGCCTCTCGTCGGCGGCCGGGCCGTGCCGGCGGGCGCCCCCGACGACGTGTCGTTCCTCGTGCAGCTGGTGGCGCTCATGGAGCACGACTACTGCGTCGACCCCGCCCGGGTGTACGCCACCGGCTTCTCGGGGGGCGCCCGCACCGCCAGCCAGCTGGCGTGCGACGCCTCCACGGTGTTCGCCGCGGTGGCCCCGGTGAGCGGGCTGCGCCGGCCCACCCCGTGCCCGGCCACCAGGGCGGTCCCCGTGCTGTCGTTCCACGGCACGGCCGACCCCGTGGACCCCTACGGGGGCCACGGCCAGGCGTACTGGACCTACTCGGTTCCCCAGGCCGCCCGGGACTGGGCGGGCCAGGACGGCTGCTCGGCCCGGGCGGCCAGCACCCACCCCGATCCGGCGGTGACGCTGGCCACCTACGGCGGGTGCCGTGACGGCGCCGTCGTCGAGCTCTACAGCATCTCGGGCGAGGGGCACGAGTGGCCGGGCGGGCCCGCCCTGTCGCGGGCGCTGACGCGGGCCCTCGGGCCGCAGTCCAACGCCCTCGACGCCGACGACGCCATGTGGTCGTTCTTCAGCGCCCACCCCATGTGACGCCGCGCGCCGCGGCGTCGGGGGCGCCCGTGCCCGCCCGGCGCCCGCGGCGCGGCGGTGAAAGGATCGAGCCATGACCCTGTCGGTGGGTGACGCCATCCCCGACGTCGAGGTGCGCACCATGGGGCCCCGCGGCCCCGAGCCGGTGCGCATCCGGGACGTCCTCGGCACGGGCCGCGCCGTGCTCTTCGCCGTGCCCGGCGCCTTCACGCCGACCTGCTCGGATCACCACCTCCCGGGCTTCGTGCTGCGGGCGGACGAGCTGCGTGCCAGGGGCGTGGGCACCATCGCCTGCCTCGCCGTGAACGACGCCTTCGTCATGGGGGCGTGGGCCCGGGCCCAGCACGTGGGCGAGGCCGTCGTCATGCTGGCCGACGGCAACGCCGAGTTCACGCGGGCGGCGGGTCTCGAGGCGGACCTCTCGGGCGCCGGCCTGGGCGTGCGCTCCCAGCGCTACGCCGCCGTCCTCGACGACGGGGTGGTGCGCGCACTGTTCGTCGAGACCGAGCGGGGCCTGCACGTCAGCTCGGCCGAGTCCGTGCTGGGCGCCCTGTAGGGGCGGGCCGCCGGGGAGGGCGGGCTCACCCCGAGGGGCCGTACACCAGGTAGCGCCCCGGCCCCGCCTGGACGAACAGGACCCCGCCCGCCGCGCACGGCCGCCCGGCGCGGGGCGCCACCCCGTAGACGTCGTGCCCCGACGGCGTGCGCAGCACCTCCGAGTACGCCGGCAGGCCGGTCGCCCCGGGCCGGGTGGCCGACATGCCGTCGGGCCGGTAGGTAGTGCCGCACCACCGGACGAGCGGCGGCGCGCCCGAGAGCGCCAGCGTCCCGTACTGGACCTCGTCGACCAGTTCGATCCAGGCGAGCCCGGCCAGGCCCACCAGGACGGCGGCGGCCACGACGGCCCGGCCCGGGGCCCGGGCCATCGCCGCGGCGGCGGCGGTGCCCAGAGCGGCGGCGGCCACCACGGGCCAGGTCGGGCCGAGCCCGACCACCACGACGAGGGCGAGGGTGAGGGCGGCGGCCCCGGCCAGCCCCAGGGCGGCCCGGGCGGCGCGCACCGCGCCGGCGGCGGTGTCCGCAGTCTCCCGGGGGGGACCCGGCCTGCCCCACACCACCCCGCCAGCCTACGGCCGGGGCCCCCGCCGCCCCGGGACCGGGGTCGCCGCCGGCCTGAGCCCCCGGACGAGGCGACGACAGGCCCCGGTCATCGGGAGGCCCGACGGGCGTCCCCAAAAATGGCGACTTCCCCAAAAATGACGATGCCGGAGTGGACCACCCTGAGCATGATGAGAAGGGGACCCACCACCCACCGTGGCGGTGAGGCTCCCAGGGAAGCAGGGGTTGGGGGGGTAGATGGTGGAGCCAACGATGCACGACCGGCGCTTCCGGCCGTCGCAGGCGCTCGTGGTGCGCGAGTGCAGGCTGTGCTGGAAGACGATCCAGATCGATCGGGCCCACGTCGAGATGACCGACCAGCACGCCTACGTCCGCTGCGACCACTGCGGGGGGTCGTTCCCGGTCCGCCACAGCGACCTGGACGCGCTGGTCGGCTCCGAGGGCGCGGCACGCTGAGCGGCCGGCCGGGCGCCGGGCGCCGGGCCGCGCTCAGAGACCCAGGGTGAGGCCGGGCGAGGCCAGCGCGTCCGC
>DATJBC010000205.1:0-3197 GCA_035515515.1 Acidimicrobiales bacterium
CGATGTGGGCACGGCTGCGGGTCACCACATCGGGTGTGGCCAGGATCTGCCCCGGCGCAGCCTTGGCCATGAGCCGGGCGGCCAGGTTGACGGTGTCCCCCATCACGGTGAACGTGCGCCGGTAGTCGGGCCCGATGTCACCGGCGAACACCGATCCTCTGTTGACTCCGACGCGCACCGACAGCTCCAGCGGTGCGTCCATGATGTCGCGCACAGCGAGGAGCATCCTGTGCTCATCTTGCCCCGACGTGGTGGGCGCGCCGGCCGTGAGGATGATCTTGCCCCCGTCACGGTCGATGTCGGTGCCGAGGAAGGCGACGTCGTGGTGGCGTGCCGCCTGCTGCGCCACCGAGCACAGCTGGTCCAGGGCCCGGGTGACGTGGTCGACCGGTGCCGAATCGATCAACTCGTCGGTGCCGTCGAAGTGGACGAACGCCACCGTGGCCCGGCGATGCTCGGGCTCCTGGACGCCCGAGGCCAGCGCGGCCCGGATCGCCTCGGGGATGCAGCCGGCGAGGTCGCCGGATCCCGACACCGGCGCCGGCGCCCGGACGGGCGGTGGTTCGAAGCCAGACAGCGTGCGCAGGAGGACACCCTCCCCCTTGGGCGCCCCCAGGACCCGGCTGGGCAGGGCGGAGGCGGTGGCGGTGCTCACCACGATCTCACCCGCGTCGGCTGTCGCCTCCGCCTGCACCGTGGCGCTGGCGGCGGGGCCGGTGATGATCAGCTCGCGGTGGGAGCCGCCCACGAGGAAGAGGTGGAACACGCCACTGTGGATTCCCACCGACATCCGCAGGTTGACCTGGTGGCCGAGGACGGTGACCCTGCCCACCGACCTGAGCGCGCGCCGCATCCCCGCCGCGGCGTAGCACGCCCGCGCCTCGTGCCCGTCGCCGGTGAACAACAGCAGGAGGGCGTCACCGCCGAACTTGAGCAGGGCCCCGCCGCTGTCATAGGCGATGGCGAGGAGCTCGACGAAGCAGCGGTTGATCGTGTCGGCGAGCTCCTCCGCACCGACCTTCCCGTGGTCGGCGAGTCGTTCCGACAGCTTCGTGAAGCCCGAGATGTCGACGAATGCGACGCTGCCCTCGACGGTGCGGTGTCGGTCGTGGGGGGTGTTGCTGATCCAGTCGAGGACCAGCCGGGGAAGGTAGGGGGCGAGGCAGGTTGCGGTGTCGCTCACGCGGTGTGGACGATCAGGACATCGCACTCGGCGTGCTGGGCCACTCCGTTGGGCACGCTGTTCAAGATGCGGCGCTCGACGCCCTTGGACCCCACGATGATGAGCGATGCCCCGATGTCCTGGGCCACGCTGAGGATGACCCGGGTGGGAGGGCCCTGCTCGGCGTGGGTCTCGATCTTCACCCCCGCCTGCCGGGCCATGTTACTGGCGGCGCGGAGGGTCTCGCCGGCCTCGCTGTCGGCGCTCAGCCTCCAGCGCACCTCCTCGGGGATCTCGGCGCGCATGGCCTCGAGCTTGGCAACCGACGGAGGCTCGTAGGCGGTGACGACATGGAGGGTGTCCCCGCTGTGGCGCACCAGCTCGAGCGCCCGTTGCACGGCGCGGGTGGCCCGCTCGGACCCGTCGGTGGCAACCAGAATCGTCCCGAACACCGCTGACCCCCGCTCCGCCTGGCCCCCTGGCCCCTGCGGCGACCGATTGTAGGCACCGCGCCCGGGCCCCGAGCAGGGCGCCACGCCCCCGCCCCGGCCCCCGGCGCCGGACGACGGGTGGATGGGGGCCCGAGCACGCGCTCGTGGCCAACAGGGGGTGACAGATCCGGGTGCTCCTCAGTTCTGGTGAGGACGCCCTCGTCGCCGGTGTGCTTTGATTCTGACGGCTGGCTGGAGGGGGTAGCCGTGGGCGTGGTCGCGATCACACTGCAGGACCTGCGCTTTCGTGCCCGGCAATTCATCATCGCCGTGGCCGGGGCAGGCCTCGTGTTCGCCATGGGCCTCCTGCTCGCCGGCTTGGCGGCCGGGTTCACGGCCGAGATCAACCAAACGGTGTCGACGATGGGCGCCAACGCCTGGCTGGTGGCGCAGGGGTCGCCGGGGCGCCTGGCCGCCTTCCCCCCCATGACCTCCTACGCGGCGGTGGCCGCGGCCCAGGTGCCCGGGGTGACGAGGGCCGCCCCCGTCATCGTGGCCCCCCAGGCGGCGCAGTCGCGAGGCCAGACGAGCAGCGTCGTGCTCATCGGCATCGAGCCCGGCCACCTGGGCGCACCCCAGGTCGCCTCGGGAAGACCGGTCGCCCACAACGGGGAGGCGGTCGTGGACACCGCCTTGGGGGTCGGGATCGGGCAGCACTTCGTCGTGGCCAACCACGACTTCACGGTGGTCGGGACGGTGGGCAACCGGACCTTGCTGGCCGGTCAGCCCGACGCCTATGTGACCCTGTCGGACGCGCAGTCGATCCTCTACGGCGGGCGGCCGCTCATCGGGGCGGTGCTCATCTCGGGCGTGCCACACCAGGTCCCTCACGGGCTGCAGCTCTTCACCAACGCACAGGTGGAGTCGGCCAGCCTCAACCAGATGGCCCAGGCCGTGTCGTCGATCGGCAACTCGCGGGTGTTCATGTGGGTGATCGCCGCCTTCATCGTGGCCGCGCTGGTGTACGTCACCGCCTTGCAACGCACGCGGGACTTCGCCGTGCTCAAGGCGCTGGGCTCATCGTCCGGGCTCCTGTTCGTCGGCCTGGTCGTGCAGGCGGTCATCGTGGCGCTGGCCGCCGCCGCGGTGGCCGCCATCATCGTGAACTTCATGACCGGGCTCTTCGCCCAGCCCGTGGACATCCCCACGAGCGCCTTTGTCATCCTTCCTGTCGCCGCGCTCGTCGTCGGCATCGGCGCCAGCCTGGCCGCCCTGCGCCGTGCGGTGTCGGCTGACCCGGCGCTGGCCTTCGCGGGAGGGTAGAGATGGCCGAGCTCGAGATCCGAGACCTGACGGTGGAGTTCGACGCCGGCGGCTACGTGGTGCGCCCGCTGTCGGGGCTGTCGTTCGACGCCGAGGACAGCGAGCTCGTTGTGGTGCTGGGCCCGAGCGGCTGCGGGAAGACCACGCTGCTGTCGTGCCTGGCGGGGCTCCTCACCCCGACCTCGGGGTCGATCCGCTTCCGCCACACCGACGTCCCCTCGCTGAGCGGGCCCGCCCTCGGCGCCTACCGGCGGTCCACGGTGGGAGTCGTCTTCCAGGCG
>DATJBC010000206.1:0-11104 GCA_035515515.1 Acidimicrobiales bacterium
CCATCGCCCACCGTCATAGCTCCTCCGTCGCCGATGCAACTCCCTGCTCTGGGCCTACGGATGACATTCTCGGCACCCACAACCCACACAGCTCGGCGACCGTGTTAAGTCTTGGCAGCCAACACGCTAGTGAGTTCGGATTGTGTCCTGACAGGGCTGACACTTCTTGCTACGAAGGGTCTCCCATGGTTCCTGAGGAGCCTTAGTCCAGCGGACGAGCCGACACTCCGACAGAGGTGAGACTTCTCCGTCGACGACGCGGTACGCGTGCCAGGTCGGCGAGCCGGCACTACCATGACGAACGAGCCGTCGTGGGCTCTTTTCAGCGGCACCCATGAAGTCGTTCATGCCTGTCTCTACTTTCGTCTTCATCAGTCTTGCCGTTCCCAGGCACCTTTAGCGAATGACCTGGCCACCATGCGAAAAGCTGTAGCGCCGAGACAGGCTCAACACATCCTGAGGCGCCGGCGCCCCAGGATGAGGATCCAGTCCAGGCACGACCGTTGCAACGAAGTGCTCGGCGATTGCGATGGCCCGAAGTGCCCCATCGCAACTCTCCTCCTCAGAGCCGGTGGGTGACTCTTCGGCTCTCACACCGTGCCAAGACGGGACCTTCGCCTCTGGTGTTCGGAACGCCCGTAAAAGACGCTGCGATTGGTATCTAGCGCCCGGGAGGAATTCTCGTGGAGATCCTCATGACGACAGTGTCCAGCCAAGCAGCTCGAGAAGTTGCCGCTGAGTTAGACGAAGCGAGACACATTGTCCGAACCTGTTCGGCCAGCGCTGATCCCGATGCGATCGGGTGTGCAGCCCTGCGAAATGACACGTGCCCGCTCGACACGTACCCCATCGACGCCGCCGTTGATGTAGGCGCAGTGATCTCGAGTGATGGCCTCGCCAATGGAGGCTTTGTGTGCAATGCGGCGCCGGATTCCTTTGGTGTTGGTCGACCGTCCAGGAGATCGGCTCGAGCCTTGGATGACGGCTTCAGTGCCTCGCTCACGCGTCACTGCGACAATCGCAGCCTTGGAGTCAGCTGAGCTGCCCGCACACACCGCTGAGGCCCGCCACACGCTAGACGAGGAGTTGGCTCAGCAGGGAACCGAGGCAGCGACGGATGTGGTCGTCCGCCGTCGAAATGGCGGTCTGGTGGTGCAACTGTCCCCGGATCGTGCAATGTGCCGGCGCGATACCGAGAGACTCGCCGTGCACGTCGCACAGCGCCTGCGCATCTTCGATCCATGGGCCAGGACAATCGACGTCAGTACCCAAGCGAGCCCGTAGTTGCTCCGGCGTAGGGCCTAGGGGACGAACTCGAAGGCACGGAGACCGATGATCGCGGCAGCGGCAGGCGGCACCTACGGAGCACTCCACGGCTCAGGGCGAGGTGGTGTCGTAAATCGAGTTCGCCGTGCGAGGAAGGGTCGAAAGACCCTGTAAGCCATGTCCGGTAGCCCATACGCTGCCGAAAATGGAGCAGCTGCAGGGCCTCGATGCCTCGTTCGTGTACTGCGAGACGCCCACCATGCATCTACATGTGTGCGGGCTCCTCGTGCTCGATCCGAGCACCATGGCCTCGGGCTGGTCGTTCGAGACATTCCGCTCGATGCTGCACGCCCGCTTACCCCAAATTGCCGCTGTGCGCCAGAAGCTCGTGCCCGCACCGCTGCACGTGAGCCGACCTTTCTGGGTCGACGACCGGGACCTCGACATCGACGAGCACCTGCATCGCGTCACCGCCGCCCCCCCGGGCGACGACGCCGTTATTGCCGCCCTGGCCGGGGACATCGCCAGCTGGCCCCTGCGGCGGGACCGGCCCCTGTGGGACATCTGGGTCATCGAGGGGCTATCGGGCGGACGCGTAGGAGTGATCGTCAAGATGCACCACTCGACCATCGACGGCGTGTCCGGGGCCAACATCATGGGCCGCCTCTTCGACCCGGAACCGGTGCACGAATTCGCCGCGACCGGCGAGGGCTGGCGCTCCGCGCGCCCGCCCCGCCAGCTCGAGTTGCTTGGACGGGGACTGGCCAGCCGCCTGTCCGAGCCATGGGAGCTGGCCCTGTTGGTTCCGAGGACGGCCGCGCGCCTGGCGTCGACGGTGTGGGGCGTCGGTCACCGTGGCCCCACCGCGGGCCCGGTGGCGGCGCCGTTCACCGCCCCGCGGACATCGTTCAACGCCACGGTGACGGGCCGGCGGTCGGTGGCGTTTGTCGACATACCGCTGGCCGCCGTGAAGCAGGTCAAGGACCGCACCCGCGTGACAGTGAACGACGTCGTCACCGCCGTTGTGGGTGGCGCCCTGCGGTGCTACCTCGAGGACCGAGGTGAGCTTCCGGACCGGTCCTTGATCGCCGCCGCTCCGGTGTCGGTTCACGGCCAGACTGACGAACGGGGCGGGACGACGAAGGTCTCAGTCATGTTCTCGTCACTGGCGACCGACGAGAAGGACCCGTTGGCGAGGCTGAGGGCCGTCGCCTCGGCCAACGGCCAGGCCAAGGAGATTCACCGCATGGTGGGCGCCGACACCCTGATGCGCTGGGCAGAGCACTTCTGGCTCAACGCCTTCGGGCTCGGGGCGCGGCTCTACTCCACCCTGCATCTCGCCGAGCACCACCCGGTGGTGCACAACCTGATCCTCTCGAACGTACCGGGGCCCACCATCCCGCTCTACATGGCGGGGGCCCGCCTGGTCGGCCTGTACCCGCTCGGGCCCATCACCGACGGCGCCGGCCTCAACGTGACCGTCCTGTCACAGGGGGACCGCGTCGGCTTCGGCCTCATCGCCTGCCCTGACCTCGTGCCCCGCATCTGGGACCTGGCCGACGCCGTGCCCGACGCCCTGCGGGAGTTGGTGGCGGCCACCGAAGGGCCCGGGCGAGGCCGCCCGGCCGAGCGCAGAAGCCGAGCGCATCAGCCGAGCGGCACGGCCGAGGGAATGCCCAAGGGTTAGACCGAACAGCGGAGCCGGCCCGCCGCCCTAGCGGCTGGGAACGAGCCAGCGCGTCACCGCCTCGTCCACCATGCGCCGGGCGTCCTTCGACCAGAAGAAACCGACGTGGCCTCCGGCGTAGGCGACGAGCTCGGGGCGGTCCCAGTGCAGCCACAGCCGTCGCGCCTGACCGAAGGTTGACATGCGGTCGGCCAACCCGGCGAAGATGTAGCGGTGCCCGCGGGGGACGCGGCATGTCATCGCCAGGGGCGACACCACCCGGTGAACGTCGTCGGCGACGGGGCCGAGCACCCCCGAGGCCTCCGCCAGGCGGGCAGTGTGCGGGCGGCTGTGGCGTCGGAAGAGCTCGGGGAGGTCCACCACCGGGATCCCGGCGACGACGAAGGCGAGATCGTCCTCGAGCGAGGCCACCAGCGACGCCACCAGTCCGCCGAAGGAGTAGCCGAGGAGGCCGACTCTGGTCGCGCCCCGGGTGGCCCGCAGCCAGGCGACGACCCGGCGTACGTCCCACACCGCCTGGGCGACTCCGTGCATGGAGTCGACGAGGTCGATGGTCATGAGATCTTCGCCTCGCACCCGGCCCGACGCCCGGGGCCCGTGGAGCGGGAGCACGGGGACGACGACCCCGATGCCCTGCCGGCGCAGCTGCGGGGCCCGGAAGGCGCGCAGGTCCATGAAGCCGCTCGACCCCATTCCGAAGCCGTGGACGCACACCAGCCACGAGCCGCCGTCCTCCGGCGGCGACGACACCCACGCGTGGACGGCCCTGTTGGCCTCGTGGGCCAGCCACCGTTCCCGCCCGACCTCGGCCGGGTCCGGCTCCCAACCGCTGGCGAAGGTCAGGTGGTCGTAGGTGAGGTCGAGGGTGCGCTCGCGAGTCACCGCCACGTCGTCGGGGACGGGGGGATCGCGGTGGTAGCGCTCAGGACGCTCGAGCCAACCTTTGGCGAAGAAGAGATCGCGCGTGTGCCGGAGATCGGCCGCCGCCGGGGCGAAGTCGCCGGGCCCGGGGACGAGGTCGGGGTGGTGGAACAGGGCGATCAGCACCTCATCGACCAGCGCCTGCAATGCCAGGAGCGGGGTCGGCCGCACCGGCACCACCGAGTCGTCCGTCCCGGCGCCGGCCGACCGCCGATGGCTGCGGGCAAGGAACGTCGCCACCCGGGGTCCCGCCCCGAGCACGCCGGCGGTGCGCGGGTCGCGGGCGCACCGCGTGGCCACCCCGACGAGGGGCGAGGCCGTGGCCCCCAGGACCTGCCAGGCACGGCGGGGAAACCCCCCCAGATTCCCCGGGTCGACGGTGGCGGACGCCACCGCGGCGTCGAGGTCAGGGGCCTGATGCCGGCCGGGGTCACCCGACGTCATCGGGGGCGCCGAGCTCGCCACGGGACCCGTCTAGTGGTCGTCCGGCTCGGCCGTGCCGTACACGCCGAGCAGGTCCCGGGCCGACACGATGCCGACGAGGGCGCCGTCCGACTCCACAAGGACGTGGCGGACGTAGCGGTCCATCATCTCCGCCGCCACCTCGGCCACGGTGGCGCTGACGTCGCACCAGATCAACGTCGTGCTCGCCATGTCCCGGACAGAGGTGGCGGCGAGGTCGCGTCCCTGGGCCACGGCCCGCACCACGTCGCGTTCGGAGAGGACGCCTGTTACCGTCCCTCCGGCTCCCACCACGACCGCACCGATGTCGGAATCGACGAGCGTCTCGGCCACCTCAACCAGGCTCAAGTCCGGGGGCACGGTCACGACCTCGTCCTCGGCGAGCTCCGATACCGGGACCCGGCCCGCGGGCAGCACCTCCGCCATGGCGCCACTATGCGATCTGAAGGGGCCCGATGACCAGGGTCCAAGGGCCCTGTGGGTGCCGAGGATCCCATCCAGGCGGTTCCTTCGCTTTGGTTGCGGTCGCAAGTGTCCGGGAAGTCGGGAGCAAGAGCCTGGGAATGGCTCTCACTGGCGTCCCGTCTCCCGGTCGGACGGACCCCGGCGTACCGCAACGTGATCTTGCCGTGCATGTCTGACGCGGTCGCTTCGGATCCGGTAGTGCAGGAATGCCGCAGATCCCTTGCTCTGTCGCGTCCAAGGACCTCGAGTCCCCCGGAAGGCCTTCAGAGGCCGATGGGTCGAGGCCAGTCGTCGGGTCGGAGCGCCGCCTCTGTACCCCCGTCGACAGTGATCACCGATCCGCAGAAGAAGCCTGCCTCAGACGAGAGGAGGTAGTCGACGAGGGCAGCGATCTCGCCGGGGCGGCCGGGACGAGCAGCCGGAATTGGATACACATCACCCAGGGTGGCCACGAAGTCCCAGGTCCCTTCGGTCATCGGCGTGTCCACGAACCCGGGAGCGATGGCGTTCAGCCGGATGCCCGACCCAATCCAGTCAGCTGACGGCGCATGGCGCCGAACCCACCTGGCCAGGGCGAGCTTGGATGCCGGGTATGCACCCAGGGCATCGTCCCCTGCCGCTCGTCGGGCGGCGTGCTCGTCGCCGGCGAGACAGAGCTCGGCCACCTCGATCGGATACCCGGGCTGGGTCGTCGTCGAATTCGAGCTCACCACCACCACGCTTGCATCGGCTCCGTTGGCGAGGAGAGGCCGGACTCCCGTAAGGGTCGCCAGCGCGCCGAAGTAATTCACCGAGACGATTGTCGCAGCCTCTCCAGCCTGGATGCCGGCTGCAACAACCAGGCCGTCCAGTGATTCAGTGCAAAGCCGAGCGATCTCAGCCACCATGTCCTCGCGTCCAGAAGCTGTCGCCAGGTCGACGGTTACCTCGGCGTCTTGCTGGTCAACACCAATGATCCGATGGCCCGCCGATTCCAAGCGGTGGCGGATAGCCCTTCCCATTCCACCGGCAGACCCCGTCAGGGCAACAACCGACATGGTCATGTCCTCCTTGGCTCAACGAGCACACATCGGGTTCCGCTGTAGATAGTGGGAACACACTTGTTGCAGTGGACACAGAGACCTTCGCGACGTTGGTGCTCGCGCATCTTGTTCGGCAGATCGGGTTCACGAAGCAGCGCGCGCGCCATCGCGACGAAGTCGAAGCCCTCGTCCATCGCGTACTGGATCGTCTCAAGCCGATTGATTCCCCCCAAAAGGACCAGCGGCATCGAGAGCACCTCTCGGAACTGGCGGGCGAATGGAAAGAAGAAGGCTTCCTCGAATGGAAGCTCGGGGAAGATACGCTTGCCGAAGAGCCTGAGGCCCAAGCCGACGAGACGGGGTTGGGTTGCGATGAAATCGGCCATGGGGACGTCACCCCGGAAGTAGTACATGGCGTTGCGCAACGAGCTGCCGCCCGTGAGCTCGAGAGCGTCAAGATGGCCGTCCGACTCGAGCATCGTCGCGAACCGGAGGCTCTCGTCGAGCCACAACCCACCCGGCACGCCATCGGCCATGTTGAACTTCGCCGTCAAAGCGACTGAGGGCCCGATAGCCGATCGGACGGCGTTGACCACTCGCCTCGGCAGGCGCAGCCGGTTCTCAATGCTCCCCCCATACTCATCCCTCCGATGATTGAGATTGGGGCTGAGGAAGGAACTCAGAAGGTAGTTGTGGCCAAGGTGCAACTCGATCGCGTCGAATCCCGCGTGGACCGCCACCGTCGCCGCTCTGCGAAATTGGTCGACGATCTCGTCGAGCTGACCGAGGCTGGCCCCCCGGACGAGGCCCATCGCGGGCGCGCTGAGCTGGGTGGACGGCGCCAGGGTGGGCGTGCCGTTCGATCGAGCGTCGGCCACGAGGCCGGCATGACCGAGCTGTGCCGAAACGGCTGCCCCCTCGTCGTGGACCGCGTCGGTCAGACGACGGAGATCCGCAAGGATGTCGTCCGACATGACGAGGGTATTTCGGTTCACCCGGCCACCGGGGGAGATGCCGCAGTAGGCGACGGTGCTCATGGCCGCACCGCCTCGAGCCACCTGACGGTGGAAGTCGATCAGCTCGTCGGTGACAGCGCCGCGAGGCATCACCCCTTCGAAGGTGGCGGCCTTGATGATCCGATTCCGCAGCGCCAGCGGTCCGAGCCGGGCCGGTGCGAAGGGCGAAGGGGCTCGCTCCTTCTGGGGATCTCTAGGAGCCATCGCGGGACCTCCACCGTCGACCTGGGCCCGACCCTCGACGAAGACCGTAGTGCGCCCGGCACGGGAGCTCGACCCGGGAGCCGACGCGCCGGCACGACCCCCACTCGACCGCTCACGGCCGCGCCGCTGCGGCCCGGTGCGCTGTAGCAACACGATCGGCATGCCCCCAAGAACGCTGAGTACGCTCCTACCGTGACCATCGCCCGGCGACCGAACCCGGCAACCGCGGTGGTGACGGGGGCGTCCGGGTACGTGGGGACGAACCTGGTCCGCCATCTCCAGGAGTCAGGGTGGCGGGTGCGGAGCGTGGGCCGGCGGCCCCTCGCGGGCACCGATCACACCATCGCAGATGTCCGGCAGCTCGACGCGATCCGGCCGGTGTTCGAAGGAGCCACCGTCGTGTTCCATCTGGCGGCCAAGATCACGCTGGCGAGCGTCGATGCCGAGGCGTGGGACATCAACGTGCGTGGCGCGGCCGCCGTGGCGGCCGCGGCCTTGGAGGCCGGAGCGCAGCGGCTGGTGCACTGCTCGTCGGTCCACGCGTTTGACCTGGCCCGGGCCCGTCCCCGGCTGGACGAACGCAGCCCGCGAGCGACCGCTCCGGACCGCCCCGTCTACGACCGCACCAAAGCGGCCGGTGAGGTGGAAGTCCGCCGTGTGATCGAAGCCGGCCTCGACGCGACCATCGTCAATCCCACCGGCATCATCGGCCCTGTCGACACGGAGCCCTCTCGGATCAACGCCGTCATCGACCAGGCTGCCCGCGGCCACCTGCCTGTCGTGATCCGAGGCGGTTTCGACTGGGTGGACGTCCGCGACGTCGTGCTCGGCCTTGTGGCGGCGGCTGAGCGGGGGCGAACCGGGGAGAACTACCTCCTGCCCGGGCACCCGGCCACCATCCTCCATCTGAGCCGACTGGCGGCCGCCCTCAACGGGCACCTCGGTCCGGTGGTGGCCATCCCCGGAAGACTCGCCCGGTGGGCCGCGCCGCTCGGAGAGCGGATCGGCCGCCGCTTGCACTCCGAGGTGTTCACGCCGGGGTCCGTCGGGACCCTGCTCGACTGTCCACTCGTCGACGGGTCGAAGGCGGCGACGGAGCTCTCTCACCACCCCCGGCCCCTCGAGGACTCCGTACGCGACACCGTCCGCTGGTTCGAAGGCGAGGCCCACCTCTAGCGCGTCGGCCTCGTTTCGGGCACAGCCAGGACGGGACTGGCCTTCCTTGGAGCGCCGCCCGGCGGCCCAGCGGCGGTGGGGTGCCGGGGTCACACCACCCGTCGAGCCGGACGAGGCGCTCGTGACTTTCGGCTCTTGCCTCGGCGATGGCCCAGGCCGACCATGGCATCAGAGGGCCGATCCGCCCATGGCCTCGATGAGGTCCCCGGACGAGAGCAGCGAAGGAGGGGTCGGGTGGTCTACGACACGCGGTCCTTCAAGTACCGCGGTGAGCGTCTGGTCTACGACAGCTACGGCCAGGGTGATCGGGTGCTCGTCTACCTCCACGGGCTGTTGGTCGACTCCGAGATGAACCGGGGCATCGCCGAAGCGTTGGCCGCCCGCGGCCATCGCGTCGTCCTTCTTGATCTGCTCGGCCATGGCCGCAGCGACAAACCGCGTCATGCGTCGGCCTATCGGATCGACACATATGCCTCACAGGTCTTCGCCCTGCTCGACGAGCTTGGCGTGGGTGCCGCTGTGCTGGGCGGCATGTCGTTGGGGGCCAATGTGAGCCTCTTCGCGGCCGCACAGCAGCCGGGCCGGGTCCAGGGGCTCGTGATCGAGATGCCGGTCCTGGAGCGAGCCGTGCCCGTCGCCGCACTGCTGTTCGATCCGATGCTCCTGCTCGTGCACTATGCCCGACGGCTCCTGCGGGTGACCTCGGCCATCTTGAGCCGGATGCCTCCCACCCCCTTCGGAACCCTCAATAGCCTCATCCATGCTGCGTCCCTTCCGCCCGAGAGTGCAGCCGCGCTCTTGCACGGCATCCTCGTGGGTCCTGTGGCGCCCAGCCACGAGCAGCGCTCGGCCATCGCCGCTCCGGCGTTGATCCTCAGCCATCGCAACGACCTCCTCCATCCGTTCGCCGACGCCGCACGCCTGGCAAAGCAGATGCCCAACGCCAGGCTCCTCCGTGCCCGGTCGCCCCTGGAGCTCCGGCTGCGACCGAAGAGGCTCACCGGTGCCATCGCCGGCTTCCTCGACGATGTCTGGAGGACCACCGACGGTACCGGGCCCCAGGGCAGACCCGACGCTGACGGGGGCCGACAGGAGGTGCTGGACGGTGTCGTATGAGCGTCTGAGTGCTCAGGGCGCGACCCTCCTCTGCGCCGAGTCCTCGGCGGCGCCGCTCCAGATCGGCGCCTTGTGTCTCTTCGAGGCCGGGCCCTTGCGCGACGCGGCGGGCTGTCTGAGGATGGGCGACTTGCGCCGCCACATCGAGAGCCGCCTGGCAGGCGCACCCCGCTTCCGCCAGAAGCTGAGCCCGATCCCCTTCGACCTGGGCCGCCCCGTATGGGCCGACGACCCCTCGTTCGACATCGCCAACCATGTGCGGGCAGCCGCCCTCCCCCGCCCTGGTGGTCAGGCAGAACTGCGCACCTTCGTGGCGGCGCTGCTCGAGGCGCCCCTCGATCGCAGTCGGCCGCTGTGGGAGTGCTGGTTCGTCGACGGGGTCGAAGGTGACCGTATCGCGGTGGTCGTCAAGGTCAACCACGTCATGGCCGACGGCATGGCCGTACTCGAGTTCGCCCTCTCGGTCCTCGATGCCGACCCCCGTGCCGACGCCGAGACACCGGCTCCGTGGATTCCTGCGCCGCCTCCGGGGTCCGGCCCACTGCTCGTGCACGCCCTGACGGACCAGCTGCATCGGAGGGTCGATGCCGGTTGGCGAGCCGTCACCGCCCCTCGCCATCCCGCTCGCCTGATCAGCTCCGTACGAACGCTCGTGAATGCCGTGAAGATGACGGCGGTGCCGGCACCCAAGCTGGTGATCACGCGACCCGTAGGACCCCATCGGGATTTCGTCTGGGTCAGGCTCCCGCTTCGTGACCTGCGGGAGATCGCAGGCGGGCAACGAGTGACACTGAACGACGTCGTGCTGGCGATCGTGGCGAGAGCGCTTGGTGACTATCTCGAGGACGAGACAGGGCCAGCAGAGGTCCGTCCGCGGGTCGTCGTGCCCGTCTCCACCCATATCCGGCCGGGAGAAGTCGAGAACCGATTCTCCCTGATGATCGCCGACCTCCCCGCGGGCTCGCTCGACCCGGTCAGCCGCCTCAGGGAGGTCCACGGCGACATGCTCGCGCGTAAGGAATCCCGGCAGGCAATGCTCGGCCCACTGCTCTTCGCGCTCGGCGAGCTCGTGACACCCCGGCTGCTTCGCACCGTCGCTGCTGTCGCCCTCAGACGCCAGCCCTTCGCCAATCTCGCGGTGACCAACCTGCCGGGCACGGACGACCGGGCTTTTCTGCTCGGTTCCCGCCTGCTCGAGCTGTACCCGTTCGTGACAGTAACCGGCAACATCGCCTTGATCATCGGCGTCGTGTCCTATGACGGGACGCTCGGAGTAGGTCTTACCGCCGATGCCGATGTCATCGGCGACCTCGACCGGCTGGCCGCGGCGATCGAGGGATCTGCGGCTGAACTGACGGCCGCTGTGAGGGCGGATATCGAGGGCCTCGCCGGGCGGGAGGCAAGGATGCCCGAGCTGGTAGGCCCATGAGACGGCATCGACCCCGCTGAGCCTTGATCACTCCGGTCTTCTTGTGCCTGCCCGCTCTCCCCGACACATTGGCTGGACCTTCAACCGAGCTTCGGGCGCTACGGTCTCATGAATCCCTTGTGGGCCGGGTGTAGTCAGATTCACCACCGGCGCGGCCGGGAGTATCGCGTTGTCGGATCACGACGCGATCGAGAAGGGAACTGATGCCTGCCGACGCAGCGAGCGCGAGCACGTCTACGTCGGACGCGGTCTCGTAGTCGCCTGTGATGCCGAAGTAGATGCGGCCATTGTACGAGAGGATGGCGGTACTGACTCGTACGCCGTGGCTGATCGGGACGAA
>DATJBC010000207.1:0-18865 GCA_035515515.1 Acidimicrobiales bacterium
ACTGCTTGCTTATGGTAAGTAAGTTTCGGGACCAGGGGGCGGCGACCGTGGTCGAGCGCTCCCCCGTCGAGGACATCGAGGCGGCCCTGCAGGCCGTGGTCCGCACCCTCAACCAGGTCAAGGTGCACGAGCGGCTGCTGCGGGTGGCCGGCGCCCGCGTCGACCGGGCGGGCGTCGCCCTCATGTACCGGCTGTGCAACGACGAGGAGGGCCTGCGCATCACCGACCTGGCCGAGCGCCTCGGGGTGGACGCCCCCACCGTGACCCGTAAGGTGCAGCAGCTCGAGCGCGAGGGCCTGATCGTGCGCCACGACGACCCCGGGGACCGGCGGGCCTCGCTGCTCGTACTCACGGCGGAGGGCCAGCGCACCATCGACCGCGTGCTGACCGCACGACGCGCCTGGCTGACCCGCCTGCTCGACGGGTGGGAGGACCGGGACCAGCGCCGCTTCGGGCAGTTGCTCAGCCACTTCGCCGAGGCGCTCACCCGCGACCTCGACGCCACCGTCGAGATCGACGACACCGACACGCAGTGAGTGAGGACTGACGCAGTGACCGAGACCCTGACCCTCGACCCGGAGCCGACGCCCGGGCCCCCCGAAGAGGACGACATCAGCCCCGCCGAGCACCGCCGCATCCTCGCCGTCATCGGCGCACTCATGCTGGGCATGTTCCTGGCCTCGCTCGACCAGACGATCGTGGCCACGGCGCTGCCCACCATCGTGGGCGACCTGCACGGGCTCAACCACCTGTCGTGGGTGGTGACCGCCTACCTGCTCACGTCCACGATCTCCACGCCGTTGTGGGGCAAGCTGGGCGACCAGTTCGGCCGCAAGCGCTTCTACCAGGCGGCCATCGTGATCTTCCTGGGCGGCTCGGCGCTGTCGGGGCTGGCCCACGACATGGTCGAGCTCATCGCCTTCCGGGCGGTGCAGGGCATCGGCGCCGGCGGCCTCATGGTGGGCGCCCAGGCCATCGTGGGCGACGTCATCTCCCCGCGCCAGCGCGGCCGGTACATGGGCTACTTCGGCGCGGTGTTCGCCGTCACGAGCGTGGCCGGTCCGCTGCTCGGCGGGCTCTTCACACAGGACCTCAGCTGGCGCTGGATCTTCTACATCAACGTGCCCATCGGCGTCGTGGCGCTGTTCGTCATCGCCGCGGTGCTGCACGTGCCCCGCGTGCGCCGTCCGCATCGCATCGACTACACGGGCACGGCGGTGCTGTCCGGCGCGGCCACCGCCCTCATCCTGCTCACCACCTGGGGCGGCACGACCTACGCGTGGGGGTCCCCCGAGATCGTGGGGCTGGCCGTGGCCACCGTGGCTCTGGTGGGCGCGTTCATCGCCGTCGAGCGACGGGCCGTCGAGCCCGTCGTCCCGCTGGGCCTGTTCCGCATGGGGACGTTCACCGTCTCCAGCGCGGTGGGGCTGATCGTGGGCCTCATCATGTTCGGCGCCATCATCTACCTGCCCGTCTACCTCCAGACCGTCCACGGGGCCAGTCCCACCGTGTCGGGCCTCGAGCTGCTGCCGCTCGTGGTGGGGATGCTCCTCACCTTCATCCCCACCGGGCGCATGGTGGCCCGCACCGGGCGCTACAAGCGCTTCCCTGTCATGGGCACGGCGGTGGTCTCAGTGGGGCTCGCCCTGCTCACCCAGCTGGGCGCCACCACGCCGTTCTGGTTGACGAGCATCTACATGTTCGTGGTGGGCGTGGGCGTGGGCATGGTCATGCAGATCCTGGTGGTGGTGGTGCAGAACGCCGTCCCCTACGAGCAGCTCGGGGTGGCCACCTCCACGGCGACGTTCTTCCGCTCCATCGGAGGCTGCTTCGGCGTGGCGCTGTTCGGCGCCGTGCTCGACAACCGGCTGTTCGCCGCGCTGCCCAAGCACCTGCCGGCCAGCGTGCACGGCATGATCCGGGGGGGCAACATCTCGGCCAACCCGGCGCAGCTGGACAAGCTCCCCCCGGCCGCGCACCACATCGTGGTGGGGGCCTTCGCCTCGGGCGTCGAGTGGGTGTTCATCGTGGCCGTCCCCTTCGCCGTGGTGGGCTTCGCCCTCTCGCTGCTCATCAAGGAGACGCCCCTGCGGGCCCGGGCCTTCACGGCGGCGGGCGCCGGGGCCCCGGCCGGACGGGCGGCGCCGGGCACGTCCTCCCCTTCCGGCCGGGACGGCGACGGCTCGCCCGACGATGCGTGGCGGCCGTCGGTGACGTCGTCACCGCACGCCTGACGCCCCTGCCGGCCAACCGTGCCCGCCGACGACACGTCCCCGCCCGAGGGGGCGGGGACGGACATCCCCGTCGCCGTGCGGTGGGCCATGCGGGACCGCCGCCACTCCTTGGGGCGGCGCGACCGTGCGGACCCCCGGGCCGTCGAGGCCTGTCTGGGCTCGGGCGATGCCGCCGTGTTCGCCATCGACGACGGGGACGACCACTGCATGGTGGGCCGCGTCGTGGGCGCGTCCGACGACGGCTGCACGTACTGCCTCGTGGGCCGGGTCGCCACGGTCGAGCTCCTCGACCTGCGCGCCGGATCCGTCGCCCTCGACCGCGCCTTCGAGACGGCGCGCGACGTGGCGTTGTGCGGCGTCTACGAGAGCGACGTGCACAGCCCCACGGCCGCACCGAACGTCTTCGTCGTCCAGCGCTACCGCTCGACCCGTGACGTCCCCTCCGAGTACCTGCCGCCCAGCCCGTTCATCCCCTTCACCGACGACTGAGCCCGACCCCCGCCCCGGCCCCGCCCGGGGGGATGCTCCTCGGCGGGGCACGGCCCGGGTAGCCTGCGCCCGTGCTGTGGATCGTGGGGCTGCGGCAGAAGTCGTACCGGCTGGCCACGGCGTTCGCCATGTGCTCGCTGTGCCACACGCCCGCGGCCCAGGTGCTGAGCAGGGCCCGCACCTTCGTCACGTTGTTCTTCGTGCCCGTGGCGCCCGTCACGACCCGCTACCAGACCACGTGCACGATGTGCGGGGGCGCCGTGAAGCTCACCAAGGAGGCGGCCGACCGGCTGCTGTCCACCGTGCAGGCGGCCCCCGCCACCGGTCCCCTGCCCGAGGCGCTCGTCACCCCGCCGCCTAGCGAACCCTCCTGATCCCGCCCCGCGGGCCGCCCACGGCCTCGGGGTGCAGCGCCCACGCCAGGAGCTCGACCCCGTCCACCAGGCGCGGGCCGGGACGGGAGAAGCACGCGCTGGCGTCCACCGCGTAGCCGGCGCCCGCCCCCGCCGTCTCGGGACGGGCGAGCCGGTGGCGGCCTCGGCGACCGCCGCCGAGGTGGTGGTGACGCACGAGTTCGCCCTGGAGGACTACCGCAGCGCCGTCGCCACGGCCCTCGACCGCGCCGGCGCGCAGGCCATCAAGGTCGTCTTCCGCCCCTGAGGCCCGTGCCCGCCCCTAGCGCGCCGGCCTGTCCCCCGCCAGGGCGACCCGCAGCATCCGGCGGCGGGCGGCCCCGAAGTCGAGCAGGGCGTAGTGCATGGTGCAGCGGTTGTCCCAGAAGGCGACGTCGCCCGCCTCCCACTTCCAGCGCACGACGTGTTCGGGCTCGGTGGCCACGCCGTAGAGGAACGACAGCAGCGCGTCGCTCTCCGCGCGCCGCAGGCCGTCGATCTTGTCGGTGAACAGCGGGTTCACGAACAAGCTCCGCTCGCCCGTCTCGGGGTGGCGCCGCACGACGGGATGGCTGGCGGATGCCCCCGCCGTCGCGCCAGCAGCCGCCCCCCCGCTGGCGTCGCGCCCCGCGAAGTAGCCGCCCGCCTTGGCGGGCGAGTGGGTGGCGCTCAACCCGTCGAGGAAGGCGCGCACCGGCGCCGACAGCGCCCGGTAGGCACCGGTCATGTCGGCCCACATCGTGTCGCCCCCGCTGGCGGGGATCTCCACGGCGTGGAGCAGCGCGCCGAGAGGCGGCTCCTCCTGGAAGGTGAGGTCGCTGTGCCACACGTCGGCCCGGGCCCCCTCGTCGGAGTCGAGAGGGAGGACCTCGGGGTGTCCCTCCAGGGCCGGCTCGACGGGATGGGCCTCGGTGAGCTCGCCGAAACGTACGGCGAGGGCGGTCAGCGCGGTGGGGTCGAGCGACTGGCCCCGGAACCAGATCACCTTGTGGGCCAGGAGCGCCTGGCGGATGGCGGCCACGGCGTCCTGGTCGAGCGACCGCCCCAGGTCGACGCCCTCGACCACCGCGCCCAGGGCGGGGCTCACGGCGCGGGCGTGCACGGCGGCAGGCTATCCCGCCCCTGCGCCGAGCCGCCGGAGCCACAGTGATCCCCCGGGGCGCTCGGCCCACAGCGGCATGACGGCGCGCACGGCGTCGAGGTGGAAGTGCGCCAGGTACGAGTTGAACAGCACCACCTCGAAGGCGCCGTTGAACATGAGAAAGGCGCGCAGGAGGTAGTTCTCGTTCCACGCCCGGCCCCGGTACACCCATTCGCGGGGGTACTCGAACGGGTAGAACACGTCGTGGAAGTGGACGAGCACCCCCGCCCGGAGGCGGGGAAGGACGTCGAACACCAGGCGGTTCACGTCGCTGCCCACCTTGGAGACGTGCGTCGAGTCGATAAAGAGGATGTCGCCCTCGCCGAGCCGGTCGAAGACCTCCAGGGGCACCTGCTGGACGGGCTGGGTGACGATCGTGCAGCGGTCGTGGTCGTCACCGCGCAGCAGGGCCCGCAGTCGTTGGGGATAGGGGTCGATGAACGTGCACGTGGTGGCGCCGCCGAGGAACCCGTCGTTGGTGTCGAGGATCACGGCCGAGGAGAAGCCCGACCCGACCTCGACGAGCTGGCGCGGCCGGATGCTCCGCAGCAGGCAGTGCAGCACCAGGGCGTCGCCGTAGCTGAACAGCGTGTTCTCGAAGTGGTAGCGCAGGCCGGGCCGGGGCTGGGCGCCGAAGGGCTGGTCCCGGTAGAGGTCGGCGAAGCCCCGGACCAGCTCGAGCTGGGGCTCGGCCTCGATGCGCACGCCGGCGACGGCGTCGGGCACGGCGAAGATCTCGGCCTCGCGGCGACGGATCTCGTTCAGGGCGGGGATGGGCGAGCCGAAGTGGCCGGGGGCCGACTCCATGACGTACCCGCTGGCGCGCCGCGCCCGACGCAGCCGACGCGTCTCGGCCACCGCGTCGACGAACGGCAAACCGAGGATCGCCTCCCGCAGGCCCATGCCCCGGAGACTGTAGGGCACCGTGTCGGGGGAGCGTGCCGGAGCCGACCTCCACGGTGCCGCGGTCGTCGACCCTGCGGGTCGCCCCGACAGCCGGCACCCGTCGACATCGAGGTGTGCGCGCCGGTCGGCCCTCGGGGAAACACGGGCCGCTCCACCTCCGAGTCGCCGCTACGCAGGGAGCGAGCCGGGAGTCCGAATTAGCCGGGACCTCACGGTTACCCTCTGTAGAGCACGGGTGGGTTCGTGAGGAGCCAAAAGTGACCATCGAGCGTCCCGGGGTGGACTCGCGTGAGGATCTCTTCCTAGGGACCTCGGACCAATCTGTCGAACCCCCTGTTCGACCCTGGACGGATCTCGGCTTCGCGCCGTGGGTTCAGCCCACCATCACATGGCTTCGCCGCTGGGCGCGCCCGCAGCTCGTCCTGGCCGCGATGGTCCTCACCTACAGCGCCGTCTTCGGGTGGCTGACCTGGCTCCAGCAAGCCAACTTCGGGACCTTTGACTACGACATGGGGATCTTCGATCAGGAGATCTGGCTCTCCGCCCACCACCTCGACCCGTTCGTGACCATTCGCGGGCTGGACATGTGGGCCAACCACGTCAATCCGATCATCTACCTCCTGGTTCCGTTCTACTGGCTCGGCGCCGGGCCGCACCTCTTGTACGTCGTGGAGACCCTCGCATTCGGCGTCTCCGCGATCCCCCTGTGGCTGCTGGCGAGAGATCGCCTCGCACGCCCATGGCTGGCACTCGGGCTGCCCTTCGCGTGGCTGCTCTACCCGAGCGTGGAGTGGATGAATTGGTGGCACTTCCACCCCGAGTACCTGGGTATACCGGCCTTCCTCTTCGCCTACTGGTTCGCCGACCGGGAGCGTTGGCGTTGGTACGCGCTGTGCGTGGTCATCGTGTTGGCGTGCAAAGAGGACGCCGCGCTCCCCATCATCGCATTGGGCGTTCTTCTCTTCTTCCGCCGGAAGCGTCGTGCCGGAGTGCTCACGTGCGGGGGTGCACTGGCATGGTTCCTGATCTCTGTCGAGGCCATCATCCCGGCCGCAACCGGCTATTCGGGCGCGTTCTACCTCTACCAATTCTCCAGCCTCGGGAACTCGATCTGGCAGATTCTCTGGAACATCGTCCGTCATCCAACGCGCGTCCTCAATCTGGGGCTGCAACAGGACCGGTATCGGTACTTCGCCCAGCTCTTCCTTCCCATCCTCGGCGTGGCGCTCCTTGCTCCCGCCACGCTGTTCGTGGCTCTTCCAACACTGATCGAGAATGTCACGAACAACCAGGGTTACACGCACGACATCCGGTACCAGTACACGTCGTTCGTCGCGGCCGGCATCTTCCTCGCCGTGATCGAAGGGCTCACGAGTCTCCGAAGGGAACGCGTCCGAAACGTCGTGCTGACGCTGTGCGCGGTGTCTCTCGTGTCGAACTTCGTCTGGTCCCCGTCACCGCTCGACCACAAGCTCTACACGGGTGGAACATGGGCACTCACGGCCAGCCCGACCGTCAAGACCCTCGCGGACATGGTCACGCGCGTACCCGGCGACGCGGCGGTGTCGGCCAGCTACACGGTGGTGCCCCACCTCAGCCACCGCGACCAGATCTACACGTTCCCGAATCCGTGGAGGCGGTCCTACTACGGGATCAACAGCACCGAGCCGCCGGAGAGCCCGGCCGGGATCGCCTATCTGGTCGTCGACACTGGGACCATTTCTGCGGACAGCAACGTACTGCTCAAGACACTCACCGGGCCGGGCGGGCAGTTCCGTATCGTCGAGCAACGCGATGGGGCCGTGCTCGCACAGCGTCGCTCCTGAATCGGCGGCGCGCCGCGCGCGTGCACCCGATCCGGGGGCGGGGCGGCGGCGTGCGTCCCATTGCGCCGCGTCCCGAGGCCGGCGGGCTCCGTGCCCCTCCGTCGGGTCCGACACCGACCGAGCGGTCCGTCGGCGACGACGGGACGCCAATGCGATCCGGGCGTGATCAGATCCTGCGGGTCTTCACGGCGGTGCCGTACGCACAGATCTCGGTCCAGTTGCCACCCATCTCCGACGTGTCGAAGCGCATGGCGAGCACGGCGTCGGCCCCCTTGGCGGCGGCCTCCTCGACCATGCGGTCGATGACCTCCTGCCTGCTGCTCACGAGGTTCTTGGTCATGCCCTTGAGCTCGCCTCCCACGAGGGACTTGAACCCCGCGCCGAGCTGGGAGCCGATGTTGCGGCTGCGGACGGTGAGGCCGAACACCTCGCCCAGCACCTCGGTGACCTCGTACCCCGGGATGTCGTTCATGGTCGAGATCAACATGACGTCGTCCTCCTCGCGGGGGTGGCTCCAGCCCCGAGGGTAGACGGCCCCGCTGTCGATCCCCGCCCGGCCGCCGACCTAACCTTGTCCCCCGAGCGCATCGGGGCGCCCACGCGACCCGCCGAGCGGACGACGGGCGGTTGCTTCCCATGGACATGGACGATCTGTGGATCACGGGGCCCGCCTCGTCCGAGGCCCCGCACGGCGAGCCCGCCGGGGCGCCTGGCGCCCCGAAGGGAGCCGCACCCGTCGGGGCCGGCGGCCTGCCCGGGGCGGGCGCATGGCGCCAGGCGCTGGGGTGGCGGCCGCGCCGGCGTGGAGAGCGCCTGGCGGTGGCAACGGCTGCCCTGCTCGCCGTGGCCATCGTGGCCGGCGTCGTGGTGCTGGTGGCCCATCGCTCCTCGCCCCCGCCGGCACGGCGCGCCTCGTCGACCACCACCGCGTCCGGGCAGGGCGCCGGCCGGGCCTCGACGACCTCGGTGCCCACCACGGCGCCCCCGGGGACGACGTCGCTGGCGCCACCGGCCCCGGCGCCCACGACGGCGCCCCCGAGCTCCACACCGGCCGCCGGTCCGGCCACCAGCGCGCCGACGACGACGGCGTCGGCGCCGCCCGCCACCAGCGCGTCCCCCGCGTCGCCGCCGTCGCAGGCACCGCCGTCGCCGGCGCCGGCAGCGACCACCTTGCCCCCCGGGGCCGCCCCCACGACCCCGGACTCCTCGTCTCCGGCGGTGCAGAGCGCCGTGGCGGACTGGGACGCCTCCTACGGCAGGGTCTTCACCACGCTGACGGGCGACGAGGGGAATCTGCGGACGGCCACGGGCAACCTCCCCGCCACCGGCGACACCGCCTTGGTCGTCGCCTTCGCCCAGGCGCTCGACGACGAGGTGCAGTCCGCGGGGGCGCTTCCCCCCATCCCCGACCCCGCCGCCGAGGCCTCCTGGACCTCGGCGCTCGACGACTTCCTGGCGGCGGCGCACCTCGATGAGGGCGCCGCCACCGACCCCGGCGCGCCCGCGGCGGCCCTCGGCGAGCTGACCGACGCCAGCGTGGCCCTCAACCAGACCTTGGGGACGATCTACCTCATCGGCGCGCAGTAGGAATCCCGTCGCCCGGGGCCGCAGGGCGCGCCGCCCGGGGCGTGGACGCGCCCTCGTCGGCGACCACCGCCGAGTAGCCTGGTGGGCCAGCCAGCAGGTTCGGCCCTCGGGTCGTTGGGACGATGGGGCCTGGGGGGAACCGCGTGTCCTCGATCACCAGGGAGGCTGTCGACGAGCGCCCGTCGGCTGTCGCCGACGAAGCGGGGACCGCCCCCGAGGACCGTCGCTTCCGCCCCGACGTGCAGGGACTGCGGGCGGTGGCCGTGGCGCTCGTGGTGCTGTTCCACGCCGGGGTGCGGGGCATCGAGGGCGGCTACGTCGGGGTCGACGTCTTCTTCGTGATCTCGGGGTTCGTGATCACCGGTGTCCTCCTGCGGGAGCGGGCCGCCTCGGGGCGGACCTCGCTCGTGGCCTTCTACGCCCGGCGCTGTCGGCGCATCATCCCGGCGGCCTCCGTGGTGCTCGTGGTCACCGTCGTCGCCTCCTACATCGCGCTGGGCGAGCTCGCCGGGGCCCGGGCGGCGTCCGACGGCCGCTGGGCGGCGCTGTTCGCGGCCAACGTCCACTTCGCCGCCATCGGGACCAACTACCTGGCGTCGCAGGCACCGCCCTCGCCGCTCCAGCATTTCTGGTCGCTGGCCGTGGAGGAGCAGTTCTACGTGGTGTACCCCACGCTCTTCCTGGTGGTGGCGGCCGTGGGCTCGCGCGCCTCGCTGCGGACCCGGCTGGCGGCGCTGGTCGTGGTGGTCATCGTGGCCTCCTACGTCCTGTCGGTGCTCCAGACGAGCGCCGATCCCACCGGGGCCTACTTCTCGCCGTGGACCCGGGCCTGGGAGCTCGCCCTGGGGGCCCTCGTGGCGCTGGGCGCGGGGCCCCTCCGGCGGCTCCCGCCCGCCCTCGCCGCCGCCGGGACCTGGCTCGGGCTGGCGGCCGTGGTCTACGGGGCCTGCGCCTTCGACGCCCAGACCGCCTACCCGGGGTCGCTCGTGGCCATCCCCGTGGTGGGGGCGGCCTGCATCATCGCCGGCGGGACCGCCGCCCCGGCGCGCGGCGCGGAGTCGGTGCTCCGCCTGGGGGCCTTCCAGTACGTGGGGAAGCTGTCGTACTCCTTGTACCTGTGGCACTGGCCCATGCTCATCGTGGTGGCCGAGGCCGGGGGCAAGACCCAGCTGCCCCTTCCCGAGGCCCTGGGGCTCGTGGCCCTGGCCGTGGCGGCCTCGGCGGCCACCTACGCCGTGGTCGAGAACCCCGTCCGCCACGCGGCGTTCTTGGCCCGGGTCCCGTGGCGCAGCGTCGTCATGGGCGTCACCCTCGTCGTCGTCACGGTGGCGGTGACGAGCGTGGCGCTGGCGGGGACGTCCGGGGGCGCCCCACGGCCCGCCGCCGTCACGACGGGATCGCAGGCCGAGGTGGCCCGGCTCGTGCAGGCGGCGCAGCACATCCACAGCCTCCCCGGCGACCTCACGCCGTCGCTCAAGGCCGTGACCGACGACTTCGGCGGCCCCCCCCGAGCGTGTTTCCCGACCCTGCAGCAGACCACCGTGCCCACGTGTCTCTTCGGCGACCCCACCGGGACCCACAGCATGGTCCTGTCCGGCGACTCGCACGCCCTCATGTGGTTCGACGCCTTCAACGCCGTCGCCAAGGCCGCCCACTGGCGCCTCTACATCCTGGGCAAGGGCTTCTGCATGGCGGGCAACTACCCCACCACCGCCTCCAAGCTCAACGACATCCTCTACGCCTGTCGCGCCTGGCACTACTTCGCGGTGAAGCGCATCAAGGAGCTCAAGCCCGACCTGGTGGTCTTGACGCAGGAGAACCAGCCGATGAACAACGGCAAGCCGTACCCGCCGGCGCTGTGGCAGCAGCGCCTGGAAGCGGGGATCCGCCAGCTGCGGCCCTCCCACGCCCGCGTGGTGGTGCTGGGCAACATCCCCGCCTTCCCCCAGAGCCCGCCCGACTGCCTGGCCACCCACCACGACGACGTCCAGGCGTGCGCGGTGTCACCGGTGTCGTACCTCACCCCGTACAACGCCGCCGAGCAGCGCGCCGCGGCCACCGAGGGCGCCCAGTACGTGAGCGTGCTGCCCTGGCTGTGCGCCAGGCGCTGCGAGCCCGTGATCGGCCGCTACGAGGTCTACTTCGACCGCTACCACCTGGCGGCCGCCTACACCGAGCACCTCGAGACGGTGGTGGCCGACGCCATCCACGTGAAGGGCACGTCCTGACCTGACAGGGGACGCCCCGGGGCTCCGGGGCTCGGCCCTCAGCGCCCTCGGGCCCGGCGCAGGGCGCCGGCCAGCAGCCGGCTCACCCGGTAGGAGCGGCTCGCCACGATGGCCCGGCGAGCGGCCTCGGCCTCGGCCGCCCGCCGGACGAGGCCCTCCACGCGGCCCTCGGCGGCGACGGCGCGCTCGGTGGCCGCCGCCGCCCGGGCGCGGGTGGCGGCCAGCTCCTCTCCCAGGCACGCCTGCAGGGCGGCCAGCGCCGGCGCCAACTCGGGCGGACCGTGCAGCGCGCCGCCCAGGGCCACCACGGCGGCCGCCGCCCGGCTCGCCTCCCGGTCGGGGCGGCCCAGCACGTTGCGGGCCCACGCGTCCACGAACGCCGCGCTGCGCGCCGCGGGGTCGAGCGCGTCCGAGGGACGCTCCAGCACCAGCCCGAACTCGTTGTCGGGCTGGTCGCCGGGATCGTCGGCGAGGTAGAGGTCACACAGGTTCCACGACATCACACCCCGGGCCAGTCCCATGGCGATGAGGGCCGCGAACTCCGGTGGCGTCCAGCAGTGGACGTGGATGGAGCGCCGACGGTGCAGCGCCATGCGCTCGGCGTCCAAGCGGTCGGGGTCGTGCCACTGGCGGACCTCGTCGGGATGGATGGGCGGCTGGTGGTAGATCGCCGCGCAGAACTCGCGGATGTGGTCGTCGTCCACCTCCGTGACCCGGCGCTCGTAGTCACCGAACACGTGGTCCACGGGCGTGGGCTGGCGGACGGCGTCGAAGGTGCGGGTCCGGTCGGGGACGATCAGCACGAGGCGCCCGCCGGGGCGCAGCACCCGCTCGAACTCGCACAGCGCGGCGACGGGGTTGGCCAGGTGCTCGATCAGGTGGGAGGCCACCACGGCGTCGAAACTGCCGTCGCCGACCCCCTGCAGCCCGTCGCGGTCGAGGTCGCGCTGGAGGTGGGCCTCGGGGCCGTGGGGTTGGCCGGCCAGCTCCGGCCAGTTGGCGTCGCGCCCCCCGGCGACCGAGCGGTCGCAGTAGGTCACCGTGGCGTCGGGCGCCGTCGGGAACGGGGCGTGTCCCGGCCCGATCTCCAACACCGCGCCGCACAGCGTCCGGCCGATGTCGTGGCGGGGGTGGCTGCCGATGAGGTGCGGGGGCGAGGCGTCGATGAGCGCAGCCTACGGACCACCCGTCCCGTGGTGCCGCCGAGACCAGCCCGCCCGCGCGTACGGACGCCGCCGCGTGGCGCCCCACGGGCCGAGACGGCAGGCCCCCCCGGCGCCAGGTGTCGCGGCGCCCGCCGGTGGAGTCGAGGCGGGCCGGGCCGTCGCTAGGGCACGCTCGGCGAGGCGGCCACGGCGGCGCCGTCGGCGCTGGCCGGCCCCGGTGCCGTCGCCACGGGCGGGGCGGGCCGCTTGAAGAAGAAGGTGTAGCCCGTCTGGGCCGTCTCGGTCACCGACACGAGCTCCCAACGCTCGGTGCCCATGGCCGCCAGCATGGCCTTGATGCCCGGGCTCCCCCGCAATCCGTGCCAGCTCTCGCGTTGGTGATCCCACCAATAGACCTGGTACTCCCAGTGCTCCCCCACCCCGCAGAGGATAGGGCGGGTGACTGAGAACGGCCAGAGCGCCACGCTGCGGCGGAGGCGCGAGGGTCGATCTCGTCCCTTCTGACGAGAGACGGCGCCGCCCGGTTTCGTTACCATGCCTCGCAGCGAGGGTGACGCCCAGAACGGAGCAAGCGTGAAGACCCGGAGCACGAAGCCGTGGATCGTCCTCGCCCTCGCGGCCGCGCTGGCCGGAGGATGCGCATCGGCCAACACCGAGGCGGCACGCGTGGCCACCCAGCCCTCCACCGCCACCGTGGCCCAGGACTGCACCAGCTCCGCCACGGACCAGGCCGTGTGCATGCCGGCGTCGCCGTTGAACCTCAGCGCCCTCCCCCTGGGTAGCGGCAAGGTGTCGTCGTCGCCCCAGCAGGGATACGAGTGGGTCTGCCAGGTCCCCAACGGGAGCCAGCCCGTCACCACCCCGCCGTGGATCAACACCACCGCCAGCACGTGGTCGTTGACTACGAAGGTCGCCGTCCAGGGGGACGTGCGGTGGCACAAGAAGTTCAAGAAGTCCCACAAGGGGACCCAGGAGGTCCTGGTGGGCAACGGGCTCCCCCCGCGCTCGGGCACGTTCCCCGTGGCGCGGACCGACCCGGCCCGGGCCTACAACCCCGACCCGACGCGCATCACGTCGCACAGCATCGTCGCCCGGCTCCCCTACGACCCCACCCTGGCTTCGTCCCCGCAGTGCGTCACCCCCGTCGTCGGCCTCGCCGTCAACGGGATCCCCATCGACGACGGCTTCGACGCGGACGGCAACGACGCGGCGGCCGTCGAGACCCAGGACGAATGCCACGGCCACCCGAACGGCCCCAACGGCTACCACTACCACTCGCTCTCCCCCTGCCTGCTGTCGAAGAAGGCGCTCACCCACACGACACAGGTGGGCTGGGCGCTCGACGGCTTCGGGATCTACGTCGAGTACAACGCCAGGGGCCAGCTGCTCACCGACGCCAGCCTCGACGCCTGCCACGGCCGGACGTCGGTGGTGAAGTGGCAGGGCAAGTACGTCGACATCTACCACTACGACATGACCATGGAGTTCCCCTACACCGTGGGGTGCTTCAAGGGCACACCGGTGCCGGCCGCCGACGCCACGGGCTTCGGCTACGGGGGACCGGGCACCTGACCTGAACGCCGTCGCGGTCTCCGCCGCGCCCCGGGGACCGCACTCCGTGTCGCCGTGAACACGTCGCGACGACGGTCGGCGACCAGTCTGGCGACGATTCCTCAGATTTGGGGATTCGCGCCCTCGGCGGCGGTGCTCAACTCGGGGCGTCAGGAGGTTTCCGTCATGGCTCGTCCGTCCCGCGTCCCTCTCGTCGCACGCGTGGGCGCCGGCGCCGCTCTCGTGCTGGCCGCCCTCGCCCTCAGCATCGCCACCTCCGGCCCGGTGGTGGCCGCTGTCAACTGCCGGGCCGCGCCGGCACCGCGCGTCAACCTGCACAACTGCTCACTCGCCCGAGCCAACCTGTCGGGGGCCGACCTCCAGGGTGCCCGGCTGATGCACGCCAACCTCTCGGGGGCGAACCTCTCGGGGGCGAACCTTCGAGGCGCCAACCTCACCGGGGCCGTGCTCACGGGAGCGAAGCTCTCGACGGCCAACCTGTCGGGGGCGAACCTGAAGAACGCCGAGGCCGGTGCCGCCAACCTCAGCAACGCCAACCTCATCAAGGCGCACCTGTCGGGCACGGTCCTGCAGGACGCCGACCTCTCCGATGCCAACCTCGTCAAGGCCAGTCTCGACGATGCGCGCCTGGACGGAGCCAAGCTCGTCGACGCCCGGTTGGTGAACGCCGATCTCAAACGGACCAACCTGAGCAGCACCAACCTGACCAACGCCCACCTCGAGGGTGCTCGGCTGGCGGGCGCGGACCTCGCCGGAGCGAACCTCACCGGCGCGTCGCTCTTCCAGGCGAAGCTCACCGAGGCGAACCTGTCGGGGGCCACGCTCTCCGACGCCATCCTCGTCCACGCCATCCTGGGCGGCGCCAACCTGGCTCGGGTCACATGGACCGGCGCCTCGTGCCCCGGGGGGTCGCTCGCCACGGCGTCGGGCTGCTGAAGGGAGTCCCCCCGCGCGTCGGGGCGGGGACGCGGGCCACCGTGGACAGCACGCGCTGAGCGCACCCATCACCGACGCCTGCCACGGGCGGGAGGACGCTTCGTCACCGGGGCGCTGACGCCCGCTGTCGCCCGGTCCCGCCGTCGCCGGGCGCCCGGGCGCGGGGCGTGCGCGGCGCCGCTGGATCAGCAGCCCCGACCTATGCTTGGCGCCTGCGCCCGGCCAGCAACGGGGGGGTCGTGACCGAGTTGGAGACGCGGGCGGCCCCGGATCGCCTCCTGCCATCCGGGGACGAGGCGGGGACCGCACCCGAGGACCGCGCCTTTCGACCCGACGTCGAGGGGCTGCGTGCCGTAGCGGTTCTCCTCGTCGTCCTCCTCCACGCCGGTGTGCCCGGCTTCACGGGCGGCTACGTCGGTGTCGACGTCTTCTTCGTCATCTCGGGCTTCGTCATCACCGGCGTGTTGCTGCGTGAGCGAGCGAGCACAGGGCGAAACTCCATCCTGGCCTTCTACGGGCGCCGTTGCCGCCGGATCATCCCCGCTGCCGCGCTGGTCATCGTCGCCACCGTGTTCCTCGCCTACGCCCTGTTGGGCATCGGCGCCGGCACGAGCACGGTCAGTGACGCACGGTGGGCGTCGATCTTCCTGGCCAACTTCCACTTCGCGTCGTTCGGGACCAACTACCTGAACGCCCAGCAGCCGCCCTCTCCCCTGCAGAACTTCTGGTCGCTGGCGGTGGAGGAGCAGTTCTACCTCGTGTACCCGGCGCTGTTCATCGTCCTGGCCTCGATGCGCACGCGCCTGACGACGCGGGGCACCCTCATGCTGGGGCTGACGGTGGTGGCGGCCGCGTCGTTCGCCTACTCCGTGATCGACACCTCCGCCAACCCCACGGCCGCCTACTTCTCCCCGCTGACGCGCGCCTGGGAGCTGGCCCTCGGCGCCCTGGTGGCCCTGGCCACGCCGTGGCTCCGGCGCCTCCCCCGCAGGGCGGCCGCCGTGGCCACGTGGGCGGGGCTGGGCGCCATCGTGCTCGCCACCGTCGCCTTCGGTCCCGACACCCTCTACCCGGGCGCCTGGGTGGCGGTCCCGGTCCTCGGCGCGGCCGCCCTCATCGCCGGGGGCGCGGTGGCACCGGCGCTCGGCGTGGAGTCGGTCCTGCGCCTGGCCCCGGTGCAGGCCCTGGGGCGCCTGTCGTACTCGCTGTACCTGTGGCACTGGCCCCTCCTGGTCGTGGCGGCCGAGTACCAGGGCCGCGCGTCGCTGTCGGTGGGCGACAACCTGGTGTGGGTCGCGGTGGCCTTGGGCGCATCGGTGCTCATGTACCGCCTGCTCGAGCAACCGGTCCGCCACGCCCGCGTCCTCAGGCGCACGCCCTGGAGGAGCATCGCCGTGGGCCTCGGCGTCACGGCGGTCGCCCTGGGTGTCGTCACCGTCCGCTACGACAGCGCGGGCGCATCGGTGGCGCCCACGGCCGGCGGGTCGCCCGGTGCGCTCGGCCGGGCGGGCTCCGTCCAGAGCGTGCTCCACCTGGTGGCCTCCTCCGGCCGGATCCGGACCGTCCCCGCCGACCTCCTGGGGGCGATCGCCCGCCCCCAGCAGACGCTGTCGATCCCTCCCGGGGGGTGCTTCGCGCCGGCCCCGGTCAGCCAGACGCCGGAGTGTGCCTTCGGCGACGCGGCGGGGACCAAGACCATGGTCCTCTACGGCGACTCGCACGCGGCGATGTGGTTCCGGGCCCTCGACAACATCGCCAGCGCGGACCACTGGCGGCTCGTCGTGCTCACCAAGGCGTCGTGCCCGGCCGCCCCGCTTTCGGTGCCGGCGCGCGGCGTGCCCGGACGGTGGGTGGCGTGCGACCAGTGGCACCGCCATGTGCTGGAGCGCATCGACGAGCTCCGTCCGGCGCTCCTGGTGGTCTCACAAGCCCACTCGCGGCTCTACAGCTCCAAGCAGTGGAAGGACGGCTTGGAACGCCTGCTCGACGAGGTCCGCCGCTCGGCGGGCGCATCGGTCGTGCTGGGCGACGTGCCGCCGTCGCGCGGCGCCGACTGCCTCTCGCGCCATGTCGATGATGTCCAGGCGTGCTCGACCTCGGTGCGCTCCGCCCGCACCCCCTACGACGCGGCCGAACAGCTGGCCGCCGAGGACGCCGGAGCCCGCTACGTGGACCTCATCCCGTGGTTCTGCGCTACGACGTGCAGCCCGATCATCGGGGACTTCAGCGCGTACAGCATCCCCAACCACGTGTCGGTCGGATACTCGGTGTTCCTGCAGAATGCGCTGGCCACCGCCTTGTCCCTCTCGCCCGGCCAGCGCTGACCGCACCGGGGGGACCGTGCGCGCGGGCGACGGCCTCAGCCGGGCACGACGGGCGGCTTGCCGCCGGGCGTGAGCACTTCGATGCCCGCCGCCCGGGGGCTGTAGGTGGAGCCCAACCCGAGCACGAGGGCGTCGCCCACGACGGCGATGCCCGACCAGTTGGCCTGGGGCAGCTTGAGCTGGGTGATGAGGTGCCCGCTCTTGAGGTCCCGGACCTGCACGGCCGTGGCGATGAGGGCGAGCCCGTTGAAGGCCATGCCCCCGGCCACGGTGGTGGGCGAGAAGGACCCGGCGTGGTCCGCCTGCCACAGGATCTTGCCGGTGGCGGCGTCGAAGGCGTGGTCGGAAGGCTCCTGCCCGGGGGTGTCCCGGGGGTCCGAGGGGTCGCACCGGTACGACTGGTTGTTGTTGTAGCTCTCGAAGCGCCCGAAGTCGCCGATGGCGGTGGCCCCGTAGACGCCGGTGCCGTCGTAGGCGGTGGTGGCGATGAAGCCCCCCGAGAAGCCCCCGAAGACCACGTTGGTCGACCAGCGCAGCGTCCCCGTGGCGGGGTCGAGCGAGTAGTAGGTGCCGTCCTTGCCCCCCACGCCCAGGAAGCTGGCCACGCCCCGGGCGTCCACCCCGGCGTTGGGGGTGGCGCCGAAGTCGAAGTCGCAGTTGAGGTCGGCGAGTTGCGGCTTGTAGACCCAGGCCAGCTGGCCGGTGGCGATGTGGAGGGCCAGGACGGCGACGGTGTAGGGGCCGTTGGGCGTGAAGTCGCAGTCGGCGGTGTCGAACACCACCAGGCCCGAGGCCGGCAGGACGGTACCCGAGGACCAGATGCTCCCGCACCCGTCGTTCTGGACCGGCCCGCCCGGCGCGGCGACGTCGGTCTGGAACTCCCACACGGGGTCCCCGGTGGCCAGGCTGGCGCCCACCACGAAGCCGTGGGACTGCTTCTGGCCGTCCACGTCCATGCCGAAGAGGACGAGCCCGTCGGCCACCACCGGCGAGGCGAAGATGCGGGACTCGTCGGAGTCGGGATCCTGGGGCTGGCGACCGGGGTAGTCGTGCTCCCAGTAGAGGGCCCCGGTGGCGGCGTCCAGGGCGTACAGCGTGTAGCCGCCGCCGAAGATGACCAGCGCGGGCCGGCCGCCGCCGGCCGGCTCGAACCACGCCGAGGACGTGATGAGCCCGCCGTCGGAGCTGATGGGCCGGTGCGTCTGGCCCGGGTAGGGCACCACCCCGTGCTGGGGCTTCACCACGTACTTCCAGCGCAGCTTGCCCGTCTCCAGGTTCACCGCGTACATGGTGTCGTCCCACGACCCGGCGTACACGGTGTCGCCCACCACGGTGGGCGTGGCCGTCACGGAGTCGCCCGTGGGGAAGACCCACGCCTTGCGGAGCGTGCGCACCGTCGACGCCTTCAGGGTGGTGCGGGCGGAGAAGGTGTGCTGGGCGTTCTGGCCATAGGTGCGCCAGTCCCAGGGGCTCACCGTGGTGGGCACGGCCGGTGCCGACACCACCGACGTCGCCGACACGTTCGTCGACACCCTGCCACAGGACGCCAGGACCCCCACCAGGGCCACGAGCGCCGCCGCGCGACGCGCCCCCCCGCCCAGTCGACCCATGTGCCCTCCTCGGAGACCGGCCGCCTAGGTTACCCACCCGCCCCTCGGGGGGGACACAGCGCACCCCGGCGAGCTGGAGGGCCAGCCCGGCGACAGCCTGAACCTCGCACCGGGAGCGAGGGGAGACGCTGCCGTTGGTCGGCTTCACGCAGATCCCGCCCGCGACCTTGCCCTTGGGCCGCCGACACCGGTGGGGGTCGTCTGGGCGTCGATCGGCGAACTCAGCAACATCTGGGATCCCACCGGTGAGCCCGACGTCCGGGCAGTGGTCCTTCAGGTTCGCCACGTGGGCTCCGGACGTCGACAGGCGGTGACCCCTGTGCCCGGTCGTGGAAACCGAACAACGTCGTCGCCCCGTGGCCCCCGTCGATGGTCACCCCCGGCCAGGTGACACCCTTGGTGGAGCACCCGATGTCGCCCTGCGGATCATTCGCGGGGTGCGGTGAGCTCAGGC
>DATJBC010000208.1:0-3351 GCA_035515515.1 Acidimicrobiales bacterium
ACGTCGTGTTCTTCGCCAACTGGCTCTCGCACGTCCCGCCCTCGATGCTCGACGAGTTCTGGGGCCTCGTGCGCCTGTGCCTGGGGCCCGGAGGGAGGGTCGGGTTCGTCGACGAGACCCCGCGAGCGAGCGCCCTCGACGAGACGCAGCTCGTGGGGGGCGTGCCCACCGCCCGCCGGACGCTCGGCGACGGAAGGCAGTTCGACGTGGTCAAGGTCTTCTGGGACCCAGCGGACCTTCGAGACCGCCTTCGGGCGCTGGGCTGGGCCATCGACCTCCGTCCGCTGGGCGAGACGTGCATGTTCGGGAGCGGGCGCTACGTCGGCACCGCCTGAGCGCCCGGCTATCGCAGCGCCGGGTGTTGGCGCGCCAGGATGGCGGTGAGCATCCGGCGGGGGGCGCTGTAGGCGATGCGCGCCCCGATCCGGTTGGCCACGCCCGGGATGACCACGGCACGCCCCGCGTCCATGCCCTCGACGGCGGCCCCCGCCACCTGGGCGGCCGACAGCCACATGATCTTGGGCAGCGACCCCTCGGCCTCCTCCTTCGTGAAGCCGGCGGCCTCGGCGAACTCGGTCTTGACCGGGCCCGGGCACAGGGCGGTGGCGCTCACGCCCGTGCCCTGGAGCTCGGCGCGCACCGCGTAGGTGTAGGAGAGGACGAACGCCTTGCAGCCCCCGTAGCCCGCCTGGCCGGGCAGCGGCTGGAAGGCGGCGGTGGACGCCACGTTGAGCAGCGCACCGCGCCCGCGGCCGACCATCTCCGGGAGGAACAACGAGCACATGTCGGCCACGGCCTCGACGTCGGTGCGGATCATGGCCAGCTCGCGCTGGCGGTCGCTGCGGTGCACAGGGCCGGTGGTACTGAGGCCGGCGTTGTTCACCAGGATGTCGGCCACGAGCCCCCGGTCGCGTAGTGCCCCGGGGATCGCCGCGCGCGCCGACGCGTCGGAGAGATCGGCGGCCAGGACCTCGGTGCGCACACCGTGGGCTCGGCCGAGCTCGTCGGCGAGCTGCTCGAGGCGGTCCCGGCGCCGGGCCACCAGCGTCAGGCCGTGTCCCCGGCGGGCGAGCTCGCGGGCCAGCTCGGCGCCGATGCCCGAGGACGCGCCGGTGACGAGGGCGGTGGAGGTGGGCGAGGGGGCAGGCAGGGTCATGGGCCGCGATGGTAGGAGGCCCGGACCTACCCTGGGCCGGTGACCAGCGCCCCGTCGGTCGTGGTCGTGGGTTCGGGGGCCGCCGGGCTGGCGGCCGCCCTGGCGGCCGCGGGCCGCGGCGCGGACGTCCTCGTGCTGGAGCGGGCCCCCGACGTGGGTGGCACCACGGCGATGTCGGGCGGCGTGGTGTGGATGCCCGGCCACGGCCGTGCCGGCGGCCCGGAGGGCGACACCGCCGAGGAGGCCCTGCGCTACCTCGACGCCCTGTGCACCGGCGAGGTCGACCGCGACCTCGTGCGGGCCTTCGTGGGCGACGCCCGCCGGGTCACCGACGAGATCGAGCAGCGCTCGCCGCTCGAGTGGGAGGTCCTGTCCCACTGGCCCGACTACCGCGGCGAGCTGCCCGGGGCGGCGCCGGGGGGGCGCTCGCTGTGGCCGCGCCCCCTGCGCCTCGCCGCGGGCATCGACGGGCGCGTGCAGCGCGCCTTCGACCAGCCCTCGCCGTCGGCCGAGGACGAGGTGCCCCACGACGACGGGGTGGTGCTGCGGGGCCATGTCCGGGGACGGGCCCTGGCGGCCGGCCTGCTGGCCGCCGCCCTCGACGCCGGTGTCGAGGTCCGCACGGGGGCGCGCGCCGAGCAGCTGCTGCTCGACAGGGGCCGGGTGGTCGGCGTCGCCACCGACGGCCACGTCGAGGCGGGCCGCGTGGTGCTGGCGTCGGGCGGCTTCCAGCACGACCCGGCGCTGCGCGCCGCGCACCTCGCCGGGCCGCCGGTGGCCCCCATGGGACCGGCCGGCTGCCGCGGCGACGGGCTGCGCATGGCGCGCCGCGCCGGCGCCTCTGTGTCCAACATGTCCGAGGGGTGGTGGATGCCCGCCATGCACGTCCCGGGGGAGGCGGTGGACGGCGTGCGGCACTACCGCCCGCTGCACGGCGAGCGCGCCCAGCCGGGCGCCATCCTCGTCGACGGCCGGGGGGCGAGGTTCGTCGACGAGGCTCAGAACTACGGAGACGTGGGCCGGGCCATGCGGGCGGGCGCACGGGGCGGGGGTGTCGGAGACGGGGGCCCGGCGTGCTGGCTCGTGTTCGACGCGGCCTACCGCCGCCGCTACCCGGTGGGCCCCCTCGGGCCCGACGACGACGACCCCGGCTGGCTGGTGTGCGCCGAGGACCTCGAGGGCCTGGCCAAGGAGCTCGACCTCGCCCCCGAGGCGCTCGCCGCCACCGTGGCGCGCTTCAACGACGGCGCCCGAGACGGCCGCGACGAGGACTTCGGGCGCGGCACGCGCCCCTACGACGCCTGGATCGGCGACCGCCGCGCCCCGCATCCCACCCTGGCGCCCCTGGGCGAGGGGCCCTGGTACGCGCTGGGGGTGCACCTGGGGTGCATGGGGACCAAGGGCGGGCCCCGCACCGACGACGGCGGGCGCGTCCGGTCGTCGGGCGGCGTGGTGACCGGCCTCTACGCCGCGGGCAACGCGGCGGCCTCCCCGTTCGGGGCGGCCACGGCCGCCGGCGGGGCCACCCTGGGGCCCGCGCTCGTGTTCGGCTACCGGGCCGGCGAGGCGGCGGCCGGCGACCGGTGACGACGACCGGCGTCCCCCACGGGACACAGGTGGTGCAGGCGCTCCTCGACGCCGAGACGCGGCCCGTGCCCGCCCCGTTGCGCGCCGTCGGCGACGCCCGGCCCGCCACCACCGGCGTCCCCCGCGCCCGCTACACCGGCCGGGCCGCCCACGAGCGCGAGGTGGAGGCGCTCTGGCGCCGCGTGTGGCAGATGGCGTGCCGTGAGGAGCAGATCCCCGAGGTGGGTGACAGCCTCGTCTACGAGGCGCCCGGCGTGTCGCTCGTGGTGGTGCGCAGTGCCCCCGGCGAGGTGCGCGCCTTCCACAATTCTTGTCTGCACCGCGGGACCCAGCTGCGCACCCAGCCCGGTCGCGTCGAGGAGCTGCGCTGCCCGTTCCACGGCTTCACCTGGAACCTCGACGGCTCCTTCGCCGGGATGCCGTGCCCGTGGGACTTCCCCCACGTCGATGCGGGCCGCTTCGGCCTGCCCGAGGCGGCCGTGGGCACGTGGGGGGGCTTCGTCTTCGTCTGCGCCGACCCCGACGCCGGGCCGCTGGCCGACTACCTCGAGATCCTGCCCGAGCACTTCGCCCCGTGGGACCTGGCGCAGCGGTACCTGACGGCGCAC
>DATJBC010000209.1:0-14513 GCA_035515515.1 Acidimicrobiales bacterium
CCCGACGCGCACGTCGGGCCGCGCACCGCACCTGCCCGGCCGCCGTAGATTGAGCGCGTGCTGCTCGTCGCCGGCGCCCCCGAGCTCGACCACCACGATGCGGGACGCTCCCACCCCGAACGCCCGGCCCGCGTCCCGGCCGCGCTGGCGGGGATCGACGATGCCGGGCTGCGCGACGCCGTCATCCTCCTCGCACCCCGGCGCGCCACCGAGCAGGAGCTGCTGGCGGTGCACACGCCCGACCACCTCTCGGGAGTGCGGGCGCTGTGCGAGGCGGGGGGTGGGGCACTCGACCCCGACACCCGGGTGGGCCCCGGATCATGGGACACGGCGCTGCTCGCCGCCGGCGCCGGGCTCGCAGCCGTCGATGCGCTCGCCGGGGGCGAGGGGGACGTGGCCTTCGTGGCGGCCCGGCCCCCGGGCCACCACGCCCTCGCCGACCAGGCCATGGGCTTCTGCGTGCTCAACAACGTGGCGGTGGCGGCGGCGGCCCTCACGGGGCGGGGCGAGCGGGTCCTCATCGTGGACTGGGACGTCCACCACGGCAACGGCACCCAGGCCGTCTTCTGGGACGACCCCGACGTCCTCTACGTCTCCACCCACCAGTGGCCGCTCTATCCCGGCACCGGTCGGGTGATCGAGACCGGGGGCCCCCACGCCGGGGGCCTGACCGTGAACATCCCGCTCCCGGCGGGGGGCACCGGCGACGTCATGCTGCGGGCCCTCGACGAGGTGGTGGCCCCGGTGGTGGCCCGCTTCGCGCCGACGTGGGTGCTCGTGTCGGCCGGCTTCGACGCGCACCGGGCCGACCCCCTGGCCGGCATGGAGCTCAGCGCGGGCGACTTCGCCGACATGGCCCGGCGGGTGCACGGCTTCACGGGCACCTCGGGGCGCTTGGCGCTGCTCCTCGAAGGCGGCTACGACCTCGACGCGCTGCGGATGTCGGCCGGTGCCGCGCTGGCGGCCGTGCTGGAGGTGGACTTCCGGCCCGAGCCGTCGTCGCAGGGCGGGCCCGGCACCGACGCCGTGCACGCGGCGCGCCGGGTCCACGTGGACGGCGACGGCCCCGCCGCCCCTTGAGGAAGGGCGCGCCGGCGCCGCGCCGTCACGCCAGCAGGGGCGCCGGGAAGTCGGCCGCCGCCTCCCAGCCGTCATGGCACCGAGATGGCCGACACCCGGCTGACGGTGGCGGTGCTATGACGACGTCATGACCTCCACCCGTCACGACCATCCCGGGGCCGACGAGCTGCCCCCGCCGCACGTCGTCGAGGTGGCCGAGGGCGCGTTCGCCTACATCCAGCCCGATGGGGGCTGGTGGATCAACAACGCCGGCTTCGTGGTGGGTGACGACGCGCTGCTGTGCATCGACAGCTGCGCCACCGAGCGGCGCACGCGGGCGCTGGTCGATGCCATCGACCGCACCGTGGCCGGGCGCGACGAGCACCGCGGCCATCGGCCGGGCCGGCGCGCCCGCATGCTGGTCAACACCCACCAGCACGGCGACCACACCAACGGCAACTGCCTCCTGGCGGGAGCGACGATCATCGGCCACCCGCGATGCCGCCAGGAGATCATGGCGGCGGGCATCCTCCGGCCCGACGGGCTGTGGGAGCCCGTGGCATGGGGCGACATCACCCCGGCACCCCCCTTCGTCACCTTCGAGCACCGCCTCGACATCCACATCGACGACGTGCGGGTGGAGTTGCACCACATCGGCACCGCCGCCCACACCACCAACGACGTCGTGGCGTGGATCCCCGAGCACCGGGTGCTGTACACGGGGGACCTGGTGTTCAACGGCGGGACCCCCTTCGTCCTCATGGGGTCGGTGGCCGGCTCGCTGGTGGCGCTGGACCGTGTGGCCGAGTTCGACGCCGCCGTCATCGTCCCCGGGCACGGGGAGCCGTGCGGGCCCGAGGTCGTGGACGTGGCCGGTGCGTACCTGCGCTTCCTGCAGGCCGTGGCGAGCTCGGCCCACCGCGACGGCCTCACCCCCCTCGAGGCCGCCCGCCGGGCCGAGCTCGGCCCCTTCGCCGGGCTGGGCCACCCCGAGCGCCTGGCCGGCAACCTGCACCGCGCCATGGCCGAGTGCGCCGGCGCGCGGCCGGGCGACCCCATCGACGTGGGGGCCGCGCTGGCCGACATGGTGGCCTTGAACGGCGGCCGCCCGCTCACCTGCCAGGCGTGAGCACCCGTCGCGGGACGTCGTCACCCGACCGCAGGCCGGGGCCCGACCCTCCATCGCCGCGCACGCCCGGCGCGTCCTGGTGGTCGCCACGCTGCTCCTGGTGGTGGCGGGGTGCCTGCTCGCCGGGGGACCCCGTCGGCCTCTCCCGGCAGGCCGCCGGGGCGGGGACGTGCCAGGCGGTGGGGATCTGCGACGCCTGGGTCCTGCTCGTCGAGATCCTGCGCTGACGCCGCCCGCCCCGCCGGGCGCGTTGGCCAATTGTTGAGGTGCGATGGAGCGTCCGGTGAGCCATGTCTGGCACCGTGACGACGATGCCCACGAACAACGACAGCACCTGGATGGGAGGCGACCCCGCCCGCCACGCCGGGCTGTGGCGCACGGCCTCGGTGGCCACCGGCACCGTCTGGGGCTCGGCCGACAGCGCCACGGCGGGGAGCGGCCCCCCCGGCGAGGCCCGGGTGCTCCCGGTGCCCGCGCTCCCCGACGCCCCCTGGCAGTCCCGCATCGACCAGGTGGTGTCGTCGGGCCTGTCCTCCGACGCCGCCCGCAAGGCCCGCCTCACCGCCGAGGAGTCCCGCGCCCAGGCCGCCTTCGAGGCCTTCCGCCTGCAGTGCGAGACGGAGCTCAAGCCCGTGCTGGAGACGACCTCGGCCATGCTCAAGGAGTGGGGGCTCGACGCCCGGGTCACCGAGACCCTGCACGACCGGCCGACGCGCCTGCCCCGCAGCTTCGACCTCGCCCTGCGCATCGACCCCTTCGGCGAGCGGGGCCCGGGCAAGCTCACCATCTCGGCCTCCGAGGCCTACGACGTGGTGCGGGTGAAGATCAGCGTGGGCCCCTCGCGCCTGTGCGGCGAGGTCCACGAGCACGTGGGGACGACCACCGCCGACGAGCTCTCCGAGGCCCTGGTGGGCGGCCTGGCCGCCACGTTGGTCGAGAAGGTCTTCAGCCCCTGACGGGCGCCAGGCGCCCGGCCAGGTAGGCGAGGGCGCGGGGGTAGCGCCAGCCGATGCCGCCGTGGCCGGCGTCGATGAGCTCGAAGGCCACGTCGTGCACGCCGGCCGTCGCCAACGCGTCCCGGAAGGCCGAGGCGCCCAGGTCGAGGTACCACTCGTCACGCGTGCCGGCGTCGATCCACACGCCCCGCATGGTGCGCAGCGCGTCGGCGTGGTGGGCCACCATGCGCACGGGGTCCCAGGCCAGCCAGCGGGCCCACACCTCGTCGCGCAGCGCCCCGGTGGCGGGGTCGAAGGGAAGCACGGGCGTGCCGTCGTCCTCGGCGGAGAAGCACGCCGAGACCCCGAGCATCATGAGCAGCACGTGGTCCTCGCCGCGCGTGAAGGCCGGCCGGGCGGCGAAGTCCGCCCACCAGGCGAAGATGTCGCCGTCCCAGGCGCGCAGCGCCCGGGCCGCCTTGGGGAACTCCGGGATGTAGCAGCACTCGTAGAGGGCGTCGCCGGCGTGGGTGGCCAGGGCCCCGAACACGTCGGGGCGCAGCATGGGGGTGACCATGGCGCCGAACCCCCCGCTCGACTTGCCCTGGATGCCGCGGTGGGCGGCCGAGGCCAGCGTCCGGTAGCGGGCGTCCACGAAGGGCACCACGTCCTCGCACAGGTAGCTGTGGTAGCGGCCCGTCCCCGGGGAGTCCACGAACTGCGAGCCCCCGTAGGCGGTCCAGGCGTCCACGAACACCACGATGCACGGCGGCGCCTGGCCCGCCGCGAAGAGGGCGTCGGCCGCCTCGGGGAAGGGCTGGCGGTAGGCCTCGCGGTTGGCCCACATGGCCAGGAACCCCGTGTACCCCTGGATGACGTAGACCGAGGGGTAGCGGCGGTCGTCGTCGTCGTAGCCGGGCGGGACGTAGACCCACAGGGGCCGCTCGTGCGGGTCGCCGAGGTGGTTGCCGGCCAGGGCCGGCGAGGACACGGTGTGCTCGTCGATGCGGCCGGCCAGGCGCGCTCCCCACGACAGGGTCACGGCAAGACCTCCCTCCGGGGCGCCGCCGTCGGGCGGGCGGCGCGCCGGGGTGGGCGGGCCGCGCCGTCAGGATGGCACGCGCCGGGCTCAGCGGGTGCCGGTGACCGTGGCCCGGCGCTCGGACACCGCCGCCAGCCACAGGCGCAGGTCCTCGGCGGGCATGGGGCGCGCCAGCAGGAAGCCCTGGGCGAGGTCGCAGCCCGCCTCGCGCAGCGTGGCGAACACCGCCTCGGTCTCGACGCCCTCGCCGACCACCCGCAACGAGAGGTTGTGCCCCAGGTCGACGATGGACCGCACGATGGCCGCGTGGGCGGGGTTGGCCATCATGTCGATGACGAAGCTCTTGTCGATCTTGAGCTCGTGCACCGGCAGCGACGACAGGTAGCCGAGCGAGGTCTGGCCGATGCCGAAGTCGTCCAGGCTGACGCGCACTCCCGCGGCGTCCAGCCCGGCCAGCACCACCGCGGCGCGCGTGGGGTCGGTGAGCAGCGCGGTCTCGGTGATCTCGACGATGAGGCGTCCCGGCTCCACGCCGGCGGCCTGCAGGGCGCTGATGACCTGCGCGGCGAACGGGGCCCGCCCGAGGGTGCGGGCCGAGACGTTCACGGCCACGGCCACGTGCCCGAGGTCGCGCACGTCGGCCAGCGCCCGGCGCAGCACCCACTCGGTCAGCTTGTCGATGAGGTCGGTCTGCTCGCACAGGGGGATGAAGCGGTCGGGGTAGAGCAGGCCCAGGGTGGGGTGGTTCCAGCGGACCAGGGCCTCCACGGCGTCGACGCGGCCGTCCTCGAGGGCGGCCTTGGGCTGGTAGTGCAGCACGAGCTCGTCGCCGTCGAGGGCCCGGCGCAGGTCGGCGATCAGGCCCAGGTTCGCCGCGTCGTAGTGGTCGTGGGCGGCGTCGTAGCGGACCACGCCGGCGTGCTGGGCCTTGGCCACGTACATGGCCACGTCGGCGTGCTGCAGCAGGTCGTCCACGTCGATGCCGTCGTCGGGGGCCACCACGTACCCGATGCTCGACTCCACCGACAAGGGGAGGCCGCTCACCTCGACCTCGTGCTCGATCACGCCCCGCAGGCGGGTGAGCACCTCCTCGGTGTCGGTCACCCCCGCCAGGATCAGGCCGAACTCGTCGCCGCCCAGGCGGGCCACGGCGTCCTGGGGCCGCACGTGCTCGGCCAGGCGCTGGGCCAGCTGGGTGAGCAGCTCGTCACCGCTGTGGTGTCCCAGGGTGTCGTTGACCTCCTTGAAGCGGTCGAGGTCCACGATGGCGATGGCCGCCCTGGTGTCGCTGCGCACGGCCCTCGTCACCGCCTGCATGGCGCACTGGTGGAACAGCGACCGGTTGGGGAGCTCGGTCAAGGTGTCGTGCTCGGCCAGGAACTTGTTGACCTTCACCTGCTGGCGCAGGCGGCGGCTGACCATGAGCGAGATGGCGAAGAGCGCCACGTAGAGGGCCACGAGGCCGACGGAGAGGTCCCGGTACAGCGTGTGCAGGCCGCGGTTCACGTCGGCGGCGATGGGCGCGTAGGGCAGGTAGACCTCGAGGACGCCCACGCGGTGCTCGGGCGTCCCCGCCCCGAGCGGCAGGTAGACCTCCACCGCCTGGGGGCCGACGGGGCCGGTGTCGTTGGCGTCGTCGTTGAGCCGGGTGATGTCGGCGTGGATCTCGCCGTGCGCGGCGTCGAGGGCGTCGTCCTCGGGCTTCTGCTTGAAGCCCGACCCGTCGTCGGAGAACACCACGTTGCCGGCCAGGTCCCGCAGGCGCAGGCGCAGCACGGTGTGGTCGCCCACGGCCCCCCTCACCAGGCGCCGGAGGTCGGTGGTCTCCGGGGCGCTCAGGCCGGCGGACAGGGGACGGCCGTCCAGGAGGGGCTCCACGGCCGTCTCGGCCACGAGGCGCGCCTGGGAGCTCCCCACGTCCACGCCGCGCTGGAGCGCCTCGCCCCGGTAGCTGCCCGCCAGGGCCAGGCCGAGCAGGGCCACGGGCACCGCCGTGATGGCGGCGAACGTGGCGAACAGCCGCGCCAGGGAGCCGGCCCGGGAGACCGCGGGTCGCATGGGGGGAATTTTCGGGACGTTGGCCCGTCAACTTGACCGCGACGCCCCCACCAGGGACGACCTCCCCCGGTCAGGCTTCGAGGATCTCCCCCACGGGGTCGCCCACGGCGTAGGTGGCCTGCTCAGCGGCGATGTGGCGCAGGCGCCCGGCCGCCGGGGCGTCGATCTCGTTGGCCACCTTGTCGGTCTCGATCTCGTAGATGGGTTGGCCCTTGGCCACCGCCTCGCCGTCGCCCGCCAGCCAGCGGACGAAGACGGCCTCGGTCATCTCCATGCCGATCTTGGGCAGCCGCAGCAGCACGGGCGTCCCCGCTCAGCGCCCGCGGGCCAGCACGGCGGTGACGGCCGCCTCGACGCGCTCGGGCCCGGGCAGCGCCAGGCGCTCGAGCCCCGCCGCGTAGGGCAGCGGGGCGGGCAGCGCCCCCACCCGCAGCACGGGCGCGGCCAGCCGGCCGAAGAGGGCCTCCGACAGCCAGGCGGCCAGCTCGGCGCCGAACCCGCCGGTGACGACGGCCTCGTGCACGACCACGGCCCGGCCGGTGCGCCCCACCGACGCCAGGAGCGCGTCGGTGTCGAGCGGCGCCAGCGAGCGCAGGTCGAGCACCTCGACCTCGACGCCGCGCGGCGCCAGCGCCTCGGCCACGGCCAGGGCGTCGTGGACCTGGCGGCCGTAGCTCACCACGGTGACGTCCGCGCCGGGCCGGGCCACGTGGGCGACGCCGAGCGCCACGGGCGTGTCGTCGACGACGCCCTTGCGCGACAGGAGGGGCACCTGCTCCACGAACACGCACGGGTCGTCGTCGGCGATGCACGTCGCCAGCAGGGCCCGGGCGTCGGCGGGGTTGCTGGGCACCACCACCTTGAGGCCCGGGACGTGGGTCAGCCACGACTCGAGCATCTGCGAGTGCTGCGCCCCCACCTGCAGCCCGCCGCCCACCGCCGTGCGCACGACCATGGGCACCGGCGTGGCGCCGCCCGACATGTAGCGCAGCTTGGCGGCGTGGTTGGCCAGCTGGTCGAGGCACAGGCCGAGGAAGTCCATGAACATGATCTCGGCCACGGGACGCAGGCCCCCCAGGGCGGCGCCCACGGCGGCGCCCACGATGGCCTGCTCGGAGATGGGGGTGTCGCGCACCCGCCCCGCGCCGTGGGTGGCGGCCAGGCCCTTGGTCACCCCGAACACGCCGGTGTCGGAGATGTCCTCGCCCAGGAGCACGACCCGCTCGTCGGTGGCGAGCGCCTCGTCCAGGGCGCGGGTGATGGCGGCGCGCACGCTCAGGGTCTCGCCCTGCGCCCCGGCGCCCGGGCGCCGGGCCCGGGCGGGCGCGGCCACGGCGGCGCCCACCACGTCGGTGAGGACCTCCTCGGGCCCCGGCTCCTCCAGGGCCAGGGCCTCGTCCAGGGCGGCACGGGCCCGGGCCGCGCCGGCGGCCTCGCGGGCGGCGGCCTCCTCCTCGCTGAGCAGACCCCGCGACACCAGGGCGGCGCGAAAGCGCGCCACGGGCTCGGCCTGCCACGCCGCCTCGAGCTCGGCGGGGTCGACGTAGGTCATGCGGTCGCCGAACACGTGCCCGAAGAGCCGGTAGGTGACCGCCTCCACCAGGGTCGGGCCCTCCCCGGCGCGGGCCCGGGCGGCGGCCTGCGACACCGCCTCGAACACCGCCACGGGGTCGTTGCCGTCCACGGTGACCCCGGGCATGGCGTAGGCGGCGGCCCGGTCGGCCACGTGCGCGCTGCGCTGGTGGCGGCCGAAGGCGGTGTGCTCCCCGTAGCCGTTGTTCTGGCACAGCAGCACGAGCGGCAGCTCCCACAGCGAGGCCAGGTTGGCCGCCTCGTGGAAGGCGCCGATGTTGGTGGCCCCGTCGCCGAAGGACACCAGCGTCACGCGCCGGGCGCCGTCGCGCCCGGCGCGGCGCTCCGCCGCCCACGCCAAGCCGGCCGCCACGGGGATGCCCGAGCCCACCACGCCGGTGGTGAGCATGAGCCCGACCTCGGGCCACACCACGTGCATGGGGCCGCCCTTGCCCTTGCCCGTGCCCTCGGCACGCCCCAGCATCTCGGCCAGCAGCGGCCGCAGGGGCACGCCCTTGGCGATCTGGTCGTGCAGCCCCCGGTAGGTGGTGACGAGGTAGTCGTCGGGCTCGAGGGCCGCCGCCCAGCCGGCGGCCACGGCCTCCTGCCCGCGCGGCGAGTAGTAGGCCAGGGTGGCGTCGCCGGCGGAGATGGCGCTGCGCAGGGCGTCGTCGCACGCCGCGATGAGCGCCATGGTGTCGAACATCGACAGCAGGGTGGCGTCGTCGAGGTCCATGGCAGGCGCCGTCAGCGGGCGCCGCGCACCAGTGCGCCGGGCCGGGCGCCGGTGTCGCGCCCGTCCTCGAAGGTGGTCTCGCCCGCCTTGACCGTGGCCACGTACCCCACGGCGTCCTGGACGAGTCGCCGGCCCCCGGCGGGCAGGTCGCGCACCACCGTGGGCGCCCCCAGCTGCAGGCGCTCGTAGTCGATCACGTTGACGTCGGCGAGCTTCCCGGGCTCGAGCGTGCCCCGGTCGCCGAGGCCGTAGAGGCGGGCGGTGTCGGCGGTCTGCTTCTTCACCACCCACTCGAGCGGCAGGCGCTCCCCCCTGGCGCGGTCACGCGTCCAGTGGGTCAGCATGAACGTGGGCTGCGGCGAGTCGCAGATCGTGCCGCAGTGGGCGCCGCCGTCGCCCAGCCCGGCCAGCGACCGCGGGTGCAGCAGCATCTCCCGCACCGGATCCAGGCTCATGGACGCGTAGTTGAGGATCGGGACGTACAACAGCCCCGTGCCGTCGCCCTCGAGCATGGCGTCGTAGGCGACCTCGAGGGGGTGGCGGCCGGCCGCCGCGGCGATGGCCGCCAGCGAGCGCTCGGGCCCGGGCTCGTAGTCGGGGGGCGACCCCAGCACGAAGGTCAGGGCGAACGCCCGCTCGAGGGCGGCCCCCTCGGCCGGGCCGGGCCGGTACGACACGACGGCGTCGCGCACCGCCGGGTCGCGCAGGGCGTCCACCAGGGCGGGGCCCCACAACCCCCGGGCCCGCAGGGCCTGGAAGGCGGGGACGGTGTCGAACAGGCACAGCGTGGTGTCGAGCCCGGTGAGGATGCCGGTGGCGCGCGCCGCGACCTGCGGCCACAGGTCCGCGCCCTGCGCGGCGGCCTCGGCGGCCTCCGCCATGAGGTCGCGCCACAGCTCGGGGGCGCCCGACACCTGGAGGAGGGCGAAGGTCACGGGGCGGCCGATGGCGGCCGACAGGCGCCGCATCCAGTCGGCTTCCCTGGCCGGCGCGGCCAGGTCCTCCCCCGCCACCCCCACGGGGGCCAGCTCGAAGACCCCCGTGCCGAGCTCGCCCAGCGCGGCGCCGATGCCGAAGAGCTCGTCCTGCGCGGCGAACGTGCCGGGGACGGGCTCGCCGTCGATGGCCCGGTGCGCGATGGTGCGCGACGTCGAGAAGCCGAGCGCCCCGGCCGCCAGCGCGTCGCGCACGATGCCGTGCATCGCCGCGATGTCGTCGGGGGTGGCGGGCTCGTTGCGCGCCCCGCGCTCGCCCATCACGTAGGCGCGCACCGGGCCGTGGGCGACCTGGGTCCCCACGTCGACGGCGAAGCGGCGGCGCTCCAGGGCGTCGAGGTACTCGGCGAAGCTCTCCCACTCCCACGACATGCCCTCCGACAACGCCGTGCCGGGGATGTCCTCGACGCCCTCCATGAGCCCGATGAGCCACTCGTGGCGATCGGGGCGCGCCGGTGCGAAGCCCACCCCGCAATTGCCGGTCACGACCGTGGTCACGCCGTGCCAGGCGCTGGGGGCGAGCACGTCGTCCCACGTGGCCTGGCCGTCGTAGTGGGTGTGGATGTCGACCCATCCGGGCGTCACCAGCGCACCGTCGGCGTCGATCGTGCGCCGGGCCGACTCCCCCGGCAACGGCTCCACGGCGCTGAGGTGCCCGCCGTCCACGGCCACGTCGGCGGTGCGCGCCGGCGCGCCCGTGCCGTCCACCACCGTGCCGCCCCGGATGATCAGGTCGTGCACCGGGCCGCTCCCTTCGTCAGGCCCTCATGGTGGCATCGCGCCGGGGCGCCCACAAGGAGAGCCCGGTCATGCGCCCCGTCCGCGCGCGTCGAGCGACACCGGGACCGACTGGGCGAAGGAGAAGACGTCGTGCGGGTCCACCGCCGCCTTCACCTGCACCAGGCGCTCGAGGTTGGAGCCGTAGTAGGCCCGCTGCCAGTCGGCCAGGGTGGGGTCGATGTAGTTCTGGTAGGCCTGGCCGTCGACGTAGGCCTGGCACGAGGTGGCGACGTGCCCGAGCCAGGCCCGGGCGCCGGCCACCGCCGAGGGCGCCACGCCGCTGGCCACGGTGGCCTGGATGCCGCACACGGCGTGGCGGTGCACGAAGGCGGTGTCCGCCGGGCGCACCCGGTTGACGGCGCCGCCGTAGGCGTCGAAGACCAGCCCGCCACCCGACGACGGGTACGTGGCGCCGAGGTCCTCCACGGCGGCCACGAAGGCCTGCACCCCGTCGCCCGGCGGCGCCGAGACGTACGCCGAGGACGCCACCGAGGCGGCCCGGCCGAGGACGCCGGGCGGGTCGTGGGTGCTCAGGTGGCACTGCGACACGTCCAGCTGCGCGCACCCCGCCTCGACCAGCATGGCGTGCAGGTACTGCTCGGGGCCCACGAAGCGGTACGTGGGGGCGGCGCCCGCCGACCGCACCAGGGCGTCGACCAGGCCGTCGAGCGCCGAGGCCGGGCCCACCAGCACCCCCGCGCTGCGCAGCGCGAACCCGCCGCCGCCCGCGGAGAGCTGACAGTTGGACCACAGCTCGTCGGGCCCGGCCTGCTGCCACGCCATCCACGCGCCCAGGACGTCGGCGGCCGCGCCCCACGGGAAGTCCACCGTGAACAGGGCCAGCTCGGGGATGGGATGGGCCTCGAAGGTGAACGACGTGACCACGCCGAAGTTGCCGCCTCCCCCGCCGCGGCACGCCCAGTGCAAATCGGCGTCGCGCTCGGCGTCGCACGTGCGCAGCGTGGCGTCGGCGGTGACGATGTCGAGCGACTCCACGGCGTCACAGGTGAGCCCGTAGCGGCGCGCCAGGACCCCGATCCCCCCGCCCAGGGCCAGGCCGGCGATGCCCACCGACGGGCACGACCCGCCCGGCACGAGCACGCCCGCCTGCGCCAGCTGCGCGTAGAGGTCGACGAGCAGCGTGCCCGCCCCCACCTGCGCGCGCGCCGGGGCGGGGGCGCCCGGCGTCGGGGTCACGGTGACGTCGTGCATGGGCGTCACGTCGATCACGAGGCCGGGCCCGCCCGAGTACCCCGCGTAGCTGTGGCCGCCGCAGCGGGGCACGGGCACGACCCCGTGGGCGGTGGCGAAGGCCACGCAGCGCTGGACGTCGGCCGGGGACGCGCAGTAGGCCACCGCCGCGGGGCGCAGGTCGTCGAAGCGCGGGTCGTACAACAGGCGCGCCGTGGCGTAGGCGGGGTCGTCGGGGAGCACGAGCCGCCCCGTGAGCGACGACGCCAGCGCCGCCCACGCCGCCGGGTCGAGGGCCTCGGTGGTCGTCGTGGCCCCGGCCCGGGGCGCAGCGCGGCGGGGACGGCGCTCCCCCGCGCAGCCGGTCAGGGTGGCCGCTGCCACCCCGGCACAGCCGGCCGCGGCGGCGCGCAGGAACTGACGCCGGCCGCAGGGGTCCATCCCGGGCGACGCTACCCAGGCCCGAGCAGCCGGTCCCGCAGCACGTGCTTCTGCACCTTGCCCGACGCCGTGCGGGGCAGCTCGTCCACGAACGCCCACCGGCGCGGCACCTTGAACGGCGCCAGCCGGTCGCGCAGGAAGGCCTCGAGGTCCCCGGGGTCGGGCGGGCCCCCGGGCCCGGGCACCACCACGCCCACCGGCGCCTCGCCCCAGCGGGGGTCGGGCACGCCCACCACGGCCGCCTGGGCGACGCCGGGGTGGGCCGCCAGGGCGTGCTCGATCTCCACGGGGAAGATGTTCTCCCCGCCGGAGACGATCATCTCCTTGCGCCGCCCGGCGATCCGCAGGTAGCCGCGGGCGTCCATGGTCACGAGGTCGCCGGTGCGCAGCCACCCCTCGGGCCCGATGGCCTGGGCGCTCTCGGCGGGCAGGTCGTGGTAGCCGGCCATGACGTTGGGGCCCGAGACCTCGAGCTCGCCCACGGCGCCCCGGGGCACCACCGCCCCGGTGGCGGGGTCGACCACGCGCGCCGCCACCCCGGGGAGCGGGGTCCCGAGCGTCTCCCCCTTGTCCTCGGCGGCGTCGTCCAGGTGGGTCTGGGAGATGAACCCGCACGCTTCGGTCTGCCCGAACACCACGGCGAAGTCCACCCCGAGGGCGTCCTCGATGTGGCGCACCAGCGAGGCGGGCACCACCGCCCCACCCCCGCTGATGGCCCGCAGCGACGACAGGTCGCGCCGGGTGAAGTCGGGGTGCTCGATGAGCGCCAGCAGCATGGTGGGGACGCCGCAGGTCAGGGTGGCGCGCTCGGACTCGACGAGCTCGAGCACCAGCCCGGCGTCGAATCCGGGGACGAGGACGGCCGTGGCCGAGCACTGGCACAGCTGGAACGACACCACCTGGCCGCCCACGTGGAACAGCGGCATGGTCTGGATGTAGACGTCGCCGGGGCGCATGCCGAAGCGCACGGCGCCGAGGCGCGCCGCGTTGGTCATGCCCCGGTGGGTGAGCAGCGCCCCCTTGGGCGCACCGGTGGTCCCCGACGTGTAGACGAGCTGCGCCACGTCCCCGGGGGCCACGGTCGCCAGGGGCGCGCCGCGCGCCGGCGCCGACGCGCAGAACGCCTCCCACTGGCCGAACTCGACCACGTCGCGCAGGGCGGGCAGCTCCCCGCGCAGGGAGGCGAGGGCCCCCACCACGTCGCCGCCCCGGTGCTCGGCCACCGTGAAGGCGGCGGCCGTCCCCGACTGCCCCAGGACGTGGCGCAGCTCCCCGGGGCGCAGCGCCGGGTTCACGGGCACGAGCACCATCCCCGCCAGCGCGGCGCCGTACGTGAGGACGAGGGACTCGGGGATGCTCGGGGCCACGGCGGCCACCCGGGTCCCCGGCGCGTAGCGGGCCGCCAGGGCGCGCGCCGCGCGCTGCGCCTCGGCCAGGAGCGCGCCGTAGGTCCAACGCCGGCGGGCGGCGGCGTCGGGCGACCCTTCGACGAGCGCCACCGCGGCCGGCGTGCGGCGGGCGGCGTCGACGAGGATGCCCCCCACGGTGGTGTCGGCCACGGGCTCGGCGTCGTCGGCACGCCAGCGCGACTCGGGGGCGTCGGGCACCACGGCCACTCAGGGCCCCAGGTACCCGGCCAGGGTGGCGTGGAAGTGCCGGATGCGGCTCTCCTGCTCCTGGGCCAGCGTCACCGCCGGCTCCGCCGCCGCCTCGAGGCCGCGCTGCACCCGCCCCAGCGTGGCGGTGTCCTGGTCGAGGATGCGGCCGAGATAGCCGAGCTCGGGGGCGTCGGCCCACCGCTCCTCGGGGCGCAGGTGCCTGGTGGTGGCCGGCGCGGGGCGCGGCCCGGTGGCGGGGAGAGGCTCGAGGAGCATGACGTCCATCACCGCCGTCCGGTGGTCGTCGCCGTTGGGCCGGAAGCGGTAGGCCAAGGGCGTGGTGTAGCCCGCCCACGGCACGAAATTGGGGAACAGGAAGTACTCGATGGCGTCCAGCGCCTCGCAGTCGGTGATCCCCGAGTAGTCCCCGCCGGTGCGCTCGGCCAGCTGGCGCCGGGTGCGCTCGGCCAGCACCTGCCGGGCGGTGCCACCCGCGGGGACCAGCGCCTCGGGGTCGTCCTTCGTCAGGAACATGGCGTCGACGATCTCCTGCTCGCCGACGGCGCGCCCTACGTGCTCGCTGGCGATCCCCACCGGCGTGATCATGCGGCTGACGTGGCGCACGCCCTCGTAGACGTCGTACTCGGTCTGGGTGTCGCCACTGGTGCGCAGCAGCTGCGGGTGCACGGCCACGGTGTGGTAGCTCTCGATGAAGGCCTCGAGGGCGACCTTCCAGTTGCAGGGCACCACCCGCACCACGTGCGCCGTCAGGTACCGCTGCGCCAGGTCCCACGGGGCGAAGTGCTCGGGCAGGATCTCGAGGTAGTCGGCCAGCGGCCCGGCGTCGTGGTCGGCGCAGACGAAGACGAAGCCCCCCCACGTGCCCACGGCCGCCTCGGGCAGGCAGAAGCGGCCCGCATCGACGTGGGGGAAGTCCCACGGGCACGGCATACCGGCGAAGGAGCCGTCGAGGTTCC